>NZ_MAPV01000178.1 GCF_001700505.1 Streptomyces mutomycini
GGGTGGCGGGGCGGGGAACCGGATTGCGGCCGTGGGCCGTGGGCCATGTAATCTGTTGGCTCATCCACGGGTGCGTAGCTCAGGGGTAGAGCGCTGCTCTTACAAAGCAGATGTCGGCGGTTCGAAACCGTCCGCGCCCACCAGTGCGAAGGCCCCCAACCGATCACGGTTGGGGGCCTTCGGCATCTACTTCTGACATCAGCGGGCGGTCACCCACGGTCGGGAGGCTGCCGCTTCAGCGTGCGGTCCAGGTGGCTCACGGCCTCGCGTTGCGTGTACTGGACGACGTGGGCCGTCAGACAGCCGCCTTGGCGATGATGCGCTCCATCTCCTCCTGGCCGAAGGCCCGCAGAGTCGTGGAGCGGATGTTGCCCACCCCGCCGAGTTGCAGGAGCGCTGCCGTGGCAGTTTCGTCGTCGGGTGCTTCGACGATGGCCACGAGGTCGTACGGACCGACGGTCCAGTAGATGCTCAGAACCTTCGCCCCGAGCTTCTGTACCGCTGACCCGAAGGCTTCGGAGCGCTTTGCGGTGTCCTTGTAGTTTCGGACCCCTTGATCGGTCCAGCTCAGCAGGGCGACGTACGTCGGCATGTTCCTTCACCTTCACGAGGAGACGCATCGTGAGGCCAAGCCTGGGCATCCGGGCTGGGATCCGCACGAGATGCGCACCCGAACAGGTTCAGCGGCACACGTGGGCGGGGGAACCAGGACGCGGGCTTCGTGTTCCTCGCGCGTGGGCGCTGTGTATGTCCGGTGCGGCTGGGCACTAGGGGTCATAGGGTTGACCGCTCGCGACTCAACCTTCGCACGTACGTTCACTTGACCTCACATATTTGCTTACCGAACCTCCCCATCGAATCCGGGTTCAAGGTGCCCGGAGCGCCGTTCGGGGCGGCGTCGGGCTGTCAGAGACCCTGGTGACGCGCCATGTCCAGCTCCGTCGTTTTCTGGGGGTGCACTGGTCGCGAGGCGTCGTTTTCAGGCAAGTTGTGTTGGTTGGTGATCGAGGTGCAGGCGTCAGGGGTGGGTTCCGTCCTGGCGCGCTATGTGCACAATGGCTCGTCCCCCGATCACACGTTCGCTGTTCTGGACCTGAGCGACACGGAAACTCCTTCTAAGATTGCGAATTTTTTCTTGTCAGCACATCTGGTATGCCTGGTGGTCCCCTCGCTCTGGGCGACACCCGCTGCCCCCCACGGTGTTGCCGCTCGACGAACGAGGAGGCGTCGTCGCCTTGCGCTCTCCGGGGGCAGAGCGTGACGTCCGCCCCGCTGACGGACCGGGAGATCTCCCTGGTGCGCACGAGCCTGTCGGTGGTCGCACCGCAGGCCACGGAGATGACCGTCTACTTCTACGCGATCCTCTTCGCCCGGTATCCCGAAGTGCGGGGGCTGTTCCCGGAGAACATGGACGTCCAGCGCGACCGGTTGCTGCGCGGACTGCTGCGGATCATCGATCTCGTCGATGACGTCGACAACCTCGTGCGGTTCTGCTCCCGGCTGGGTCGGGACCACCGTAAGTTCGGAGCGCTGGACGCCCACTACCCGGCCGTGGGTGAGTGCCTTGTATCCTCCCTGGCCCGCTTCGCGGGAACCGCCTGGAACTCCGAGGTCGCCGCCGCCTGGACCCGCGCCTACAACCTCGCCGCCGAGGTGATGACCGCGGCCGCCACCGACGACATGCGCCTGCGCCCGGCTTCCTGGGAGGCGCAGATCATCCGGCACGAGCACCGCGGCCACGGCATCGCCGAGATCACCGTGCGGCCGGACCAGCCCTACCCGTACGTCGCCGGGCAGTACGTGAGCATGGAAACCCCCTGGTATCCCCGTACCTGGCGGCACTATTCACCCGCCCATCTGCCGCGTGCGGACCACACGCTGACGTTCCACGTCCGGGCCGTGCGCCAGGGTCAGGTCAGCAACGCGCTGGTTCACCACGCGGTACCGGGACACCGGGTGCGGCTCGGCCCGCCCCAGGGCGATATGACCCTTGCCTCGGCAGGCGACCGCGACCTGTTGCTGGTGGCCGGCGGGACCGGTCTCGCGCCGATCCGCGCCCTGATCGAGGAAGCCGCAGTCTCCGGAATGCGGCGCTACGTGAACCTGTTCGTCGGAGCCCGCACCGCCGACGAGCTGTACGGCCTCAACGACATGCTGCGGCTGGCCCAACGCCACCACTGGCTGTCCGTCCGCGCGGCCGTCTCGCACGAGAACATTCCCGGCCAGCAAGGCACACTCCCGCAGGTCCTGCACGAGTTCGGCCCCTGGGACCGGCACGAAGCCTTCCTGTGCGGTCCGCCCGACATGGTCACCACGGCCGTGCACACCCTCCTGCGCCAAGGCACCCCCCGGGCCCACATCCACCACGACCCGCTCGACACGCCCATCCTCACCGCGCCTCTCACGCCGCCCCGACCCGGTCAGGAGTTCGACCAGTTGTGACCCGCCACGACGCCACCCCTTCTCAGGGAGAGCGCCTGCTGCAGACCCACCTGGGCACCAGCGAACGCGCAGACGCCTTCTACGACCGGCAGGTCCACCCGTACCTCACGGCGGCCATGCGTGAATTCATCCACCGCCAGTCGATGGTGTTCCTCTCCACCGCCGACGCCCGCGGCCACTGCGACGCCACCTTCCGTTCCGGGCCCCCCGGATTCGTCGCCGTGCTGGACGACCGCACCCTGGCCTACCCCGAGTACCGCGGGAACGGCGTCATGGCCAGCGCCGGCAACATCACCGAGAACCCGCACATCGGTCTGCTCTTCATGGACTTCACCCGCGACCACGTCGGACTGCACGTCAACGGCTCCGCCCAACTCGTCGACGACCAGGAGCTGCGGGCCGTCCACCCCTGGATCCCTGTCGACACCGCCCCCGGGCGGCACCCCGTGCTGTGGACTGTCATCAACGTCCACGAGGCCTACATACACTGCTCGAAGCACATACCCCACCTCGAGCCCGCCCCCCGTCCGCTGGGATTGGCGCGAGCCCGCCCCAGGGACCCCGACTACTTCACCGAGCCGGAACCGGCGCCTGTGGACTACGGTCCGGGGCCGGGCATGGCACCCACAGGCCCGGGCGTCCCCGACCACACGTACGTCCATGCGAACGCGCACCCTGTGCCCGGATCGCGCGACCGCTGAGACGAGAGCGGGTGGGCAGCCGTCGCGGCCCTCCGTGGAATGATTCCGAATCAGGCGCTGTCCTGGCGGTCCTGCAGGGTCCGGGCGACCAGGTCGTGGATCAAGTGCCGGCCCGCGCAGTTCTCCTTCAGGCGGTGGAGGTCGCCGGAGCCGAACCAGTCGTAGGCGGAGTGCTTGGACCATTCCAGAGGCGGCGGTCCGCGCTTCGCTTCTGGGCGAACGCATTGCCGTCCCGGTCGAGGACGATCGCGCCCACGGTCCAGGCCTCGCCGGGTGTGGGTACCGGCCACTCGACGCCGTGGTGCACGGTGACCGGCCGACTGCGTGAGGACATGAGCGTCAGGGTGGGCTGGGGCGGTTCCGGCAGCTGCCCTGTTCGTCGAATCGGGCGTGGGGCAGGGCAGTCCGACCCGGCGACGGCGCTCGTGCCGCCGCCGGCGATCGACCGATTCAGAGGCGTGTGGCGTTCCTCACAGCGAAAGCGCAGGCAGTGAAAGCAACTGCACCCTTTCGCCTTGTCTGTCTGTCCCGGTGTCGTTGTGTCGGCCGGGACGGGTGAAGAAATCGTGACGACTGATCGCTGCCCCGGCCATACGATCTTTCCGAGTCGCATCTGCGTGCCCCATTCCGCTGCGACCCCTTCTTCTCTTCTGTTCGGACCTCGAAGGGCTCTTGTGAAGATTCGCCGCATTCTTGCGACAGCTGTTGTCGCCGCAGTGACCACGCCTGCCGTCCTGCTGTCGGTAACCCCCGCGTTCGCCGACGGCAAGCCGGCAGCGCAGACGCAGGAGAAGCCGTCCGTCGCGGAGCTGAAAAAGGCCGCCGCCGCGGCGCAGGCGGCATACGACGATGCCGTGGCTGCCGAGAGTGCCGCATACGCGGCGATGGAAGCGATCTTCTCCGCGACCGATCCCGCCGTCGTGGCCGCCCAGGCCGCGGCAGCGGAGGCTGCCACCGCGAAGACCGAAGCCGACCAGGCGGTTGTCGACGCCACGACAGCGCTGGACGAACTCAAGGACACGGCCACCGACGCGGAGAGGGCCGCTGCTGAGGCGGCTCTCACCGAGGCCGAGACCGCGGCCACCGCCGCCGATGCGGCCAAGGCCGACGCGGACGCCGAGCTCGCTGCGGCCCTGGAGGCACGTGACGACGAGCGGGTCGCCGCAGCGCGGGCGTACGACCAGGCCAAGAAGGCCACCAAGGCGGCGCTCGCCGACAAGACCGCCGCCGACGAGACGCTGGCCAAAGCGGAGGAGGAGGCCGAGGAAGACGGTGAGGGCGACGGGGACTGTATCCCCGAGGCCAAGCTCACCACGGTCGTCAAGGGTCTGCCGTCCACGGTCGTCGCGGGCACGAAGGTCAACTTCAAACTCCGGGTGACCAACGGAACCGACGAGACGATGGACGAGGTGTTCCCGTTCGCCTACGTCCACGCGACCGACCGGAGCGGCCTCAACGACCTCGACGACCTGGTGCACCTGCAGTGGTCGCCCGCCTCGTCCTCGAAGTGGAAGAACGTCGACAACGAGCACTACATGGACCCGATCAGTCCGCTCAAGGCAGGCGCCCACACCGACGTCAAGATGCGCCTCACGATCGACGCCTCCGCACCGGCGGGCAACGGCGTCACCTTCGTCGCCGGTGACTACTGGAACGACAACGGCACCTGCGGTGGCAGCCCGGACCTCGAGGGCTACGAGTTCGTGATCGCCGCCGCCGGCAGCAAGCCCGGCAAGGTCGACGACGCCAAGACCGGTACGAGCAAGCCGAACACCTCGGACCTCAAGCCGCAGAGCGGCACGTCGGCCAGTCCTGTCAGCGGCAGCCTCGCAGCCACCGGCTCGTCCTCGACGTCGCAGCTCGCCCTCGCGAGCGGCGCGGCCCTGGCGATGGGTGCGGGCGCGATGTTCGTCGTACGCCGCCGCAAGGCCGGCTCGCACGCCTGACGCGTGAGGCGGGGTGACGGCCGGATGCCCCGGCCCGCACGCTGACCGCCCGACGGGCCCGACACCGCATGCACGGTGCCGGGCCCGTCGTGTTTTCCGAACCTGACCTGCCGGCGGACCACGATCCCCGGCCCGCTTGAGCGCGCGTGGCCGGAAAGACGGTCACAGCTCCTTGGCGGCGAGGATCGTGCTGAGTGGGACAGCGGCGTCGAGCAGGGCACGGGAGCGCGCCGCGATGCTCGCGTCCCGGGCGGCCAGCGCGGCTTCGACCCCTTCTTGCCCGTACCCGCGTCGCAGGCTCGGCAGCAAGCTCCGGAGCGGGTCGATCCGGTAGCCCGCGCTGCGGAGCTGGTGCACGATCCGGGCGTCACGGGCTTGGGCCGGCGAGTACCGTCTCGTCCCTCGTGGGGGAAACCGGCCCGGCACAGCGAGGCCCTCGGCGTCCCAGTGCCGCAGTGTCGACGGGCGCACTCCGAGCGCGGCGGCGAGTTCGGAGACGCTCATCGAGTCCGATGGGCGTACGTCCTCGATCAACTCGGAGGAGATCGCGGCGACGGCCTCCTTGGCGAGTTCCAGGTCCCTACGCTCCCGGTCGAGCCGGGCGTGTGCCGCGTCCAGCATGGCGAGCACCTCCGTGGCCGGGCGCTCATGCACGGCACGAACCATCCGCTTGGCCTCGACCGGACCCGTGCCGCTCGCGAGCGCGCGGTAGGCCAGTGCGGACTGCAGGTGGGTGTCCCCGTAGACCCGGTAGCCCGCACCCGAGCGCGTCGCTGGTGGCAGGACACCGTCGCGTTCGAGGTTGCGGACCTGCTGGACGGAGTACCCGGCACGTCGCGCCACATCGACCGTGCGCATGGCCGGTTCGAGGGTTGGCACCCGCCACCTCACAGGGTTCCGGTCCGAAGTCTCCACAAGCACCTTAATGAAACGCTTGAGCACATGACCATCGACGAGATCATCGACTTCGTGGACGGGTTCGACGGAACCCTGTCATTCAGGCCGGCACCCGGCGACGGCTCACCGGAGATCAGTTGGGGGGATACGTTCTTCTTCTACTCTCCCGACGGTGTCATGCCGGAAGCGACTCAACCGTTCGCGACGATCGTGACGAAGAACTGTCCGGGCGACGAGAGTTCGCGCCTGGACCGCCCGGACACCTTTCGTGTCAACATCGCCGCAGGCAAGGAGGAGTTCATCGACTGGACGGGCCACGCGCCGCGCGAGCCGGCCGCGGATGCGGACCCCGGCATCACCGATGCCGTGATCGCGCACCCCGTCTACGGTTCCGTCGCCTGGCTCGCAGTGGTGAATCCGGGCCGCCGGACGGATGAGGCAGTTCGCCGGCTGCTCCGCGCAGCTCATCACCGCGCACGTGCGCGTCATGAGCGGCGGACAGGCTCGGCACCGAGCCGGTAGCGGTCCCTCGTGCTCAGACGCGCTCCAGCGCGCGGTGCGGGGCCGGTGGGAGCTCGACCTCCACGGTGTCGTCCGGACGGACCGGGCCGCCGTGGCGGACCACGGCCATGATGCCGGACTTGAAGGTGAAGTCGCCCGAGACGGGATCGAGGGCGAACACCTTCCCGAGCAGGCCCTGCCGGAAGTCGTTGATCTTCGCGCACGGGTTGCGCAGCCCCGTCACCTCCAGCACGGCCTGTTCACCGAGGTGCAGCAGGGTGCCGGCCGGAAGGCCGAGCAGGTCCACATCCCGGGTGGTGATGTTCTCACCGAGTTGCCCGGCGGCGACGGCGAAGCCCTTGCGTCCGAGCTCGTCGAAGAGTTCTTCGTGCATCAGGTGGACCTGACGCAGGTTGGGCAGGTCCGGCTCGTAGGTCATGCGGAACTGGTGCCGGATCGTCTCGCCCGCGTGTACGTCCCCTTCGACGCCGAGGCCCGCGAGCAGCGTGACGGACGCACGATTGGGTTTGCTGAACGAGTACGTCCCGTTGCTGCTCACCGCTGTCACTCTGCCTGCCATTTCCCACCCCGTCCGTGTCAGTCAGCCCGCACGGCTGTGTTTGCCAGGATCGCAGCCCACGGTAGCTCCCTGTCCGCCGGACCCTGACGCGGTTCGTGCAGGGGCCAGACGTCTGCTCCGTACACCAGTGACACGCCTGCCCTGCGCAGCGCCCCGAGGTGTCCTTCCCACGCCGGATGCCGTGCGTGTGCCGCGTTGATCCGGGGGAACACCACCACCGGTACGCCGACAGTGCCGAGTGCCTCGCTCACCTGTGTCAGGGCCTGGTTGTCCGCGATGCCCGTCGCGAGCTTGGCGACGTAGTTCGCGCTCGCCGGCGCGACGACGTAGCAGTCGGCGACGGGGTGCGGGCGGGGCTCAGCCGGCAGACGGGGGGTGTCACGTACCGGCAGGCCTGTCAGTGACTCGAGTCGGTCCAGTTCACCGTTCGCCCGAAGCCATCGGGCGGCAGTCGGCGTGAGGGTCACCGCTACCTGCCAGCCAAGTGCGAGGGCAGGTTCCACCAGCCCGGTGCGCAGCGTCTCGACCCCGTCGGTCGCCGTACCCACGACGCCCAGCACTCCGCGGCTGTCCGCGCTCACCGGTTCCTCCTCCTGCCTCGGTCCGTCACTCGGCCGGTAGTACATCAGAGACGTCCTACGCCGCGCAGCGGCCGTCCGTACCCGCCGCGTGCACGGTGTGACGACGTATCCTCCTCCCCGTATTCGTACTGTTCCGGCGGCGCCGACGCCGTCTGAACACCTCCGCTCAGGCAAGCCCTCTGCGGCGCGCGGCAGTCGGAGGCGGAGGAGGGCGAAGGGGGCTCTCCAGCCGGGGTCAGTAGTTCATCCGGACTGCTGCGGCGGACCAGCTCATCCGAGAGGGGACAGGCGCCGACAAGGCGGCACCGTCACACCCGGCAGTGCTCAGTCGGTGATGCCGAGGTCCTCGCGCATGATGCGATGCATGGCGCCGAGTCTCGGATCCGCGGCCTTGAGATCCAGGAGCAGCTGCACGGCTGTTTCGCCCTCGCGGGGCAGGCCGCGGTCGATGCGCTTGAGCGCGGCGTCCACCCCGGCCAGGACCACGTTGAGTTCGCGGGAAGCGGCGAGGACGGCGTCGGGAACGATCATCTGGGCCTCGGCGTACCCGTCGCGGTAGTCCCGTCGGCCGTCCTCCAGCTGAGCCCGGTCGTCGTCCGTGTAGACCCCGTCGCGCATGCGGTGCAGGGCGTCCTTGAGCAGAGTGTGGAAGTGACCGGTCGCCCGGTTCATGGAGGTGTAGGCGGTACGCCGGTCCTCGAACAGCCGCCGTCGCTCCTCGACCTGCCCCTCCGCCGTGCGCTGGCGTTTCGTCACCCAGCTCGTGATCACCGGTGCGAAGAGCGTGCCGAGCACTCCGACGACTGCGGTGACCATGGCGGCTATGGCTGCACTCATGCCGACGAGCTTAGCCATGTGCGCCTCGGAGGTCGCGGCTCCGGCGGGCCCCGGGATGCGAGGGGGCGAGGCGCAGGGGACCGTGGAGGCATGTCCGAGCACCCCCCTGTGATCGTGTACCCGCCCTCGTCGACCGGTGGGCGGCGGGTGACTGTACGGGGACAGATCGTCGGGCTGGCGCACGGGCGTGGGGAGGTCGCCTCCTTCCTGCGGCGCGCCGGGCTCGCCCAGGGCGCGGAGGAGATCGATCTGGAGCAGCCTGAGTTGATCGAGTGGCGAGGCGGAGACCTCGACACCTGGAGGTGAGCCCCGTGAGACGTCGTGGAGCACACCGGCACGAGGCTTCGCTCGAACCGCCCCCGGCTACTACGGGGCGGTCGGGGGCGTCCCGGACGCCACGCAGAGGGGCCTCATCCTCGACTGGGTGGTGAGCCGGCGGGTCGCGGCCGGGTGGCGGGTGGAGTTCCGGACCGGCAGTCAGGCCGTGCTCGTGCGCGGGCAGCCGGTCAACCATGTGCTGCACGCCTTTCTGACGGCCTTCTCCTGCTGCGCGTGGGGCGTCGTGTGGGCGGTTCTGGCACTGACCAACAAGGTCGAGCGGGCGGTGCTCACCGTCGACGCGCAGGGGCAGGTCATCACTGTGGGAGCGCCCTGAGCATGGCCCGGCTGCCACCCGAACGGGTGCGTCCGGGTCGTGGCCGGGGAGGACGTCGAACAGGGTCGGAGCTGCCCGCAGCAGTGCGGGGCGGTCCGTTCGAGCGGAGGAATCCCATGGCCCAGTCAGCATCCCCACCCGGGTCCTCGCGCCCCTCCGCCCC
>NZ_MAPV01000179.1 GCF_001700505.1 Streptomyces mutomycini
GCCAGAACAGGGTGGCTGAGTACGATCACGCTGTCCTGGCGGTGGGCACCCAGCGCCGTGTCGGCGAGGCGGTCCAGCAGCCCCGCGCAGAACTCGGCGTCGACGATACGCCCCCGTCGGACCGGCCGGCGGGTGCTGTCCTCCAGGTCGGCCGGTCCACCGGTGACGAGCCCCTGCCCCGGGACCCAGGCACGGGTCCCGGAGCTTCCCAGGTCGATGGCCAGTCCCCTGGCGGGGCCGGTACGGCGCGCCGCCGTACCGACAGGTGCCGCGTGCCGCCCGAGGAGCGGCCGGCCGCGTCGCCGTCCGTCACGCGAAGAACGCATCGGCCCTCACCCTCAGGTCCCCCGCCACAGCCACCGGTAGGCACCGAACCGCTGATAGCGAGGCATGATCGAGCCCTCACTATGCAATACAAGGCACAGAAAGGCCACTCCCCCGGCAATCCCAAGACACGCGCCCGCCTAACCCCTCACACCTCCAGGACCAGAAAGGTCTCGACCAGCTCTGCGAATTCCTCGGGTGCGGCGATCCGCACTCCCAGGTCCTCCGCCTTGGCCCGCTTGGATCCGGCCTTCTCCCCGGCGACCAGCAGACTCGTGCGTTTCGAGACGCTGGAGGAGGACTTCCCTCCGGCCCGCTCGATCAGCTCGTTCATCTGGTTGCGCGAGAGCGTCTCCAGGGCCCCGGTCATGGCCCCGGTCACCACGACCGTCATGCCGGCGAGCGGAAGGTCTGCCCCCGCCTGTTCCCCGGCCGCGTCCTCGGACGCCGCTCCGGGTTCCGGCGGCGGGGTCGCACCCGGCTCCGTCATGTTGACCTCTGCCGCCACCAGCTTGCCGATCAGCGGCGCCAGCTCCTCCAGCTCCCTCACGACCGCCGCCGCCTTCTCCTTGCCGATGCCGTCGACCTGCTGCAACGCCTCCGCGTCAGCGGCGACGATCCGGTCCATCGAGGCGAAGTGGCGCGCGATCCGGCGGGACATGGAACGGCCCGTACCGCGGACACCGAGGGCGCAGAAGACACGGGACAGCGGACGGGCGGCGGCAGTCGCGATGGCCGCCAGCAGATTGTCGGTGGAGGTCTCCCCCATCCGCTCCAGGGACAGCAGCCCTTCGCGCTCCAGCGTGAAGAGGTCGGCGAAGTCCTGGACGAGACCCGCCTCGACGAGCTGGACGACCCGGCTGGCGCCGAGCCCTTCGATGTCGAGCTGATCACGGCCGGCCGCGTAGGAGATGGACGCGACCAGGTGGCAGTCGCGGCCCCGGGTGCAGCGCCAGCGCTGCTCGCTCATGTCGATCTCCGAGCCGCACTGGGGGCACACCTCGGGGAATGCGACCGGCTGCTCCTCACCCGTCCGCAGATGCGCGACAGGGGCCTCGATACGGGGGATGATGTCACCCGCCTTGTAGACCATCACATGGTCGCCCAGGCGCAGATCACGGCGGGTGATGTCGGCCGGATTGTGCAGTGTGGCGTAGCTGACGGTGGATCCGTCGATCTCGACAGGCTCCAGCACGGCCCGCGGCGCGATGATGCCGGTCCTGCCGACATTCCATTCGACGCCCAGCAGCCGGGTGACCTTCTCCACGGCCGGCAGCTTGTAGGCGATGGCCCAGCGCGGTGCACGTGTTCCGGACCCCGCGTCGCGCTGGTCGGCCGCCAGATCCGCCTTGATCACGATTCCGTCGATCCCGAACGGCAGCGAGGCACGCAGGGCGGCGATGTCCTGCACCCCCGCCTGCACCTCCTCGACCGTGGTGACGGTGCGTGGGGCGACCTCGGTGTCCGCCGCCGTGTGCACGCCGAGCCCCGCGACGTACTCCAGGACCTCACTGTGCGGCAGCTCGGCCAGAGTGGCCGTCAGCTCACCGGAGTCCGGAAGAGCCAGCGCGCCGTAGGCGAAGAAGGTCATCTCCACGCGGTACGGGCGGTCCTTGGCCCGGAGGGTGCCCGCCGCCCCGTTGCGCGGATTGGCGAAGGGGGCGGCGCCGTGCTCCGTGCGCACCGTGTTGGCCTGCTCGAACTGCTCGTCGGTCATGAGGATCTCACCGCGCACCTCCAGGGTGACGGGAGCACCGAGCCGCTCGGGCAGTCCGAGCACCGTACCGATCGCGTGCGAGACGTCCTCGCCGGCCGTCCCGTCGCCACGGGTGATCAGCCGGTCGAGGCGGCCCTGCCGATAACGCGCGGCAACGGCCAGGCCGTCGAGCTTGGGCTCCACACTCCACGCGGCGACGGGTCTGCCTATACGCCGCTCCACGGACGCGGTCCAGGTGACGAACTGCTCGGCGGAGAACACGTTGTCCAGCGAGAGCATCGGCACGGTGTGCGGCACGTCCCCCGACACCGCCCCGCCCGCGACCTTCCCGGTAGGCGAGGCGTCCAGCACCTCCTGCGGGTGCTCCTTCTCGTAGACCGCGATGCCGCGCACGAGCCGGTCGTACGCATCGTCGTCGAGCGCGCTCTCACCTGCGGTGTAATACGCGGCGGCGGCACGCTCGGCCTGCTCCACCGCGGCTGCGTAGGCGGCGGTGTCCGTGAGCGCACCAGCTTGGTTCGTCGTCATGACCACCATCCTGCCGTCCACCACTGACAACGTCCCTTGACCGCTCCACGGACCCACACACGAGAGAGCGCTCTTCCTCGGCCGGGTCACTCAACTCCTTTCAGGCAGCCGGTAATTGCGGGCTTCGCATCGAAGTCTTGACATGTTTGCGTCACGCTCCTACGTTTCTTGAGAGAGCGCTCTCCACCCTGGCCGGACCACCGGCCGGAGGAACCCCACTTCCTCGGACAGGAGTGCCGTGCCCTTCCTCAGCAGACACAGGACCGAACACCGCGGACGCAGACCCCTCGCACCGTGGCGCTACCGCATCGCGGGACTGGCCGCCGCCGCGCTCGCCCTCTCCTTCATCCAGGCCAACGCGGGCAACGCGGCCGGGGACCGGACCTTCCAGCCCGGGCCGAAAGCCGCCGCCGACGTGGTCCGGGTCGCCGAATTCCTCGCGGAATGCCCCTACACACACCGGGCTCCCGACGACCCGATCGTGCTGCCCAACCTCCCCGGCGCCTCGCACATGCACAGCTTCTTCGGGAACGACTCCACCAACGCCCATTCCGATCTGGCCTCACTGGAGAAGGCAGGCACCAGCTGCGCGCCCACGACCGACCTGTCCTCGTACTGGGTTCCCACGCTGTACGACGGTGACAAGGAGGTGGAGCCGACCGGTACCACCTTCTACTACCTCGGCGAAGGGGTGCGGGACGACATCATCCGGACGATCAAACCGTTCCCCCGCGGACTCCGCATCGTCGCAGGCAACGCGAAGGCGGCCGGCCCCGACGACAACACCATCTCGCGCTGGTCCTGCCTGCACCACGGCGAGGTCAATCCGTCCCACGACTTCGTCAACTGCCCGGCGGGCTCGATGATGGAGAGCTATCTGGACTTCCCGCAGTGCTGGAACGGCACGGATCTCGACTCGGCCGACCACAAGAGCCACATGGCCTATCCGGTGGGCGGCGCCTGCCCGTCCACCCATCCGGTCCCGGTTCCCAAGCTGCGCCAGGTCCTGCGCTATCCCGTGAACGGCGACCCGGCGCGATTCCGGCTGGCCTCGGGACGCGGCTACACGATGCACGGCGACTTCTTCAACGTCTGGCCGGAGGCCGAGATGGCACAACGGGTGCGCGACTGCATCAACGCCATCATCAAGTGCGGTGCCGACGGCACTCCTTGATTGCCCCTCAGTTCCGGAGTCCAACGGTGCCTGCCCGCATCCTCACGTCCGGGGCAGGCACCCCCAGGCGAGGACCACCTACCGATGCAGGCTCGTCGTACCGCAGCGCTGCTCCTCCTGCTCACCGTCCTGACCGCGTGCGCCCGAGGTGGAGAGCGGACAGCGGAAGCCGGATCCGGGCCGTCGGGAAGGACGGCTGCCCACACCCCCTCGGTGGACCCGACCGACTCCGCCTGGGTCCAGTTGATGATCCCGATGGACGAACAGGCCGTGATCCTGCTGGATCTGGCGGCGGAGAAGGCCAACGGTCCCCGGCTGCGAGCCTGGGCGGCCCGCCTGCGTACCGCCCAGGCCGCCGAACTGGCGGAGCTGAGGGGGCTGCGGGACCGGATGGGGCTGCCGGACACGGACCTCCACAAGGGCCACGACATGCCCGGCATGGTGACCGCCGAGGATCTGCGTGACGCCCGAACGGCAGACGGCGACGCCTTCGACCGCTTGCTGGTGACCCGGATCCACGACCATCTGCGCCAGTCGGAGCGTGTGTCACGTTCGGAGACGGCGGCGGGGAGGGGAGCGGAGGCCACGGCGCTGGCGAAGGAGCTCGTCACCGCACGCGGGAAGCAACTGGCCGCGCTGACGGTGCTGTGCACGGACGAGGGCGCTGACGTGCCGGAACCCTTCGCGTGCCCGGCGGATCACCCGGTATAAAGACAGCATGACTGCCGATGCCCCACCGCCCGTACGCCCCGCCACCCTGGAGGACGTGGCCGCGGTGGCGGGCGTCTCCCGGGCGACCGTGTCCCGTGTGATCAACGGTGCGACCACGGTGGACCCGGCACTGCGCAGGGTCGTGGAGGAGGCGGTGGCCACCACGGGCTACGTGCCCAACCGTGCGGCACGGGCACTGGTGACCCGGCGGACCGACTCGATCGCCCTGGTGGTGTCGGAGCGCGAACGGCGCCCCGTCTCCGAACCGTTCATCGGCCGGATGTTCTCCGATCCCCACTTCGGGCGGGTGGTCGGCGGGCTGATGGAAGTGCTGCGCCCCGCCGGGATCCAGATGGTGCTGATGCTGGCCGACGACGAGGCCTCCCGCAACCAGCTGTTGTCGTATCTGCGCCAGGGGCATGTCGACGGGGTGGTGCTGATCTCCTCGCACGCCGACGACCCACTTCCCGGTCTGCTCCATGACACCCGGCTGCCCGCGGTACTGGCCGGCCGGCCGCTCCGGCCCTCGCCTCTCACCTATGTCGAGGCGGACCAGCGGGCCGGGGCCCGGATGGCGGCCGACCATCTGGCGGCCCTGGGACGACGGCGCGTCGGTACGGTCGCGGGGCCACAGGACATGCCCGCGGGGCAGGTGCGGCTGACGGGCTTCCTGGACGCGCTGGAGCAGCACGGCATCGGCGACGTGGTGACGGCCGAGGGAGACTTCACCCACGCGGGCGGGGCTTCGGCGATGCGGCAGCTGCTGGCCGAACGGCCGGACCTGGACGCGGTGTTCATCGCGTCTGACCTGATGGCGCTGGGGGCCTTGCCCGTGCTGCTGAGGGCCGGCAGGGACGTACCCGGCGACGTGGCGGTGGTGGGCTTCGACGACAGCAACGCGGCGGTGGCGTGCGATCCGCCGCTGACGACCGTGCGTCAGCCGGTGGAGGAGATGGCCTCCGAGATGGCCCGGCTCCTCCTGAAGCAGATCGGCAGGCCCTGCGACGGTCCCGCACCGTCCGTGGTCTTCCACCCGACGCTGGTGCGGCGCGAGTCGGCCTGACTGCCGGGGCCGCGCACCGGCTCATCCACGTGGACCCGGGACGGCGTCGCCGGGGTCCGGGGCGGCGGTGAGCGATCCTTCCACGACAACCGGACCGACCTCACCTGCCGTACCTGCCGACCCGTCCGCACCGGCCGGCCCGTCCGGGAAGGGTTCGTCCACCCGCACCGCCCCGGCGAAGCCCTCCTGCTGCAGCGGCACCTGGGGGCCGGAGAGCTCCCTCAGCCAGCGCGCCAGCACCCGGTGCACTGTCTCCGCCCCCACCGGGCCGTCCGGGGGCGCTCCCACCGGACCGTCCGGCGCCTCGCCCCGACGGGCGTCCGCCGCAACGGCGTCGAGGGGGTCCGTCAGCGTCCGCGGCCACAGCAGGAAGGGCCGTGACTGTTCGCCGCCGAGCCCGCCGTGCGAGCCGATCTGCTCCTCGAAGGCGTGAACGCGACCGGTCTCGGGGTCGTACATCGAGTTGACCATGACGTCCGCGACATGCGGGAAGCCGTCGGTTCGCCGTACCGCCTGCGCCGCGCCGGCCCCGAAGACGGCGATCGGGCCTTCCCCGTCCCGGAGCTCCGCCACCGGCACTTCGGCACCGCCCGGGCCCAGCACCACCGATCCGTGCTGCTGGCTCCGTACGAGCAGGAAGCCGACTCCCGGATGGGAGGCGAGCGTGCCGAGCAGCGCGGGGTAGCGGCGGTCGAGCTGCTCGCGCGAGGCCCGCCCCCTGATGTCCGGGAACGACAGGAGCCCCAGATTCCCGGAGGCGAGCACCACGGGGTCGGAGGGTCTGGGCGGGTGCTCAGCCTCGCGCTCCCCGACGACCGGCCTGTGCAGCGCGATGCGTACGGCGTCGCGGGCCTCCGAGGCGCTGCGGGTGCGCTGCGCACTGCGGGGTACGGGGAGCCCGCAGCCGGCCCGTACGAGGTCCTTGAGTGTGAGGCCGTACCGCCCCGCGAACGTCTCCCCCGGGCTCTGGCCGTGGTCGGACAGCAGCACGATCCGGTAGTCGCGCGGAGTGTGGTCCGCGATCTTCAGGATGAGGCCCAGCGAACGGTCGAGCCGGGTCAGCACCTTCTCCGCGTCCCTGCTGTGGGGCCCGGAGTGGTGGGCGACCTCGTCGTAGGCGACCAGGTCGGCGTAGACCGCGGTGCGTCCCGCGAACATGTCGCCGATCACGGCTGCGACCACCACATCGCGTTCGACGACGGTCGCGAACGCCCTGATGAAGGGGTACAGCCCGCCGCGCTTGACCCGGGGCGACTCCTTGCGCGCCCGTGCCCGGACGGACTGGCCGATCTCGCGGCCCACCTCGGCGACGAAGGACAGGGCCGTGCGGACGGCGTTGGCGGGGTCGGAGAAGTAGGCGAAGTAGCCGGCGCGTGAGCGGCGGCCCTTGCCGCGCCTGGCGGCCATCGACAGGACCAGGGCGAGCTGGTCCGCACCGCCGCTGAAGAGGTTGCCGCGGCTCGCACCGTCCACGGTGAGCAGGCCGCCGTCATGGGTGCGGGCTATTGCCCTTCGCTGCAGTTCGAGGGCGCTCGCCGGTCTGCTGGAGACCATGACGGTGCCGGTCTCCTTCTCGAACCAGCGGAAGGCCGGCACGTCGAAGTTGCTTCCGTGCAGGATGCCGAGCTGGCTGGCTCCCGTCTGACTCGACCAGTCGGTGGTCCACGGGGTGAGCCGGTGCCCCGCCTCGTCGGCGAGCAGCCCGGCAACGGTCGGCATCAGGCCGTCGGCTGCCGCCTGTTCGAGTACGTCGTGGCCCACCCCGTCGAGCTGGACGAACACGATTCCCGGCGGGCCGCCGCGCCCGCCGTCGGCGCTCTGCGGCGTACCGCTGCGTCTGCGGCGCCGGTCGGCGAGGCGGGAGAGTCTGCGCCGGTAGGCGTCGTCGTCGCGGACCGCGAGGGCGGTGGAGGTCGCGGAGGCGACGGCGGACATGACGGCGGCGACGACGACGGCGGTCTCCGGGTTCGCGTCGCCGCGCCCGTCGGGGATGAGCCGAAGCGCGATCAGCAGCAGTGAGCCGTTGAGGAAGAAGACCAGGGCGCCGAGGACCAGGGCGGGCACGATGAGCAGCGCTCTGACGAGCACCGGCCACACCAGGGCGGAGAGGAGGCCGAAGGCCCCCGCGCCCCAGGCCGCGGTGAAGGCGGTCCGCGTGACGGTGTCGCCGTCGTCGGCCTGGAGCCGGAAGTCGGGCAGGATCCCCGCGAGTGCCAGCAGCGTCAGTGTGGAAACGGCCCACACCGAGACCACGCGTACGAGGGTTCCCCCCGCTTTGCGCCATCGCCCGTCACCCACGCCGTTCCACCTCACGTCCGGGCCCGGTGTTCGTCATGGGCCCGCGTCAAGCCTGTCACAGCCCTTCCGGGCCGCACCGGGGCCCCGGGCCCTCTGCGGGGATCAGCAGCCGTCGTATCCTGCGGTCGGCATGGAGAGCCTGCGGTGGACGTCGGCCTTGGCGCGCGCGGTGTAGACGGGCTCCTCCAGGCCGGCGAACTCCAGCTGTACGCCACGGCGCTCGCACTCCGCCGCGAAGTCCGCCGCCGAGGCGAGCGCCCGTGCGAGCACCCGGTCGTTGGGCGCCACGAACAGCTCGGGCGGACCGCCCCCGGTATCCGCCCAGAGGGCGCGGTGGTCGGCGCGCAGACCGTGGACCCGGAGCTGACGGGTGACGACGTGTCCCCGGTCGGCTGCCCAGCGTGCGCACATGGCGTGCTGGCTGCGGGTGTCGACGAGGAACGGGTCGCCGTCGAGCTCCTCCAGCGGTGTGAGACTGGCGATGGCCGCCACCCGTAAGCCTGCGACGACGTCGCCCATGGACGGATCCCCCCGTACTCGGATGCTTGCCACGACCCTACCCTTGCGGTAGCCCTCCGTAACGGCTCGTGAGCATGCCGAACCCGGCGTGAGGAGGCGGTCCGGCGTGGGACGGGCGCGGAGCGCCTACCCTCGTACGCGTACGGCGGCGACGGGGGCACGGACGAGGAGGCAGGGCGGTGGAGGTCACCTGGTGGGGTCATGCCACCTGCACGATCGAGGACAGCGGGGTCAGGGTACTGACCGACCCGCTGTTCGCCCGGCGCTTCGCGCATCTGCGGCGCCGCCGGGGTGACGTCCCGCCGCCGGAGGCCGCGGCCGCCGACGCGGTCCTGATCTCCCACCTGCACTCCGACCATCTGCATCTCCCCTCCCTCGCCCGCCTCGCCCCGGGCAGCCTGCTGGTCGTCCCCAGGGGCGCGGTCGCGGCCGTCCCGCGCCTCCGGATGCTGGGCCGGGCGCACGGGCTGCGGATCCGCGAGGTCGCCGCAGGGGACGTGGTGCGGGTCGGTGAGGTCCTGGTCCGCGCGGTTCCGGCCCTGCACGACGGGCGCCGGCTGCCCTTCGGCCCGCACCGGGTGCCCGCCCTCGGATACGTCGTCGAGGGCGAGGCCCGCACCTATTTCGCCGGGGACACCGGCCTCTTCGACGACATGGCCGACGCGGTGGGTCCGGTGGACGTGGCGCTGCTCCCGGTCGGCGGCTGGGGGCCCAATCTCGGTCACCACCACCTGGACGCGGTCCGCGCCGCGCAGGTGCTGACGATGCTGGAGCCGAGGTCGGCCGTGCCGGTGCACTACGGCACCTACTGGCCGATCGGGATGGACGGGATCCGGCCGCACGAGTTCCATGCGCCGGGCGACGAGTTCGTGCGGCAGGCGGCGCGGGTGGCACCGGAAGTGGCGGTGCACCGTCTGGGGCACGGCGAGCATGTGAGGCCGGAGGCCCGTAGGTGATAGAGGAAGTACTGCGGCAGCTGCCGACGGAGTCGACGCAACAGGCTTTCGGCTACCCGTCGTTGTTCCTGCTGGTGGCGTCGGGGTCTCTGGTGCCGGTGATACCGACGGGAGCGCTGGTGAGCACGGCGGCGGTGGTGACGCTCCACCAGACGTCACCGTTCGCCCTGCTCGTGGTGTTCGCCGTGGCGTCGGGTGCGGCGTTCCTCGGGGACATGTGCCTGTACTGGCTGGGACAGCGCGGGGTGCGGTCCAAGAACGGTTCGAAGTGGCTGGAGACGATAACCAGCCGGGCCGCTCCGGAGCGGCTGGCGCAGGCTCAGCAGAAGCTGGACGAACACGGCACGGTGGTGCTGGTGCTGTCCCGGCTGGTGCCGGCCGGGCGCATCCCGGTGATGCTGGCCTGCCTGCTCGGCCGGATGCCGCTGCGGCAGTTCGCCCGGGGCGATGTACCCGCGTGCCTGGCCTGGGCGGCGACCTATCAGCTGATCGGGATCCTGGGCGGTTCGCTGTTTCCCGAGCCGTGGGAGGGAGTGCTCGCGGCTGTCGTACTGACGCTGCTGATCAGCGGGACGCCGGCGCTCTGGCGGCGGCTGCGGGCCCGGATGGCCGGCTGAGAGGCCGGTGCGCCGGCCGGACACGGTCAGGCGTCCAGCACGCGTGAGCCGCCGACCGGCAGGTCCCAGAGGTCGGCGCGCGGGTATCCGGCCTGCTGCCAGGCCGTACGGAGCCGGGTCAGCGGTTCGAGCACCGGTTCGGCGGAGAGCAGGAACGTCGCCCAGTGCATCGGGGCCATCGCGCGGGCACCGAGGTCGGCGTACGCCTGCACGGCCTCCTCCGGGTCGGTGTGCACGTCGGAGAGCCACCAGCGCGGTTCGTACGCCCCGATCGGAAGCATGGCCAGGTCCAGGCCGGGATAGCGGCGGCCGATCTCCTTGAACCAGTGGCCGTAGCCGGTGTCCCCCGCGAAGTAGAGCCGTCGCCCTCCTCGGTCTCCGATCACCCAGCCGCCCCACAGGGACCGGCAGGTGTCCAGGAGGGTGCGCTTGGACCAGTGGTGGGAGGGCACGAAGTCGAACCGGACACCGCCGATCTCCGCCGACTCCCACCAGTCGAGTTCGGTGACGCAGGTGAAGCGGCGGCGACGGCACCAGCGGCCGAGACCGGCGGGGACCAGGAGCGGGGTGTCCCTGGGGAGCCTGCGGAGGGTGGGGGCGTCGAGGTGGTCGTAGTGGTTGTGGCTGATCAGGACCGCGTCGACGGGCGGCAGTTCCTCCCAGGGGACGCCGACGGGGGTGATCCTGGCCGGAGTGCCCAGGATGCGCCTGGACCAGACCGGGTCGGTGAGGACTGTGAGCCCGCCGATGCGGACGATCCAGCTGGCGTGTCCGGCCCAGGTGACGGCCATCGTGTCCGGGCCGGCGGCGGGCAGGGGCCGGGGGGCGTACGGCAGCCGGTGAATGCCCCGGAGTCCCTCCGCGTTGGGCCGAATGGCGCGCTCCCGGGCCAGACGGGTCATGCCCCTGACACCCGGAAGCGGCGCGGTCAGCCGGTCCGCGAAGCTGCGGGGCCAGGCCCGGTACTCGCCGAGGCGGCGCGGAGCGGCGACAGGAGGGCCTGCGGGCGCGTGGCCGGCTCCGGCGGACGGACGCTCGGTCTGTTCCGTCATCGAGAGGCTCCTGTCATCGGAGTTCATCGAGGGCTGCTGCGAAAATGCTCAGTGCTCGGGCGACGTGGGGCAATTCCAGGGGCTCCACCGCAGTGAGGGACTCCGTCTGCTGCTCCGGGGTTGAGCCGAGCAGCGGCCCGGTGCCGATCCGCACCCGCAGCGCGCCCAGCTCGTCCCCGAACCGGTGCCCGCCGGGAATGGTGGTGCCGAGACGTTTCGTCAGGTAGTCCTCCAGCTCCATCGAGTCGGTGACACCCCGGGCGGCCAGCCGGGTGCGCAGCGGTCCGAGGTCGGCGTAGAGGTGACGGCCGGCCTGCGGCGGCCTCGCCAGGGCGCCCACGGTGAGCACCGCGCGGTGC
>NZ_MAPV01000018.1 GCF_001700505.1 Streptomyces mutomycini
CGCGTGCGTGCGGCCTCCGCCCTCGGAGTCAGCCTCCGAGGGCGGAGGCCGCACGCACGCGCCGCGTTCCTACCAGGCGAAGTTCTCCGGCGACGGGCCCGGACCCGGGAAGATCTCGTCCAGGGCCGTCAGTACCTCGTCCGACAGCTCCAGCTCCACCGCGCGCAGCGCCGAGTCGAGCTGCTCGCGGGTGCGCGGCCCGGAGATCGGGCCGGTGACGCCGGGCCGGGTGAGCAGCCAGGCCAGGCCCGCCTCGCCCGGCTCCAGACCGTGCTTCTCCAGCAGGTCCTCGTACGCCTGGACCTGCGCCCGCACCTTCGGGTCGGCCAGCGCGTCACCGGAGCGGCCGGACGTGGACCGGGCGCCGCCGCCGTCGCGCTCCTTGCGGATCGCGCCGCCGAGCAGCCCGCCGTGCAGCGGCGACCAGGGGATGACCCCGAGACCGTACTCCTGGGCTGCCGGGATGACCTCCATCTCGGCGCCGCGCTCCATCAGGTTGTAGATGCACTGCTCGCTGACCAGCCCGTAGCTGCCCCGCCGGGCGGCCCGCTCGTTGGCCTGGGCGATCTTGTAGCCCGAGAAGTTGGACGAGCCCGCGTAGAGGATCTTGCCCTGCTGGATCAGTACGTCGATGGCCTGCCAGATCTCGTCGATCGGGGTGTCCCGGTCGACGTGGTGGAATTGGTACAGGTCGATGTGGTCCGTCTGCAGCCGCTTGAGGCTGGCGTCGACGGCGCGGCGGATGTTGAGGGCGGACAGCTTGTCGTGGTTGGGCCACGCCTCACCGTCCGCCGCCATGTTGGCGTAGACCTTGGTGGCGAGGACGACCTTGTCGCGGCGGTCGCCGCCCTGCGCGAACCAGGTGCCGAGGATCTCCTCGGTGCGGCCCTTGTTCTCGCCCCATCCGTAGACGTTCGCGGTGTCGAAGAAGTTGACGCCCGCCTCCAGGGCGGCGTCCATGAGTGCGTGGCTGTCGCTCTCGTTGGTCTGGGGGCCGAAGTTCATCGTCCCCAGGACGAGGCGGCTGACCTTGAGTCCGGTGCGTCCGAGCTGCGTGTACTTCATGGGGCCCCAGCCAACTCCTTCGAGCGCGCTCGAAGCAAGAGGGGTCTCAGGCGCGTCGCGCGAACCGGTCGATCGCGGCGAGTACCGCCCGCCTGGTCGCCGGGCCGCCCAGGTGCCCCGCGTCGTCGATCACGGTCAGTTCGGCGTCCGGCCAGGCCCTGGCCAGCTCCCACGCGGTGATCAGCGGGCTGTCCAGGTCGAAGCGGCCGTGCACCAGGACGCCGGGGATGCCCGCGAGGCGGCCGGCGTCACGGATCAGCTGCCCCTCCTCCAGCCAGGCGCCGTGCGAGAAGTAGTGCGCGCAGAGCCGGACGAGCGCCTGCTGGTCACGGCCGGGCCGCCCGCCGTACGGGGACGGACCGGTGTACGCCTCCTTGGAGATCACCACGTCCTCCCACGCGCACCAGTCGGCGGTCGCCCTCGCCCGTACGTCAGGGTCGGGGCTCTCCATCCGCCGGGCGTACGCGGCGACGAGGTCCCCGGGCCCCTCGGCCTCGGGGACTCCGGCCCGGAACAGGTCCCAGGCCTCGGGGAAGAGCTGCCCGGCGCCCCGGTACAGCCAGTCGATCTCGCTGCGCCGGGTCGTCGTCACGGCCTCGATCACGATCTCCGAGACACGCTCCGGGTGCTGTTCGGCGTACGCGAGGATCAGCGTGGAGCCCCATGAGCCCCCGTGCAGCAGCCATGCGCCGATGCCGAGGTGCGTGCGCAGGAGCTCCATGTCGGCGATCAGGTGCGCCGTCGTGTTGTGCCGCATGTCGGCGGCGGGGTCGCTCGCGTGCGGGGTGGAGCGTCCGCAGTTGCGCTGGTCGAACTGCACGATGCGGTAGAGGTCCGGGTCGAAGTACTGCCGGCCCCGGTCGTTGCACCCCGAGCCCGGTCCGCCGTGGACGACGACAGCGGGCTTCCCGTCGGGGTTGCCGCAGACCTCCCAGTACACGAGGTTCCCGTCGCCCACGTCCAGCATTCCCTGGTCGTACGGCTCTATGGGCGGGTACTTCTCGTCCGGCTTCCGGTCCACTGCCGCATTTTCCATTTCTCTCGGCCCGCGCGGTCGCACGGGCGGTCAGCCCTGGGTGCGCACGACCACCAGGATGAGCAGTGCCACGGCCACCAGGCCCATCATGTCGTAGTGCTTCCACAGCGGTTTCCGGGAGACGGCCACTGTCTCCGCGCGCCCTGGGGCCGCCGGATCGTAGAGCACGGCGACGCCGTCCCCGTCGCGCGTCCCTGGGGGCACGGCGCTCTCTCCCGCACTGTGTGTCCGGGCGATGCCGGAGGGGCCTCAGTGGTTTCAGGGGGCGATCGGCAGCCGGCGCTTGTGGTCGGTGAGGCGGTAGCGGCTGACGATCGTGTCGAAGGTCCGCTCGTCCACCGGCTTGCCCTCCAGGAAGTCGTCGATGGCGTCGTAGGTGACCCCGAGCGCGTGCTCGTCCGCCTTGCCCGGGTCGAGCGTCTCCAGGTCGGCCGTCGGCACCTTCCAGACCAGCTCGGTGGGTGCGCCCAGCGCCTCCGCGACGGCGCGTACCCGGCGCTTGGTCAGTCCGGTCAGCGGGACGAGGTCGGCGGCGCCGTCACCGAACTTGGTGAAGAAGCCGGAGACCGCCTCGGCCGCGTGGTCCGTGCCGACGACGAGGCCGTTGTGCGCTCCGGCCACCGCGTACTGCGCGATCATGCGCTGCCGCGCCTTGACGTTGCCGAGCACGAAGTCCTGGTGCTGGGGGTCGCGGAAGCTCACGTCGGCGGCGAGCAGGGACCCCTGCGTTGCGTCGCTCGCCGGCTTGATGTCCACGGTCAGCACGTGGTCGGCCTGGATGAAGGAGAGCGCGAGCTGGGCGTCGTGCTCGTCGGCCTGGACGCCGTAGGGGAGGCGCATCGCGTAGAACCGCGCCTCGTGGCCCCCGGCCCGCGCGCGCTCGACGGCGAGCTGGCAGAGCCTTCCGGCGGTGGTCGAGTCCACGCCGCCGCTGATGCCGAGCACCAGGGAGCGCAGGCCCGTCGAGGTCAGGCGCTCGGCGAGGAAGGCCACGCGGCGCTCGATCTCCTGCGCGGCGGCGAAGGTCTCCGACACCTCCAGCTCCCGGGCGATCTCCTGCTGCAGGGCGATGTCCGCCGGCTCGCTCACGTCTGCTCCTCGGTCCGCTTCACGATCAGGTGTCGCGCCCAGCCTACCCAGGGCCCTTCACGGCTCAGGGGCCGGTGACACCGGCGGAGCCGGGGCGCCGACGGCGGCCCCCGGGACCGCCCGGACGTCCGGGGACCGGTCCGCACCGTCCTGACCCGACCTGACGGTTTCGTGGCACGAGAGCGGAGCCGGGGTGCGGCCCGGGCGGCCTCCCGACCATCGTGGAAAACTGGGCGGAGGCCCAGTCGGGGCCGGCCCGTGAGGCCCGCGATACAGCAATACGACGAGGAGGCCGCAGCGTGAACGCCACCCCGCAGGTGATGGCCGTGTTGGACGAGCTCCTCGTCTCCGCCGCCCCGGGCGAGCGCGGAGCCCTCTGGCATCTCGCGGAGCAGGGGCGGGAGTTGGACGCCAACGTCGTCCATCTGCCGCCGGACGCCGGGGTGGGTGAGCACCAGGAGGACGTCCTGGACGTGCTCCTCGTCGTCCTCGCGGGCGGCGGCAGTCTGCGTACGGGCGCCGGCGACACCCTGGAGCTCGCCCCGACGAAGGTCATCTGGCTGCCGCGCACCTCGCGCCGCGCTCTGGAGGCGGGGCCGGAGGGGCTGACGTACCTCACGGTGCACCGCCGCCGCCCGGGACTCACGATCAAGCAGGCCGTGCGCGCTCCGGCGTACGAGGGCGGCGAGGCGCCCTGCATGCTGGACCTGGTGTGCCCGGAGTGCGGGCGGCTGTCGGCGGACCGGGCGCCGAGGTTCTGCAGCGCGTGCGGGGAGGCGTTCCCGGAGCGCTGAGGAAGCGCAGCTCCTACCTCACGCCGGGGAGCGGAAGGGCTCCTCCGGCCGGGGGCTGTCCCCCCGGGAGGGCGTACATGGGTCCCCACCCCCACGACGGGTGTACCCAGCGCCACCTCGCACTCGGGGCGTAAGCCCAATGTGCCCGCCCACCCCCGTCCGTAGCGTCGTCGGCATGGCGCAGAACGCGTCCGACGAGCAGAGGGTGATGACCATGTCCGATCGCGAACGGCGGCCCACGACCCGGACCGCCGAGGCTCTGCGGCTGGTGTCGGTGAGCAAGGTGTACGGGACCGGGGACAGCGCGGTGACCGCCCTGGACGGGGTGACCCTGAGCCTCCCGGCCGGGAGTTTCACCGCGGTCATGGGTCCCTCGGGTTCCGGGAAGTCGACGCTGCTCCAGTGCGCGGCGGGCCTGGACCGCCCCGACCGGGGCCGGGTCCTGGTGGCCGGGGAGGAGATGAGCGGCGGCAGCGAGGCGGCCCTCACGAAGTTCCGGCGGGACCGGATCGGCTTCGTCTTCCAGCAGTACAACCTGCTGCCGACCCTGACCGTCGAGGAGAACACCTCGCTGCCGTTGCGGCTGGCCGGCCGGAAGACGGACCGGGACCGTGTCCGCGCGATCCTCACGCAGGTGGGGCTCGGTGAGCGTCTCGGGCATCTGCCCGACGAGCTCTCCGGCGGGCAGCGCCAGCGGGTCGCGATCGCCCGCGCCCTGGTCACCCGGCCCGGCGTGATCTTCGCCGACGAGCCGACCGGCGCCCTGGACACGCGCAGCGCACGCGATGTGCTGGGCCTGCTGAGGGAGACCGTCCGGCTGCACGGCAGCACCGTCGTGCTCGTCACCCACGACCCGGTGGCCGCCTCCTACGCCGACTCGGTGCTCTTCCTCGCGGACGGCCGGCTGGCGGGACACCTCTCCGCGCCCACCGCCGAGGCCGTCGCCGAACGGATGACCCACCTCGGTGACCGCGTGGCCGAACGGCGCGCGGACAACGGCCCCCTGATGGAGGTGTGAGCGATGCTGTTCCTGGCCGTGCGCTCGGTCCGTGAACGCCCGGGGCGCTTCCTCGCCACCCTGCTCTCGGCGTTCCTCGGTGCCGTGATCATCATGATGTTCGGTTCCCTGCACGACACCGCGGCGGCTCCCGGGGTCGACGAGGTCAGCTCGGAGTCCATGACCATCTCCGCGAGTGTCGTCGGCGGATACGGCTCCCTCCTCGTCTTCTTCGCCATCGCCTCCACCCTCACCGTCGGCGTCCGCCAGCGCGCAGAGGAGATCCGTCTGCTGCGCCGCACCGGAGCCACCCCCGCCCAGATCTCGCGCATGGTCGTCGGGGAGTCCGCGGTGGTGGCGCTGGCCGGCGCGGTGCTCGCCGTCGGGCCCGCCGTGCTCGGCGGCCGGCTCCTGCTCGACCTGTTCAAGGACGGCGGCATGGTCGCCGCGCACGTCGAGCCCGCCTTCGGCGCCATGGCGCTCGGATCGGGCTTCGGTGTCGCGGTCCTCGCCTCCGTCGGCGCCGCCTTCCTCGCCGTACGCCGGGCCACGAGGACCGGAGCGCACCGCCCGGCCCGCGGCCGGGCCCGCACGCTCGCGGGCTGCGCCGCGCTGGTGGCCGGGACCGGGGGAGTCCTGACCACGTACGCCGTCGACGGCACCGAGGAGATGCTGATGGCGTTCCCCGCCTACGGGGCCATCCTGCTCTCGGTCGGTTTCGCCGTCCTCGCCCCGTCGCTGCTGGGCCGGCTCCTCGAGCTGCTGCGAGGCCCGCTCGCCCTGGTGGGCGGTGCGGGCGGCTACCTGAGCGCGCGCAATCTGCGGCGGCGCGGTGCGGAACTGGCCGGAGTGCTCATGCCGATGATCATCTTCACCGGGGTGGCCACCGCCACCCTCTACATCCAGGGCGTCGAGAGCGACTGGGTGACCAGGTCCGGCCTGGAGAAGACCGTCGAGGACAAGAACGTGGAGACCCTCAACCTGGTCGTCGTCGGCATCATCGTCGTCTTCTCCTGCATCATGCTCGTCAACAGCCTCTACGCCGCCACCTCCTACCGCAGCGGCGAGTTCGGCCGCCAGCGCCTCGCCGGGGCGACACCCGGCCAGGTCCTGGGCGTGGTCGGCTGGGAGGCGGTGATCCTCACGCTGACGGGGCTGGTGCTCGGCACCGTCGCGGGAGTCGCGGGAATCATCCCCTTCACGATGGTCCGCACCGACCAGGTCCTGCCCGGTCAGGGCCCGGCCACCTGGCTGGCCGTCATCGCCGTCGCCACCGTGGTCACCCTCGGCACGAGCCTCGGGACCGCGCGCAGGACGCTCCGTACGCCGGCCATCGAGGCGGTCACCGTCGCCGCGTGACGGAGCGCCCGATGCCGCACGCGCCTGCGCGCCTACGCGCCTGCGGGGCGTCACCCGCGGGCGGCATCGGGCGCGGGCGGTTCAGGGCTGTGCCCGGAGGTTCGTGTCCAGCGCCTCCTGCGACAGCCCCGCACGCTCCCGGTAGAAGCGCGGCAACGCGCCGAACCTCTCCGCGTTACCACTTCCAGGTTCACCGGAGTGCACAACTTCACCCCCTGAGTACACAACAGTGCACAGTCCTCCTGTGACGCTGGTCACGTTACGAGTTCCTCGGCACGCTTGGCTCATGGATCAGAGAAGTTCACCGCCCCCGGTGCCCTGCTGGATTCCGGCGGCGGGTCACGCGCTCCGGCACATCGGCGTCCACTTTGACGCCGTACGCGTCATCGGGCTGGCGGGCGAGCAAGTGGCCTACGAGTTGCTGCAGTTCACCGGCTTTCGAGCCGGCCCGATCGTGCGTTCGGGGGTTGGCGACCGGAGTACGTACTTCCTGCTGCCGCCGCGGAGTGCCGCCGCGTACCGGTGGCCGGCCGGGGCTCGGCTGATAGGGCGGGATCTGCGGTGCGACGCGTTCGTCGGGATTCCGGCGCTGGGGGGCAGGACGTGGCCCCTGGACTGGCGCTCGCGGCCCACGGAGGAATCGCCGTTCGTGGATGCGGCGCTGCTGCACGAGGTGGCGGTGGCTGTCCTGGTGGGGGCAGTTGACCCGTGAGTGGGACAGCGGGGCATATGCGAAACCGCACCGCGCGTGGTGCGGTACCGTAATCGCGCCATAACGTTCCGTGCATGTGTGTGTGCAGTGCGCGGGCGGCCCCCGGGGGTGCTACCAACACCGGTCCGAGGGCCTTCACCCACGAGTGGATGGACCTCCACCGAGATGCTTCGGCATGCTATCGCGCCCTCCCGGCGCTACACGAAGGCTTCGCACGACGTCGTACGCCATGCGCGGCTGACCAGTGACGCGAAGATCCTGCTCCTCGCCGTCCAGGGGCTCCCCGACGAACAGGCCAACCAGCCGCTCAGCGAGCATGCGCGGAGGCTCGGCATCACGGGGCGGGCCTATCAGAAGTCCAAGGAACTACTGGTCGCGCACGGTTACGTCCATGAGTGGCGCGACCAGGGGGCGCGCGGGCGCTGGGTCACGGAACAGTTGCTGTCCAACGTGCCCCTCACGCCCGAGGAGGCGGCGGTACTGCGCCCAGGGCGGGCCGAGGAGTCTCCGAGTGCCCCGGAACCGACGGTCGGTGAACCAGCCGGTCGGGTGGTCGGTCGTCAACTACCGGTAGACGAAGAACAAGAGAAGAACTATCCCCACCCACCCTCCGAAGCCGAGCCGGAAGTCGAGCCGGAGCCCGAAGCGGGGCAGAGCCCGGAAGTGGCGGAAGGTGAGCGCGTCCTGCTGTCGCTCCGTCATGTGCGGCGAGAGCTGTACCTCGGGGTGAAGGAGGCGCGGGGGCTTGCGGAGCTCGCTGCGCGCTGGCTGTCGCGCGGGGTGTCGGCGGGTGAGTTGCGGCGCGTGCTGAGCAGTGAACTGCCGGGTGACGGGGTGCGGTCGGCGGTCGGCTTCCTGCGGTTCAGACTGCTGCACAAGATGCCGCCCGAGCTGCCCGCTGCGGCTTCCCCGCCGCCCGCCGCCGAACTCCCCCGCGTCGCCGACCTGATGACCTGCACCGCCGCGCGTCCGGAGGAGGGGGAGGAGGAGCACGTCTTCCGGCCCCTCTCCGACGAGACCGAGTGCGGTCCGTGCCGCCGACGGGCGGCGAGGGAGCACTGGGCGAGACAGCGGGCCGTGCAGGAGGCCGATCCCGGCTCCCCGCCGTGGCGGGAACGCTTCGCGAACCTCGGCCTCCCGGACTTCGGACCGGATACCGCTCAGCCCGCCCGGTAGCGGAGTCCGCGTCGACGAGAAGGGCGATCATCCGCTGCGTGTGGCCGTTGCCGCCGCTGACCAGGCATTCCCGTACGCCCGTACGAGGAGTCACCGGTACTGGCGGACTGTGCGTGCGACGGCGCGGCGCCGGGCGCGTGCGGCTGGGCGTACCAGGACAATGGCGCAGGCGCCATCCAGAGGCGCCCGAGCCCCTCCCGGCCCTCGTGACCCGCTCAACCACGGGCGTGCGCAACGGACGTGGGGCAGACCAAGGAGGACCCGTGGTGGATGTCCCGGTGGACCGGCTGACCGGCGCTGTCGACGGTGTGCGTGCGCGGGCCCGTGGGAAGCTCCTCGACGCCGGCCTGGAGCTCTTCGGGGTGTACGGCTACGCGCAGACGTCGGAGCAGGCACTGTGCGATACCGCCGGGGTGCCGGAGGAGGTGCTCTGGGAGGAGTTCGGCTCCCGGGAGGGGCTGTTGATGGCCCTGCACAACCAGATCACGACCAGCGGACTGCGGGCGTCGGAAGTGGCCCTGCTCTCCGAGGGGATGGACGACTGTCCGCTGGAACAGCGCTTCCGGCGGCTCTTCGACGCCTATGTGACGGCCGTGACCCGGGACCTGCGCGAGGCGCGGGTGACGTTCGTGGAGGTGCTGGGGGTGAGTCCGGCGGTGGACGCGCACTGCAAGCGGTGGCGTGACCTGTGGACGGACTTCCTGACCGGTGAGGCCGAACGCGCGGCGGTGCGCGGCGAGGTGGAGGAGCGGGACCACCGGGTCGTGGTGATGGTGATGGTGGGGACGGTCCACGAACTCATGGCCCACCACGCCCGCCGCCCGCGCAGGGCGCGGCCGGACGAGGTGTCGGAGGAGCTGACCAAGCTGGGGCTTGCGATGCTCGGGGTCGAGCTGGTGGGCTGACTGCGGAGGTGTGATCCCGGCCGGACCGCTTCAATCCGTGTCCAGCGCGATGTCCGCCGCTATGGGCAGGTGGTCGCTGCCCGTGGCGGGCAGTGACCGCACCCGGGTGACCGTCGCCGACCGGGTCAGGACCTGGTCGATCCGGGCCACCGGGAGCTTCGCCGGCCAGCTGAACGCGAAGCCCGGTCCGGGCGAGGTCATCCGCGAAGTGACAGGTCTCAGACCGCGGTCGTCCAGCGTGCTGTTCAGGTCCCCGAGGAGGATCACCCGGTCCAGGGGCTCGTCGCCGATCGCCTCCCCCAGGAGGGCTGCGCTCGCGTCCCGCCGTCCGGACGTGAGCCCGGTCGTCGGGCCGATCCGTACGGAGGGCAGGTGCGCGACGTACACCGCGACCTCGGCCCGCGGTGTACGGGCCGTCGCACGCATGCCCCGGTCCCAGCCCTCGCCGACGCCCTCCGGCCTGATGTCCACCAGGCGTACGGAGGTGAGCGGGTACTTCGACCAGAGCCCGACCGTGCCCCTCGTCGCGTGGTGGGGATAGTCAGCGGCCAGTGCCGCTTCGAAGGCGGGCAGCGCCGGTGCCGTCAGCTCCTCCAGAGCGATGAGGCCCGCGCCGGTCCCGGCGAGCGCCCGTGCGGTGGCGGCCGGGTCGGCGTTCACATCACTGACGTTGTGCTGGACCACCGTGAACGTCCCGTCCGGAGCACGGTCCCCGGCGGACAGCAGGCCCCCGAAGAGAGCGGACCAGACGACGGCGGGCAGCAGCAGCGCGGTCACGGCCAGGAACGAGCGGCGCAGGAGTGCCGGGACCAGCAGGACGGGGACGGCCAGGCCGAGCCAGGGGCGGAAGGTCTCCAGCAGACTGCCGAGCCGGCCGGGGGAGTTGGGGACCAGGCCGGGGAAGGCGAGCAGGGCGGCCGTCAGGAGGCAGAGTGGGGCGACCGCACGGCCCCGCTGCCAGCTCCAGCCGTGTCCCCGCCCGTCCCGCTTCCGCGCCACTCGCCGTGCTCCCGTCCGGCGCCTCCCCGCGAGGCCCCGCACCGTACGAGAACGCGGGGCCGCCCGGTCCGGTTCCGGCGCCGGGTGAGGGGCGGTTGTCAGTGGTCCTCCTTAGTGTGGTTGTCGTCGGCGAGTTCACCACGGACGAAGCGCTTTGGGGTTGTGTCATGACGGGTACGGGGGCGGGTACGGGGCCGGGTACGTCGGTCGCGGAGGAGTCCATCCATCCAAACATCACGCATGCGGGGACACGGCGGGCTCTCGTCGAGGGCGTGCTGCCGGGCGGGCACGAGATCATGCGGTTCCCCCAGCTCTCCGAGTCACGCATGGTCACGGCGGTCGACCTGGTCGAGGACAGGCATGACCGGGGTGCCCTCGATCCGCGCATAGCGAGCACCGTGGTCGTCGGGCATCTGGCTATGGACGGGGACGAGGCGCAGGCGGTCGTCGTCGACGGGGAGACGGGCCGGGTCTTCAGCCTGAGCATGTGCGCCCCGCAGCACGCCGAGCTGTATCCGCTGGCTCCCTCTCTCGACGCCCTCGGGCGCTTCCTGACGGCTGTCGGTGAACTCGGCTCGCTGAGCGGCCGGTTCACGCACCTGCGGGGCTGCTTCGGTGCCCCGGTCGTCGAGGAGGCCTCGGTGCTCCTGCGCTCCGTCTTCACCGACGAGAACTGGGGCGCGGACGGCTGGGGAGATGTGGAGTGGGAGGGGGAGGTGCCGTCCTTCTGGCGGATAGCCGCGCTGATCCGGCCCATGGCCCTGATCGCGGCTCCTGGCCGGGGACTGCACCTCGATCTGCCGGCGGACTTCATCGAGGAGGAGTTCGGCACGGAGGAGGTCGTCCGGCTCGCCCCCGGGGACCTGCCCGAGGCTCTGGAGCACGAACCGACCCGGCGGTTCCTGACCGAGGTCGGGCTGCCCAAGGACGGGCTCATGTTCTGGCTGGACACGCCCGAGGACATCCTGAAGTCGATGACCGTCGCCAGTGCGGAGAGGCAGGCGAATCCCGACCTGCGGCATCTCAACCTCACCGGGGAGCTGCCGGAGGACTCGGACCGGCTCCTGGTCATCGGCGGCCTGATGCACGACTTCGACACCATCGTCGACGGCCGTACGGGCCTGGTCCACTACGCGCTCATGGACGACGACACGGTGACCCCGGTCAACGCCGATGTGTCGACCCTGGCGTTCACGGTCTGGATGCACAGCCGGCAGCAGAAGCTGGAGAAGGAGTACGAGCTGGCGGGCAGCATGGGGGAGTTCTACCACCAGGTCGCCGACACCATGATCGCTGTGCTGGCCACGGCCGACCCGGTCGCCTGTCTCCCGGCGACCGGCCCCGACGACTACCGCTACTGGCCGGAGGTGTTCCACGACGAGGCGGGCGCCGTGCTGTGACGGCGGGGCGGCGACGACCGGGGCTGCGACGGCCGGGGCTGTGCCGGCGGGGGCTGTGACGGCGGGGGCCGGCGGTGGTTCAGGCGGCCGCCAGCATTCCCGCGTACGGGCCGCCCAAGTTCCAGGCCTGGTGCATCGCGTCGGCCAAGGCTCCGGCCAGCCGGTGTTCGCCGGTGGGGCCGGGGTGGGTGCCGTCGTAGGTGTCCGTGTGGATGTCGTAGTCCGTCGGGTGCGAGGCCAGCAGGACGGGGGACCCGGGGGTGTCCAGGTCGGCGACCGCCTTCGCGAGCAGCGTGTTGAAGCGGTCGCACTCGGCGGCGAAGGGGGCGTCCGTCTCTGCCCGGATGTTCGGTATGACGGGGAGCAGCACCAGCTTGATCCGGGGGTTCGCGGTGCGGGCCGCTGTGATGAACGCCCGTGCGTTCGCGGCTGTCTGGGTGCTGTCCGTGTAGAAGCCGAGGTCTATCAGGCCGAGCGAGACCAGCAGGACGTCGGCGCGGGTCTCCGTGACCGTGTCCGCGATGACGGGGGCCATGTGGAGCCAGCCCTCGCCCCAGCCGGCCAGATGCCGGCGCGCGGGCGCGGGGAAGGCCGCGTCGCCGTACGCGTGGGAGAGCGGGGCGTTCGCCTCGGTGTCGTACAGCTCGGTACGCGGGCCCGTGATCGCGTACCCGCCGTCGCCGAGGGTCGCTTCGAGGTGCTGCCACATCCGGTAGCGCCAGGTGAAGTCGCCGGCCCTGCCCACGGTCATGCTGTCGCCGACGAAGAGAAAACGCATGGCGACATCATGGCGGATCACGCCTTCGGCCTGCGACGTGACAGTGGACACTTGTGCCATGAGATCGCTGCTGACCGTCTCCACCGCCGCCGTCCTCCTGTTTCTGACGGGGACGGCCCCCGCCGTCGCGGACGACGGGGGCGAGGCGGACCGGACCTTCACGATCGAGGACTCCCGGATCACCGAGTCCAGTGGTCTCGCCGCCAGCCGGATCCACCCGGGGGTCTACTGGACGCACAACGACAGCGAGGACGGGCCGTACGTCTACGCCGTGGACTCCAGGACCGGGAAGACCGTGGCGACGATCACCATGAAGGGCGTGGGGGAGCCCCGTGACGTGGAGGCGATCTCGATCGGGCCGGACGGGAATCTCTACGTCGGTGACATCGGTGACAACCTGGACGGCTCCTGGGACCACGTCTGGATCTACCGCTTCCCGGAACCGGAGAAGCTGGCGGACGCCACCGTGCGGGCGACGCAGTTCGACGTGACATACGCGGACGGCGCGCGCAACGCCGAGGCGATGATGGTCCACCCCCGGACGGGGCGGGTGTACATCGCCTCGAAGAACGAGGACGGCGGCGGTCTCTACGAGGGCCCGGAGAAGCTGACGGCAGGCCGGGACAACGTCTTCCGGCGGGTGGGTGAGGTGCCGTGGGTGACGGACGGGGCGTTCTCGCCGGACGGGAAGAACCTGGTGCTGCGCTCGTACTTCAGCGCCCGTGGCTACGCCTTCGGGAACGGCCGGCTCGGTGCCGACCAGGCCGTGAGCGTGCCGTTCCAGGGTCAGTCCGAGTCGGTGACGTACACGGCGGACGGCTCGGCGATGATGTTCGGCTCCGAGGGCGAGCGCAGCGAGGTGGTGCGCGTGGAGGTGCCGGGGGGCGGGGGCAGCGGCGGGACGCCCTCTCCGAAC
>NZ_MAPV01000180.1 GCF_001700505.1 Streptomyces mutomycini
ACACAAACACCACTGGCTGGAGCCCCAGGTCCCGCAGGCTGCGGTCCAGAACACCCCCGGCCCGCACCCGCTGCTGGACCAGGTCCTGCTCCGCACGATGGGCCAGTCCGTCTTCCTCACCGAGTTCTCGCTGGAGCGGCACTGGGTGCTCTCCGAGCACAAGCTGCTCGGGGAGGCGATCGTCCCCGGGACCACCTACCTGGAGATGGCCCGCGCCGCCGCCTCGCTGCACTTCGGCCGGCCGGTCACCGAACTCCGCGACGTCACCTTCCTGGTCCCGCTGCTGGTGCAGGAGGACATCCCGCGCACCGCGCACACGACCATCCGCGAACTCGACGACACGCGAGCCGAGTTCACCGTCGCCGGCCTCGACCCGGCGGGGGACCGCTGGACGGTCCACGTCCAGGGGACGGTCGGCGTCCAGCCGCTCGCCGCACCCGCGCCGCAGCAGGACCTGGAACGCCTTCGTGAGCTCTGTTCGCTGGAGAGCGTGGACATCACCCTGCGGCAGACCGAGCACCAGGTGATGGAGTTCGGTGACCGCTGGCGCAGCAGCCTGCCGACCGTGCACGTCGGCATCCGCGCCGCCCTCGGCGTGCTCGACCTGCCCGAGCAGTACCGGGCCGAGTGCCAGGACTACCCCCTGCACCCGACGCTGCTCGACCAGGCCACCGGCTTCAGCGGATTCGCCGTCCTGGACACCGCCGATGACCGCCGGCTCGCCCTCGGCAACCGGGATTTCTTCCTCCCGGTCGGTTACGACTCACTGCTCCTGCACGGCCCGCTGCCCGCTCGTGGCCTGAGTTTCATCCAGCCTCACCCCGACTATGCGGACAGCACCGAGTTCCGCAAGGTGGACGTGCTGATCTGCGACGAGTCGGGGGCCACCGCGGCCGAGATACGCGGCTTCACCGTCAAGCGCGTCACCGACGCCAAGCGCACGGTCGCCCAGCTGCGCCCGCACTCCCGTCACCACACCCTCAGGTGGGTACCGGCGCCGATGCCGGAGGGGCAGCACACCTCGCCCTCCCGGGTCCTGGTGATCGGCGAACAGGGCGGTATCAGCGGGGAGCTGAGCGCCGAGCTGCGCTCACACGGCGTCAGTGTCACCGAGGCGGCCCTCACGGCCCAGTGGCAGCCGCTCGGTCCGGACCAGTACGAAGTTCCGCCCACGGCCGAGGGTTTCGGCCTGCTGCTGGACGCACTCGGCTCGGAACTTCCGGACGAGGTCGTGCACGTCGCGGCCCCGGCGGACGGCCGCGTCCAGGAGGATCTGGCCGTCCTGGAGGACCGGCTGGCCCACGGCGTCCACAGTCTGTTCCACCTGGCCCGCAGCCTCTCCGAGCGCGGCGTCGCCCCGGCCAGGGTCAGCGTGGTCGCGCCCTCGGTGGCACGGGTGACCGGCACCGAACAGGAGACGGCTGCCGTCCACGCGACGCTCTTCGGCCTCGCCAAGGTGATCGGCCAGGAGTACGAGAACACCGACGTGTTCTGCCTCGACATCGCCGAGGACACCGGCCCCGCGGCCGTCTGCGCCGAGCTGCTCGGCGCACGGACACCCACCACCGTCGCGCTGCGCGACGGGCTGCGGTACGTCGCGGAGCTCGTCCCGGTGCACCTCCCCGAGAAGCCGCGGTCCAGTCCGGTCCGCCCTGACGGGGTGTACCTGATCACCGGCGGTCTGGGCGGGCTCGGGCTGGCAGTCGCCCGCCATCTGAGCCGTACGGTGCCGGGTGCCCGGCTGGCCCTGGTCGGCCGCACCGGGCTGCCGCCGCGCGAGCGGTGGGACGCGGTCACCGACGTGAAGCTGCGCAGGCAGATCGAGGTGCTGCGTGAACTGGCGGAGAACGGCGCCGAGGTGCGCAGCTATTCCGCTGATGTCACCGACCTGGCGGCGATGGGGAGCGTCGTCGCCGAGGTCCGCGACGAGTTGGGGGCGATCGGCTGCATCGTCCACGCGGCCGGCGTCGCCGGGGACGGCTTCCTCTTCCGCAAGGACCCGGAGACCTTCCGTCGTACGCTGAACCCCAAGGTGCTCGGCGCCACCGTGCTGGACCTCGTCACCCAGGACGACCCGCCGGAGTGCATGGTCAACTTCGGTTCCACGGTGGCGGTCTTCGGTGCGGCCGGGCAGGGCGACTACACCGCCGCCAACAGCTACCTGGACCACTTCGCCGAACAGCGGGGAGCGCGCGGCAGGTGGACGGTGACGATCGACTGGAGCGACTGGCTGGACACCGGCATGGCGTTCGACCACGGGGTCCAGCAGGATCAGGGCTTCTTCCGTTCGGTGTCGGTCGAGGACGGTCTCGACAGCTTCGAGGAGATCCTCTCCTCGGCCTGCACGCCCGTGCTCGTCGGTGAGATCAACTACCCGCAGCTGGGCGGGTCCGCCGGGCTGACGGACCTGCTGCGCCGAGCACCGCTGCTACTGGCCGACCCGATCCAGCAGGCCATCGCCGCTGCCCGCAGCAGCGACACCGGATCGGCCACGACGGCGGACACCCCGTCGTCCGACGACGGCCCGAAGCTCTTCGGTAAGGAGAGGACCGAGTTCAGCGACACCGAACGTGCCCTCGCCCGGATCTGGGCCCGCGAGCTGGGCCTCGGCGAACTCAATGTGCACGACTCATCGTTCGCGCTCGGGGTGGACTCGCTGACAGCGCTCCGGATCGCCCAGAGCATCCAGAAGATCATGGACCTCCGGGTCTCGATGGTCGACCTGTTCCGCTACGTCACGATCGCGGAGCTCGCCGAGCATCTGGACACCAGGGACGCCCAGGACTGACCAGGGGCGGATACCCCCTCCGTCCGTCCCGCAGAGGGGGTATCCGGCGAGCATCCGCACCGTGCCCTGCGGTCAGCGGCCGTAGGTGGTACGGCACAGGGCGACGATGTCGGCGGACGCGACCCCCCGGCCCGCCGCACAGACGGTGCGCATGTCGTAGGACTTCCGCTGCTGGGCCCGGCGGGGCGTCCCCGCGCGGCGTGGCGGTTCGGGCCGGGCGGGAGCCACCCCTCGCGGCTGGTTCCGGGCCTCCTGGCGGGCCGGTGGCGCCGCCGCGCCGGCGGCACGCGCCTTCTCCGCCTTCTTCCGTTTCTTCTTCCCGCTCGAGCGCTCCGGCCGCTCCTCGCTCTTCCCCAGTACGTCATGGACGGCCGGGGGCGCGGTGGGCACTCCGGAGGCCTGTACGGCGGGGGCGTTGCCGGAGCGCGGGGAAACCGCGGGCGCGGGCCTCTCGCCTCCGGCCTGGACGGAGACGCAGCCCGCCGCACTCAGCAGGGCGACGAGCACGAGGGACATGGGCCGCAGGTTCATGCCCTGGTCAACGACGAGCCGGGCGACCGGACACGTCCGGAACGTCCGGCTCCGGGCGGGTGCCGCCGCTCAGCCGGACAGCCCTGCCCGGGCGATGTCCAGCGCACGGTGGACCGTGCGGGGGAGGGAGGACGGCTCCGGGTCCGCGCTCCACGCCCACTGCTCGACCGCGATACGGAGCGCGCCGTTGAGCAGGGTCGCCTGCATCCGGGGCTCGAGGTCGTCCGGCCCGTGCCCCGTGCGTTCGGCGATGACCTCGGCGAAGACCAGCTCCGCGTCGTGGTGGACCTGGAGCCACACGGCGCGCAGCCCGGGCTCGGTGCGGGTGAGCAGGACCAGGTCGCGGAGCGCTTCCGCGTCTGTGTCCGCAGCGCCGACCGGGAGCGAGGACGGAGTCACGCCGACCACCTCGACCAGGGGCCGGTCGCGTGGCCACGACCTCATGAGCGCGGTGACGAAATCGAGCGCGTAGGTCAGCAGGGGGCTGACGCACAACTCCTTGGACGAGGTGTAGCGCCACAGGGTCCGCTGGGAGATACCCGCCGCGGCGGCGATCTCGTCGGCGGTCGTCGCTGCCACCCCCCGCTCGGCGAAGAGACGGACGGCCTCTCGTGCGATCTCCAGCCGGGTCTCGGCCTTGCGGCGTTCGGTCAGCGGAGGGCGACCGAGGCGGGCTCCGCCGACCGCGGTCCCGCCGGCGGCCGGTGCAGGACCCTGCGTCTCCTCCGCGTGCGCGGTTTCCACGGTTTTCGGCCACCTTCCTTCGAGGCTGCTGACATCGTAGCCAGTTTCCTTTATGACACCACTCGCCATGTTGGCACTGTGCGCCACAAAAGGTAGCGTGCGCTTCCGTCAACAACGCGAGGAGCATCACGTGAGCGTCACCACCAGCGGCCCGTCGGGCCGCAGCGTCATCGTCACCGGCGCCGGATCGGGCATCGGCCGTGCGACCGCCCTGCTGTTCGCGAAGGAGGGTGCACGGGTCGTGATCGCCGATGTGGACGACGCGGCCGCCCTCGCCGTCGCCGAAGAAGTGGCGCAGGGCGGTGGGACGGCGGTGGCGGTGATCGGGGACCTGCGGGACCAGGCAGTCGTCGACCGCGTCGCGGCTACGGCCGTGGAGGAGTTCGGCGGCATAGACGTCCTGGTCAACAACGCCGGGATCATGGACAGCATGTCGGCGGCGGCCGACACCGGCGACGACGAGTGGGAGCGCGTCATCGGCGTCAACCTCACGGCCCCGTTCCGCCTCACGCGAGCCGCACTGCCGCACATGCTCGCCGCGGGCAAGGGCGCCATCGTCTTCACCGCCTCCGAGGCCTCGCTGCGGGGCAGCGCGGCAGGCGCCGCGTACACGGCCTCCAAGCACGGCATCGCCGGTCTGACGAAGTCACTGGCGGTCATGTACCGCGGCAAGGGCATCCGCTGCAACGCCATCGCACCCGGCGGCACCCTCACCAAGATCCGGGTCGACGCCGACCGGGACGCCCACGGCCCGGCCGCCCTCGCCCCCTACATGGGCAACGCGGGCTCGCCCGCCCGGGCGGAGGAGCAGGCGGCGGCGATCGCCTTCCTCGCGTCCGACGCGGCGGGCAACATCAACGGGGTGATTCTTCCCGTCGACAACGGCTGGTCCGCCGTCTGACCGGACCTCACCCGACGGCGAGGGTGCGACCAGGGGAGCCGCAGGGCCACCGGACCGGCACCACTCCCCCGCATCCACGCCGGCGTCCGGGTGTCCATTTCCGGACACCTTCCGCCGCCCGGCCACCTTCACGATATGCATCAACCACACAATGTGTACTATGCACTTCATGAGCGCGAGTACGTCGCAAGTGCTGCCAGAACCGTGGTGAGTTACTCATGAACGCCCCCGGACACAGACCCTCCCAGCCCCGAGTGGCCGCATCCGCCCGGTGCGCCGCCTCTGCCCCGCGCAGGCCCGAACTCCTTGGCCGACACGGCCCCTCGCCCAGCGATGCCGCGCCCACAGGCCGGTGCCTGCCCAAGGCCGGCACCGGAGCTCCGGGGGCGCCGGCGGCCGCACGACGACACCAGACCTGATCCCGCCCCCCATTGGAATGAGGCCCGTATGCCCTCCCCCCACACCTCACCCACACCCGCCGGCCCAGATGTCCACGAGCCGGGCTTCGACCTCGAAGAGCTGCGCCTGAAGTACCGCGCCGAGCGCGACCGGCGGATCCGGCCCGACGGCAGCGCCCAGTACCGGCGTACCGCCGGGGAGTTCGGCTACTACGACGCCGACCCGCACGCCGACCCGGACTTCGCCCGGGAGGCACTGCGGGAC
>NZ_MAPV01000181.1 GCF_001700505.1 Streptomyces mutomycini
CGAAGATCCTCATCGGGATTCCTCCGTGGACGTGGGGGTGGGGGCGGGCGCCGGGGCCGTGAGGTCGAGGACGGTCCGCAGTCCGGCGGGGACGGTGCGCCCCGCGGCGGTGCGTTCGGCTGCGAAGTCGCCCAGCATGCGGGCGAGTTCGGCGTTGCCGCGAGCCCTCTCACCGAGCCGGTCCAGGGCCTCGACGGGGACCTCGGTGAAGAGGCACTTGAGGACGGCGTGCCGCCAGCCGTGCGCGTCGAGGTGTGCCGCGCCGTAGGGGCCGACGGCTGCGGCGACGAGCCGGGTGTCGTTGGTTCGCAGGGCGTCCTCGACCAGCGGCAGTGCGGTGGCGCCGAGGTCGAGGCGGTGCAGGGTGAGGAGGACGGCGCGGCGTTCCGCGGCGGTGCCCTGCTCGTAGAGCCTGGTCACGGCGGGCAGTCCGGCTCGGGCCTCGACGAGCAGGAGCGCGCGTACGGAGTCGGCGTACTCGAGTCCGCAGTGTCGTCCCGCCGAGGCGAACCGAAGCTCCCAGGGCGGGCTGCCGCTGTCCGCGCCGGGGTGGGCCGCGGTGTGCCCGGCCTCGGCGAGCGCTTCGTCGAGCCAGGCCCTGGCTGCCCCTCGGAGCAGGTCGTCGAGTTCCTTGCGGCTCATCAGCACGGTGCGGCTCCGCTCCTCGTCCCGGTGGCCCGGCGCAGGAAGTCGATCGATGTGCGCGCGAGTTCGGGGCCCGCGTGGGAGTGCCGGGGCAGTTCGACGACGGTGAGGCCGGCGTATCCGGTGGCGGCGAGCGCTTCGAGTACCGGCGGGAAGTCGATCTCCCCGTCACCGAACGGCAGGTGTTCGTGGACACCGCGTCGCATGTCCTCGATCTGCACATGGCGCAGCCAGGGCGCGGCTTCCTTCACGCAGTCGACGGGCGAGGCGGGTTCCAGGCACTGGCAGTGGCCGATGTCGAGGGTGAGTCCGAGAGGGCCCGGGTCGCCGAGGAGGGTGCGCAGGTGGTGGAAGTCGGCGAGCGCGGCCAGGAGATGGCCGGGTTCGGGTTCGACGGCGAGGGGGATGCCGGCGCGGTCGGCTGCGTCCAGTACGGGGGCGAGTGCGCCGGTCAGCCGCTGCCAGGCGGTGTCCGCGGTGGTGTCGGGCGGGGTGATGCCGCTGAAGCAGTGCACGGCGTGGGCGCCGAGGTCGGCGGCCACATCGACGGCCCGGACGAGCAGCGCGGTACGGGCCGCGCGGGCCTCGGGATCGGGGTCCAGGAGGGAGGGGCCGTGTTTGCGCCTGGGGTCGAGGACATAGCGCGCACCGGTCTCGACGGTGACGCCGAGACCCAGCCGGGCGAGTCTGCCGGCCACCTGGCGGGTGCGGGTGGCGAGGTCGGGGGCCATCGGGTCCAGGTGCATGTGGTCGAGGGTCAGGCCGACCCCGTCGTAGCCGAGGTCGGCGAGGAGGCCGAGGGCGTCGTCGAGCCGGAGGTCGGTCAGTCCGTTGGTGCCGTAGCCGAGGCGGAGGGTCACGTGGGGCTCACCTTCCGTGCGAGCTTCCTGGCGAGGGGGACGAGCGCCATGACCGCGAGCCCGTTGAGCGGCGCCCCTGCCCGGGCTGCCAGCGCCGCCTGGAGCGGGATCATCGCCCTGATCCCGCCGCCGACCGCTCGTTGGGTGAGGGGCGGGGACGGGTTGAGGCCGGCGTGGAGAAGGGGGATCGCGGAGGTACGGAGGTAGGCGGCGGCGAAGGCGGGGAGCAGGAGGCGTTCGACGGCGGCGGGGGTGCCGGGTGGTTTCCCAGGCAGCGGTCGGCCCCGCAGGACTGCGGCGCCGATACCCGCCACACCGGCCAGTGCCGCCAGCGGCGCGGCGGTGGAGCCGCCCGGCGCCTCGTGGCGGGAGACGGCGGTCACGGCGTAGGTGTGCGCGCCGAGCGCGAGGGCTGCGGGGAGTACGGCGGAGGCGGCGTGGGCGGTGGCCGGCCGCCCACCGGTGCGGGTCCGGGTGCCGGTGCGGGTCCGGGTGCCGGTGCGGGTCCGGGTGCCGGTGCCGGGGCCGATGCGTCGGGCTGTACTTCCCCCGGCGGACACCGCTGGTTCCTTGCTCGCGGTCGCGCCGAGCATCAGGTCCAGGGCGCGGGCCGAGGCCATCGCGGCCGGTCCGAGCTTCGTGTGTTTGAGGCGCAGGTCGTAGGCCCAGACGGTGGCCGCCAGGCCTGACGCCACGGCGAGGGCGGGGCGGCCGGCGCGTGCGGCCAGGGCCAGACCCGCCGCCGTCAGGACGCCCGCCGCGGCCAGCGCGGCCCCCGGGGCGACGCGCCCAGAAGGGATCGGGCGGTGCGGGCGGTCGACGGCGTCCTCCTCCCGGTCCGCCCAGTCGTTGAGCGCCATGCCCGCCTCGTACAGGCACAGCGACGCGCCGACCGCGAGTGCCGTGCCCCGTCCGGGACGCCGGCCTGCGGCGGCTGCCCCGGCGAGCGCGTCCCCGGGCACGGTGAACAGCGCGGACACGCGCAGCAGTTCCGCCCATGCCCGCAGGCGTGCACGGGTGGGGGGCCTGTCCGGGGCGGGCGCAGTCCCGCCCGCACCGGACAGGCTGTCCGGGGCGATCCGCCCGGGGGCGGCCAGGGCATACGGCCGGGCACCGAGCAGTCGCGGGGAGGTGGTCACGGCGGCGATCAGCCGCAGCGGCCTCACCGGGCCTCCCGCAGGCGTCCGGCGAAGGCGAGCAGTGCCGCGTACTGGTCGAAGAGCGCCGCAGGCCCGCCGTCCGGGTCCTTGAAGTAGAAGCCCAGTTCGGGACGCGGCCCCGTCAGGCCCGCCTCGTGGGAGCGGGCGAGGAGCCGGGCCAGGTCGAGGACCAGCGGTGCGGCGAGGGCGGAGTCGCAGCCCTGCCAGATCGTCTGGAGGATCATCCGCGAGCCGAGGAACCCGTCGAAGGCGATGTGGTCCCACGCCGTCTTCCAGTCCCCCATCGCCGGTACGTCGTCGATGTGGACCTCACCCTCCGGGGCCGTCCCGAGGGTGTCGGCGAGCACGCGTTCCTTGCCCGCGTTCTTGGCGGCGGCCGCCGCCGGGTAGGCCAGCGCCGCCCCGTCCCCGCCGCCGAGCAGGTTCGTGCCGGACCAGGCCCGCACCGGCAGGGCGCGCTGGACGAACATCGGCGCGAGTACGGAGCGGAGCAGCGTCTGGCCTGTCTTGCCGTCGCGTCCGGCGTGGGGAAGTCCGCAGGATTCGACGGCGTCCTGGAGGTGCGGGCTGTGCAGCCCTGTCGAGGGGGTGAAGTTGACGTAGGGGCAGCCGGCGCGGAGTGCGGCCGCCGCGTAGAGGGAGCTGGCGGGCAGCCGGGCGTCGTCGCCGCCGGGAGCGGCTTCGGTCGAGGCGACGTTGACGACGACCGTGCGGGCCAGTCCGTGACGGTGGGCGAAGTCCTCGATGTCGGCGGCGAAGGTGGCGATGAGCTCCTCGTCGGCGCGGGTGTCACCCCGGAGCGGGCCTCCTGGGCGTATCTCCGCGTCGGCGGCGGTGAGTTCGGCCGCGACTGCCGAGGGCAGTCCGTACGGGAGCACTCCCCCGGCCGCGAGGGCCTCGGCCCGCTTGGGCAGGGGACAGTCGAGGGTGTCGTGGCCGCCGAAGACGAGGGAGGTCAGCGGTGGCAGACCGCAGTCGGTGAAGGGTGGTGTCTCGGTGACCATGCCGGTCGGCGGGTGGAGCCCTGCCGCGACGGCCGCGCACCCGGCGGTGGCGGTGGTGGCGACGGAGCCGCGTGCTCCGATGAACCAGACTCCGGTACGAACGGCACGTGCGGTCACGGGCTGCCTCCCTGAGGGCTGAAGAGGGATGGTGGACGGTGGGCGGGGAAGAGAAACGCTTCCCCGCCCACCACCGGCGCAGGAGGTCGCCGCCCTACGTGGAGGGCAGCTCCTTCAGCTGGATGTCGCGGAAGGACACCTGGTCGTCGGCTCCGTGGTTCTGGAGGCCGATGTAGCCGTCCTTGAGGCTGCGGGCCGGGTCGGTGTTGGTGAAGTCGTTGATCTTCACCCCGTTGAGGAAGACCTGGAGCCGCTCGCCCTGGACCTTGATCTCGTAGCTGTTCCACTGGCCGGGCGGCCGCAGAACCTGGTCACGCGCCTTGATGTTGGCGGATTTGAAGGTGTAGACCGCCCCGGTCGTGCGGTCCGCCGCGTCGGTGGCGTCGATCTGGACCTCGTAGCCCTTGTTCACCGCGGACCACGGGTCGTCCGACGCGGGGAACCCGACGAAGACACCGGAGTTGTCGTCGCCCGACATCTTCCAGTCGAGCTTCAGCGAGTAGGACTTCAGCTCCTTGGCCTGGTAGGTCAGCAGACCCATGCCGCCCTCGGAGCGCAGCTCACCGTCGGCGACGGCGAACTTTCCGGGCCCCGCCTGCTTCCAGCCTTCGAGCGTCTTCCCGTTGAAGATCGACCGGTAGCCGGTGTCCGGCTTGCAGTTGGCCTTGACCTGTCCGGCGGCGTAGCGCAGACCGCCCAGCAGGTGCTGGCGGAAGGCCGGTTCGGCGTAGGACTCCTTGGTGTGGCCGAGGCCGGTGTAGAAGGAGCGGCCGCCCTGGTACGCCTGGCACCAGGAGATCGGGTGGTCGCCCTTCATGGTGCCGCCGGTGTAGGTGGTCTCGTCCAGGGTGGCGAGGACCTGGGCCTTGTCCCGGGGGTTGGTGCGGTAGTTGTACCACTCGTCGGTACGGTCCCAGGCCTCGTCCAGGTGCGCGGTGGCCGGGTGGTCGTGGTTCTCCACGCGGACGGTGGCGGGCTGGATCTGCGGGTGCGATTCGAAGTAGGCCCCGACGAGTCCGCCGTAGAACTCCCAGTCGTACTCGGTGTCGGCGGCCGCGTGGACGCCCATGTAGCCGCCTCCGGTGGCCACGAAGTTCTCGAACGCCTTCTGCTGGTCAGCGTTGAGGATGTCCCCGGTCGTCGAGAGGAAGACGACGGCGTCGTAGCGCGCCAGGTTGCTGGTGGTGAACTGGCCGGCCTCCTCGGTGGAGTCGACCGTGATGTTGGTGTCCTTGCCCAGTTCCTTGAGCGAGGCGATGCCCTCGGGGATCGAGTCGTGCCGGAAGCCGCCCGTCTTGGAGAAGACCAGGACGCGCTTCGCGGTGCGGTCGGCCGGGCTGTTGGAGAGCTCGAAGTCGTCCACGTCGTACAGCGCTCCCGCTCCGCCCTTGAAGACCAGGAAGAGTGACGTGGCCTTCTTCGGGGCGCCGCGCAGCGGCACGTCGATGTCCTGGAACGAGTCCCAGCTGCCGGTCACCGGGACGGGTGCGGAGCCGAGGATCGTGCCGGTGGGTGATCCGGCCCGCACTTCGAGGAAGCCGCCCGCGCCGGCCGAGGAGGTGCGCGCGGTGAGCTTGGTGGAGCCGTCGAGGATGTACGGGGTGAAGGAGATCCAGTCGCCGTTGTCGATGTCGCCGACGGTCCTGCCGCCGTGCGCGCTCGTCTTGCTCGGCGTGGTGATGCCGGACGAGTCGTCGAAGTGCTCGGCCTGGCGGTGGCGCGGCTGGAGCTTCGCCCCGTCACGGCCGGTCAGTGCGGCCTGTCCGCCGCCACCGCCGTCGGTGTAGGAGGCCGAGATCCCGCCGTAGATGTTGGCGTTCGCGTCGTGGCCGCCCTCCATTGCGGTCTTGATGGTGCCCTCGCAGCCGTGCTCGGTGGTGATGTCGTGGCCGTGGCTGTCATGGCCCAGGGTGAACTTGACCTCGACCTTGCTGCAGTCGATGGTCCCGTCCTCCGGGTCGGTGACGGTCACCTTGAAGGGCACCTCGTCGCCGAACTCGAACGGCCGCCCGTCGGTGGGCGCCTGCAGTACGACGGTGGGTGCGGTGTTGCCGACGGTGATGTGCACGCTCGCCGAACCGGTGCGGCCCGTCGGGTCCTTGGCGGTCACGGTGGCGGTGTAGGTGCCGTTCTTCTTGTACGTGTAGGTGGGGTCGGCTGCCGTGGACTTGCCGCCGTCGCCGAAGTCCCAGGCGTACGTGAGTGCGTCGCCGTCACCGTCGGTCGTGCCGGCGGAGGAGAACTTCACCTTGAGCGGTGCGACGCCCGAGGTCCTGTTGGAGGATGCCTCGGCGATGGGTGAGCGTCCTCCGGTGGCGTTCTCGATGCGGTACAGCGCCGAGTGCTCGTCGCCGCCGAACCAGGAGAGGCCGTAGTCCAGGACGTACAGCGCGCCGTCGGGGCCGAAGGCCATGTCCATGATCTGCGTGCCGGTCCACGGGATGTCGTTGACGGATTGGACGGCGCCGTCGGTGTCCTGCTCGATGCGCTTGATCCACTGGCGGCCGAACTCTCCGGCGAAGAAGTCCCCGTCGTACTCCTCCGGGAACTTCACCGGGGAGTCGAGGTCCGCGTCGTAGTGGTAGACGGGTCCGCCCATCGGGGACTCGGAGCCGGTGCCGAACTCGGGCACGGACGCACCGTCGTACGGGATCCAGGCGGCCTGCGCGGGCGGCAGGTCGACGAGGCCGGTGTTGTGTGCCGACTCGTTCTTCGGGGCGGCGCAGTCGAAGGCCGGCCCGGAGGTCTTGGTCGCGAAGTCGTAGTCGCGGTAGGGGTCGTTGTCGCCGGTGCAGTAGGGCCAGCCGAAGTTGCCGGCCTTCGTGACCCGGGCGAACTCCACCTGTCCGGCCGGCCCGCGGCTGGGGTCGGCCGCGCCGGCGTCCGGGCCGTAGTCACCGACGTACAGGATGCCGGTGGCCTTGTCGACGCTGAAGCGGAACGGGTTGCGGAAGCCCATCGCGTAGATCTCGGGGCGGGTCTTCTCCGTGCCGGGCGCGAAGAGGTTGCCCTCGGGCACGGTGTACGAGCCGTCGTCCGCGACCTTGATGCGCAGGACCTTGCCCCGCAGGTCGTTGGTGTTGCCGGAGGTGCGGCGGGCGTCGAACGCCGGGTTCCGGCCGGGACGGTCGTCGAGCGGGGAGAATCCGTCGGAGGCGAACGGGTTGGAGTCGTCACCCGTCGAGAGGTAGAGGTTGCCCTGCGCGTCGAAGTCCATGTCGCCGCCGACGTGGCAGCAGATGCCCCGCGAGGCGGGGATGTCCAGGACCTTCTTCTCGCTGGCGTTGTCGAGGGTACCGTCCTCGTTGAGCACGAAGCGGGAGAGCCGGTTCACACCGTCGAACTTCGCGAAGTCGGCGGCGGTGCCGGTCTCCGGGGCATCCCCGGCGGGGGTGTCCAGCGGGGGCGCGTAGTAGAGGTAGATCGCCCTGTTCTCCGCGAAACCGGGGTCGATCCCGACGCCTTGGAGGCCTTCCTCGTCGTGCGAGTACACGGGGATCGTGCCGGAGACCCGGGTGTTGCCCGAGCTGTCCGTGATCCGCAGCTCGCCGCTGCGCGAGGTGTGCAGCACGCTGCGGTCGGGGAGCACCGCCAGCGACATGGGTTCGCCGGTCTCGGCCGCACCCTTGGCGAGGGTGACCTGCTGGAAGTCCTCGGCGGCGTCCTTCGCGACCGGGGCCTGCGAGACGTCGGCGGTGGCGGCAGGCGAGGAGCCCAGGGTGAGGGTGGCGGCTGCGAGCAGTCCGCCGGTGAAGAGGGCTAGTGATTTTCGGGTGCGGAGCCGTCTGCTGCTTCTGTGCACGTGCGTCCTCCGGAATGTGCCGGTTGTTCGGGCGGGTGCGGTCTGCCGTTCCGCGCGGGGACTGCCGCGCTCGTCGCCGGGGCTGTGGGGCCCCGGTTACGCGAGTCATGTCGTGTACACGTAGGGGACGGTAGCTGTGTTCGTCCTGCACGGAAAGCCCTTGCGCAGAGACCGGGTTGACTTTTCCCCATGGAAGGACAAAGAGGTTTCAGGGCATGGCGGAACACCTCCCGGCACAGCTCCGCCAACACCTCGACAGCGCTCGCCGGGCCGCGTCGAGCCCGGCCGGGCCACTTCAAGTCCCACCGGGCCACTTCGAGCCCCGCCCGCGATTGAGGCGCGGGGCCCGGGGCGGAGCCCCGGAACCCCCGGCCCCTACTCGCCCCCGCCGAACGCCGCGTCGAACGACGCGCTCGGTGGGTCGAAGTCGAACCGCTTCAGCGAGGCGAGCGCCTCCGGCGCCCCCGTGAGCCGGTCCATGCCCGCGTCCTCCCACTCCACCGAGACCGGCCCCTCGTACCCGATGGACCGCAGCATCCGGAAGACGTCCTCCCAGGGCACGTCACCGTGCCCGGCCGATACGAAGTCCCAGCCGCGCCGGGGGTCGCCCCACGGCAGATGGGAGCCGAGCCGCCCGTTCCGCCCGTCGAGGCGCTTACGGGCCTCCTTGCAGTCCACGTGGTAGATCCGGTCCCGGAAGTCGTACAGGAAGCCGACCGGGTCGAGGTCCTGCCACACGAAGTGGCTCGGGTCGAAGTTCAGCCCGAACGCGGGCCGGTGGCCCACGGCCTCCAGTGCACGGTGCGTGGTCCAGTAGTCGTACGCGATCTCGCTCGGGTGCACCTCGTGGGCGAAGCGGACCCCCTCGGCGTCGAAGACGTCCAGGATCGGGTTCCACCGCTCCGCGAAGTCCTCGTAACCCCGTTCGATCATGTGCGGCGGGACCGGCGGGAACATGGCGACCAGGTGCCAGATCGAGGACCCGGTGAAGCCGATGACGGTGTCGACCCCGAAGGCGGCCGCCGCGCGGGCGGTGTTCTTGATCTCCTCGGCAGCCCGCCTGCGTACGCCTTCGGGCTCCCCGTCGCCCCAGATCCTGGCGGGCAGGATGCCCTGGTGGCGCTCGTCGATCGGGCTGTCGCAGACCGCCTGGCCCACCAGGTGGTTGGAGACCGCCCAGCATTTCAGGCCGTACTTGTCGAGGAGCTGTCGCCGGCCGTCGAGGTAGCCGGGGTCCGACAGGGCCTTGTCGACCTCGAAGTGGTCGCCCCAGCAAGCGAGTTCGAGCCCGTCATAGCCGAAGTCCCGGGCGAGCCGGCAGACCTCCTCCAGCGGCAGGTCGGCCCACTGGCCGGTGAAGAGAGTGAAGGGACGGGGCATGCGCGGAACCTCCTAGAAGGGGACCGGGGTGTGTACGGAGTTCTTGGCGGCGCTCTCCTCCACGGCGGCGAGCACCCGCTGCACCTGGAGCCCGTCGGCGAAGGAGGGCACCGGGGCGCGCCCTTCGACGATCGTGCGCACCACGTCACGGGCCTGGTGGACGAAGGTGTGCTCGTAGCCCAGTCCGTGGCCGGGCGGCCACCACGCCTCCAGGTACGGGTGCTGGGGCTCGGTGACCAGGATCCGCCGGAAGCCGGCGCTGGTGGCGGGTTCCGTGTGGTCGTGGAAGGAGAGCTCGTTGAGCCGTTCCAGGTCGAAGGCGATCGAGCCGAGCTCCCCGTTGATCTCCAGACGCAGCGCGTTCTTGCGCCCCGCGGCCATCCTGGTGGCCTCGAAGGAGGCGAGGGCTCCCGATGCCAGCCGCCCGGTGAAGAGTGTCGCGTCGTCGACGGTGACCGCCCCTCGTGCGGCACCGTCCGCCGCGCCCGAGAGCCCGGCCGCGGCTCCGGCGAGCACGGGCCTCTCGCGCACGAAGGTCTCGCTCACCGCCGAGACCCCGACCAGTGGTTCCCCGGCCAGGTACTGGGCGAGGTCGACGATGTGCGCCCCGAGGTCTCCCAGTGCTCCGGATCCGGCCCGTTCGCGGTCGAGCCGCCAGGTCAGCGGCGACTCGGGGTCGACGAGCCAGTCCTGGAGGTAGGTGGCCCGTACGTGCCGCAGGGTGCCGAGCCTGCCCTCCTCGATCATCGTGCGGGCGTAGGTCAGGGCGGGCACCTTGCGGTAGTTGAAGCCCACCATCGCCACCTGGCCGCGTGCCGCCGCCCGCTCCGCGGCCTCCGCCATGGCTTCCGCCTCGGCGACCGTGTTGGCGAGCGGCTTCTCGCACAGCACGTGCTTGCCCGCCTCGAGTGCGGCGATGGCGATCTCCGCATGACTGTCGCCGGGGGTGCAGATGTCGACCAGCTGCACGTCGTCCCGGGCGATGAGCGCGCGCCAGTCGGTCTCCGCCGCCGCCCAGCCGTGCCGGGCGGCGGCCGCCTCGACTGCCGTACGGTCGCGTCCGCAGATCGCGGCGAGAGCAGGTCTCACCGGCAGGTCGAAGACATGGCCCGCGGTGCGCCACCCCTGCGAGTGGGCGGCGCCCATGAACGCGTATCCGACCATGCCGACCCCGAGCGTCGCCGTGGGCGGCGGCGCCCCGGTCTTCTGCTCCGTCTCTTCCCTACGGGCCATGCGGACTTCCTCCTCATCGGTGGTTCGGTGGCGGCGGCGGTGCCGGATCAGCTGAAGCCCGTCGGCAGGTACTGGTCGATGTTCTCCTTCGTGACCACGGCCGAGTACAGGGTCAGCGAGGTCGGGATCTCCATCTCGGAGAGGCCCGCGATGCCCTTGCTCTGGCCGAGGGCGCGCGCCAGGTCGATCGCGGAGGCGGCCATCGTGGGCGGGTAGAGGACAGTCGCCTTCAGGACGCTGTCGTCGGCCTTGATGGCGTCCATGGCGGACTTCGCGCCCGCACCGCCGACCATGATGAACTCGTCCCGGCCGGCCTGCTGGATGGCCCGCAGCGCGCCCACGCCCTGGTCGTCGTCGTGGTTCCACAGGGCGTCGAACTGCTTCTGCGCCTGGAGGAGCTGTGCCATCTTCGCCTGGCCCGACTCCACGGTGAAGTCGGCGGCCTGACGGGCCACCAGCTTGATGTTGGAGTAGTTCTTCAGGGCGTCGGCGAAGCCCTGGCTGCGCTGCTTGGTGAGTTCCAGGTTGTCGATGCCGGCGAGCTCGACGACCTTGGCGTTCGCCTTGTCCTTGAGCTGCTCGCCGATGTAGTGCCCGGCGTTGAGACCCATGCCGTAGTTGTCTCCGCCGACCCAGCATCGGTAGGCCTGCGGCGAGGCGAAGATGCGGTCCAGGTTGACGACCGGGATGCCGGCCTTCATGGCCTCCAGCCCGACCTGGGTGAGCGCCTTGCCGTCGGCGGGGAGGATGACGAGGACGTCGACCTTCTTGTTGATGAGGGTCTTGACCTGGCCGATCTGGGCGGCGGTGTCGTTGGAGCCCTCGGTGATCTCCAGGGTCACCTCGGAGTACTTCTCCGCCCGCGACTTGGCTTGCACGTTGATGGCGTTGAGCCACCCGTGGTCGGCCTGCGGTCCGGCGAAGCCGATGGTGACGGGCGTGCCGGGCTTGTCGTCGGCGGCCGGCTGATTGCTCTGCGCGACCGCCTTCTCCTTGGGCTCGTTGCTGGTGCAGGCGGTGAGGAAGGCTCCCGCGGAGACGGCCGCGGTGCCGAAGAGCAGTCCTCTGCGGCTGGTTTCTGGCATGGCTGTCAAACCCTTCATCCGGTGCGTTTGTACGGAACAGCGGGTGGGTGATCAGTGCTCTGTTACTGGAGAGGTGCTCGGGTCTCGGTTGCCGGACAGGTGCTCAGGTCTCGCTGCCGCGCAGAGTGCGGCGCTGGACGAGGACGGCGGCGACGATGATGGCGCCCTTGGCGATCTGCTGGACGTCGCTCTGCAGATTGTTGAGCGCGAAGATGTTGGTGATCGTGGTGAAGACCAGCACCCCGAGCACGGAGCCGACGATGGTGCCCCGGCCGCCGCTCAGGAGTGTGCCTCCGATGATCGCGGCGGCGATGGCGTCGAGTTCGTAGAGATTGCCGTTGGTGTTCTGACCCGATCCGGAAAGGATGACCAGCATGAAGGCGGCGATGCCGCAGCAGAGGCCGGAGAGCAGGTAGAGGTAGAGCCGCTGGCGGCGTACGTCGATGCCGGCGAGCCGCGCCGCCTCCGCGTTGCCGCCGACGGCGACCGTACGGCGTCCGAAGGTCGTCCGGTTCAGGATCAGCCAGCCGGCCACGGTCACCGCGGCGAAGACCAGGACCAGCGGCGGGATGCCCAGGACGTAGCTGTCGGGCAGGCCGAGGTCCAGGACGGACTGGACGGTGACGATCTGTGTCTTTCCGTCGGTGATCTGCAGGGCGAGCCCGCGGGCCGAGGCGAGCATGGCGAGGGTGGCGATGAAGGGGACCATGCGCCCGTAGGCGATGAGGACCCCGTTGACGAGCCCGGCGGCGAGGCCCACGATCACGGCGGTGAAGAGGATGCCCGCGAAGCCGAAGTCCTGGGTGGCGAGGGTCGTCGCCCAGACGGAGGCCAGGGCGACCATCGCGCCGACCGACAGGTCGATGCCTCCGCTGATGATCACGAAGGTGACACCGACGGTGACGACCCCGATGACGGAGGACTGCGTCAGGATCAGCTGGAGGTTCCCGGTGTCCAGGAAGGCGTCCGGTTCGGTGAAACCGCCGACGGCTATGAGGACGGCGAGGACACCGAGCAGCGACAGGTTGCGGACATCGACTCGCAGGCCGAGTGCGCGCATGCCACCGCCCGGCTTCGAGGGCGGCGCGGCCGCGGGGCCGGTCACGGTCCCCTTCTCCGGCCCGTGGTGCTGCGCCGACGGTGCGGGCTGTGTCATGACGTCGGGCTCCCTTCCATGACGAGGTCGAGGACACGGTGCTCGTCGAGCTCCCTGGCATCGGCCGTGTGCACGACACGGCCCTCCCGGAGGACCAGCACCCGGTCGGCGAGGCCCAGGACTTCGGGCACTTCGCTGGAGACGAGCAGTACGGCGAGGCCTTCGTCGGCCAGCCGGCGGATCACGGCGTAGAGCTCGGCGCGGGCGCCGACGTCGACGCCGCGGGTCGGTTCGTCGAGCAGCAGGACCCGGCAGCCTCGCAGCAGCCAGCGGGCCAGGACCGCCTTCTGCTGGTTGCCGCCGGAGAGTGTGCGGACCGCGGCCTCCGGATTGTCGGGCCGCAGGGAGAGTTCGCGGGTCGCCGCCCTGGCGGCCTCGCGCTCGGTGCCCCGGTCGAGCCATCCCGCGCGGGCGAAGCGTGACAGGGAGGAGACCGAGACGTTCCGGGTGACGGATTCCGTCAACAGCAGCGCCTGCGCCTTGCGTTCCTCGGGGGCCAGGCCGATGCCGGCGGCCACGGCGGCCCGGACGCTGCCGGCGCGCAGCGGTTTCCCGTCGACGAGGACGCGGCCCGCGGTCGGTCTGCGGGCGCCGTAGACGGTCTCCAGGATCTCGGAGCGTCCGGAGCCGACGAGCCCTGCCAGGCCGACGATCTCTCCGGGCCGCAGCTCCAGGTCGACGGGCTCGAACTCCCCCTTGCGGGCCAGCCCTTCGACCTTCAGCACCGGATGGGCCGTGGCCCGGACGCCGGGGCCGGGCCGCTCGGGGAAGACGTACTCGACGTTGCGTCCGGTCATCATGGCAACGATGTCGCGTGTGGGTGTGGACTTGGCGGGGAGCCCCACCGAGACGGCCCTGCCGTCCTTGAGTACGGTCACCCGGTCACCGATGCGGCGGATCTCCTCCAGCCGGTGCGAGATGTAGACGACGGCCACCCCCTCGGCGGTGAGCCCGTCGACGATGCGGAAGAGGTTGTCGACCTCGTCGGGGTCGAGCGCCGCGGACGGCTCGTCCATCACGATGAGCCGTACGTCGTGGGAGAGGGCCCGTGCCATGGAGACGATCTGCTGGTGCGCGGCTGAGAGGTCACCGACCAGGCGGGCCGGGTCGATCTCCGGGTGCCCCAGGCGTCCCAGGAGCGCGGCGGCCCCGGTGCGTGCCTCGCGGGTCCGGACGACGAAGCCCGCGCTGGTCGGTTCGTGTCCGAGGAAGACGTTCTCGGCGACCGACAGACCTTCCACCAGGTCGAGTTCCTGGTAGATGGTGGCGATTCCCAGCCGCATCGCGGTGATCGGCGAGGACAGCTGGACCGGTTCGCCGCACCAGGTGATGGCGCCGCCGTCGGGCTGGTGGGCCCCGGCCAGCACCTTGATGAGGGTGGACTTTCCGGCGCCGTTCTGGCCGAGGAGACAGTGGACCTCACCGGCCAGCACCTCCAGGTCCACACCGTCGAGGGCGCGCACTCCGGGGAACGACTTGGTGATGCCGGACATCGTGAGCAGGGGTGGTTCTGGTGCCATGACGATCCCCTCGGCGAACGGGGTCTCCCCCTGCTCGAACGAAGCCGAGAGCGCGGGGAAGCCGGTGAGCGGGCAGGGCGCAGTGCCGGCGGTGCCGTACTGCTGACGGAACTGCTGTGCGGTTCTGCTGTGCTCGTGCTGTGCGGTTCTGCGGGCGGAGCCCGGAACGGACTGCTTACCCGGTATGGCTGTGGAACGCGTGCCGGACGGCGCGCCGCCCTGGCGTCAGGCCGGCGAGAACAGGTGGTCGCTGATGAGCCTGGCCGCACCGGTCACTCCGGCGACGGGCCCCAGCTCACCGAGGACGATGGGGAGGTTGCCCGTGGCCAGCGGCAGGGACTGCCGGTAGACCTGGGTGCGGACGCTGGCCAGCAGGTTGTGGCCGAGCCCGGTGACCCCGCCGCCGATCACGACGAGGCCGGGGTTGAAGAAGCTGACGAGCCCGGCGATGACCTGGCCGACCCGGTTTCCCCCCTCGCGGATCAGGTCCAGCGCCGTGGGATCACCGGCCGCCGCCGCGGCGGCCACGTCGACGGCCGAGAGCTTCCCGGCTCCGTCCAGCCGGGCCGCCAGCTCGGGGGACCGGCCTGTGCGGGCGGCGTCCTCGGCGTCGCGGGCGAGGGCGGCGCCGCTGAAGTGTGCCTCCAGGCAGCCCCTGTTGCCACAGGCACAGGCGCGCCCGTCCGGTTCCACCTGGATGTGGCCGATGTCGCCTGCGCTGCCCGTCGTTCCGCGGTAGACCTCTCCCCCCACGACGATGCCGCAGCCGATGCCCGTACCGATCTTGACGCAGAGGAAGTCGCCCACGGAACGGGCGACGCCGGCGTGCTGCTCCCCCAGTGCCATCAGGTTCACGTCGTTGTCGACCATCACGGGGCAGCCCAGTTCCTGGCTGAGCGCCTCGCGGACCGGGAAGCCGTCCCAGCCCGGCATGATCGGCGGTGCGACCGGGACGCCCTCGGGGAAGCGGACCGGCCCCGGTACGCCGATGCCCGCGCCGTCGAAGCCCTCGGCGAGCCCGGATGCCCGGAGCTTGGCCGCCATGGCCAGCACCTGCTCGAAGACGGCGACGGGGCCCTCTCGTACGTCCATCGGATGATTGAGGTGGCCGAGGACCTCCAACTCGGCGTTGGTGACGGCGACATCGATGGAGGTGGCGCCGATGTCGACACCGAGGAAGCGGAGTCCCGGGGCGAGGCGGATGTTGTGGGAGCGGCGTCCGCCGCGGGACGCGGCGAGTCCGTCGGCCACGACGAGTCCGGTCTCCAGGAGCCGGTCCACCTCGACGGCGAGTTTGGACCGCGAGAGGTCGACCTGGTCGCCCAGCTGCGCGCGGGAGTTGGGCCCCCCGTCACGCAACAGCCGTAGCAGCCGCGCCTGGTGCGTGTTCGCGGGTCGTGCCGTCATGCGTCTCACGCGTCCCTCCCCGCCACGTCGGCCGGTCCGTCGGGCTTTCGAGGGGAACGTAGCAGCGGTTTACCTGAGTGGGAAGAAGTTGAGCACGAATCCGCTCCAACTTTCTCCACACTCAGGACAAAGGTGCGCTCCATGGCGGCAGGAGCCCGGCATTTCGGTACGGCTGGTCACCCTCGGGCCTGGAGAGGGCCGTCGTGGAGGAGGCGTGAACTCACACGGCGGAGCGGGAGTGCACGCTGACGGCGTAGCCGCCGCCCTCGTCGTAGCGATCACCGCTCCAGGTGGCGTAGCGCTGCCGCAAGGTCAGCCCGGCCTGCGTACACCAGTGGTCGAATTCCGTGAGGGTCAGCGGCGGTTCCGACAGCGGCAGGTGTGCTGCGTCCAGCCCCATGCCCGTGACCAGAAGGCCGCCGGTGCGCAGCGCGGCGGCCAGCTGCCGGACGACGAGCGATTCGGTTCCGGGGGCCAGCAGGGGGATGACGTTGCCGGCGGCGAGCACCAGGTCGAAGCCCTCGTCCAGGCCAAGGGCGTCCAGACGGGCCAGGTCGCCGAGGAGCCATTCCTGCGTGGGGGCCTCTCGACGGGCCACGGCGAGCATCGAGGGGTCGACGTCCACGCCGGTGCAGGAGTGCCCCAGTGCCGCGAGTCGGATCGCGATCCGGCCGGTGCCGCAGCCCGCGTCGAGTACGCGGGCTGCGGGCTTCAGCAGCGCGGCGCAAAACGTGGCCTCGCCGTGGACGTCGTGGCCTGATTCGGCGAGCCGAGAGAACCGCTGAGCGTACTCCTCCCCCGCTTGCCCGCCGGTCAGTTCCGCCCAACGGTCGCGTTGCCCAGTCATGTTCAGCGTGCCTTCCGGTTTGATGCGAAGCCGATGATCAGCCCTTGTCGCGCTGGTGGTAGGTCCGGCGGGTGTGCTCGGTGTGCGCCCGCATGATCTCGGTCGCGCGCCGTTCGTCCCTGGCGGCGATCGCCGCGATGAGCTCACGGTGCTCGATCCAGGACTGGGTGCCGCGCTGGCGGGCCACCGGTGTGTAGTACCAGCGGACCCGCCGGTCCACCTGGCCGGCCAGCTCGGACAGCACGGCATTGCCGGCGAGCTCCATCACCTTGGCATGGAAGGCGGCGTTCGTGGCGACGGCGAGGTCGACGTCGTCCGCGGCGACTGCCCGCTCCCCCTGGGAGCACAGCTCCTCCAGGACTTCGATGCCCGGCCGCCCGGAGTTGGCGGCGGCCAGCCGGGCGGCCTCGGCCTCCAGCAGCGTGCGGACCGAGAGCAGCTGATCGGCCTCGTCCTCGGTGGGCTCATGGACGAACGCGCCCTGCGCGGGGCGCAGGTCGACCCAGCCCTCGGTGTTCAGCCGCTGGAGCGCCTCGCGCACCGGCTGCCGCGACACGCCCAGATGCCCGGCCAGTTCACTTTCGACCAAGTGCTGGCCGGGGCCGAGGGCACGCGTGGTGATCAGCTCGAGGAGCGCCTCGTAGACGCGCTCGCGCAACGGACCGGGCCGCTCCAGCTTCGGCACCGTTCCCTGCGGCAGTCCTGCGGACAACATCGCGGTCCCCCTCCGGGCGCCGGCCAACTGCTTATCGTCTACAGTCTACCGAGCACAATGCCTCCCCGGGTGCCTCAGGGGCAGCGGATCACCTGACCCGCGTACGAGAGATTCCCGCCGAAGCCGAAGAGCAGCACCGGAGCACCGCTCTCGACCTCTCCCCGCTCCACCAGTTTGGACAGGGCCATCGGGATCGACGCGGCCGAGGTGTTGCCGGAATCCACCACGTCCCGCGCGATGACCGCGTTGACCGCGCCGATCTTCCGGGCGACGGGTTCGATGATCCTCAGGTTGGCCTGGTGCAGCACCACGGCGGCGAGGTCCTCGGGCGTGACGCCGGCCCGTTCGCACACCTTGCGCGCGATCGGCGGCAGCTGCGTGGTGGCCCACCGGTAGACGGACTGCCCCTCCTGCGCGAAACGCGGGGGCGTGCCCTCGATCCGCACGGCGTTGCCCATCTCCGGGACCGAGCCCCAGAGGACGGGGCCGATTCCGGGCGTGTCATCCCCGGCCGGGTCGGCGGTGACGACGGCGGCCCCCGCACCGTCACCCATCAGGACGCAGGTGGAACGGTCCGTCCAGTCGACGATGTCGCCCATCTTGTCGGCACCGATGACGAGGGCCCGGGTGGCGGCTCCCGCCCTGATGGCGTGGTCGGCGGTGGCGAGCGCGTGGGTGAATCCGGAGCAGACCACGTTGACGTCCATCACGGCCGGCGAACCCATGCCCAGGCGCGCGGCGACCCGGGCGGACATGCTCGGCGAGCGGTCGATGGCCGTGGAGGTGGCGACGAGAACCAGGTCGATGTCCGAGGCCTGCAGTCCGGCCGAGGCGAGTGCCTTGGCCGCGGCGTGTGCGGCCAGCTCGTCCACCGGTTCGTCGGGGCCGCCCACGTGCCGGGTCCTGATGCCGACCCGGCTGGTGATCCACTCGTCGCTGGTGTCGACCATGGCCGCCAGGTCGTGGTTGGTGAGGACCTTGGCAGGCTGGTAGTGGCCGAGCGCCACTACACGTGAGCCGGTCATGTACGGGTTCCCCTCGCTACGTTTGGCAGGAACTATCCAGTCTTGGTTGCTACCAGCCGGTACAGGGGCACCTAACCCCACAGGAATCCGGGCCCGAGGTTGGAGCGTCTCCAACGGCCTTCCGGGAACTTTCGCGGACACCCCGGCGGCCATACCGGAATCGCATCGGACAAGGCACTCACCGTCACGAGCGTTGACCCTCCGGAGGCATACTGTAGACAATATTGACGTTCTCGGCGGCGGTCAGGGTCCAGGGCTCGACGAGCGCCGCGTACTCCGCGTATCCGCTGGTCGCTCGGTCCACGAGAGGCCCACGTAGTTCATCTCGTTGGTGGCGCGGGCGCAGGAGAGCATCGCGAAGGCGTCGGGGCCATACGCCCCGCGGGCCGCTGCCGGAATCCCGCTGCGGCCCGCACCAGTGCCTCGCCCCAGGTCGCCCGGCGCAGCACGCCGTCCTCCCCGCGGACGAGGGCGCAACGTGCCCTCCACGTGCAGGACAACGAGATCGTCAAGGTCACCTCGCCGCACGACAACCCGGTGGCCCATGGCAACCTCTGTATCAAGGGCCGTTTCGGCTTCCAACACGTACAGAATCGGGAATGACGGCTATGGGACGGGTCACCGAGCGCCGCCGCACCATCCGCATCCGGGACGGGGCTGTCACGACCCGTCCCGACACCCTCGTCGCCGAGGAACCCCTGGAGATCCGGCTGAACGGCAAGCCGCTCGCCATCACCATGCGCACCCCCGGCGACGACTTCGCGCTCGCGGCGGGCTTCCTGGTGAGCGAGGGTGTGATCGGTGAGGGCTCCGAGGTGCAGTCGATCGTGTACTGCGCCGGGGCGACGGCCGACGGTGTGAACACGTACAACGTGGTGGACGTGAAGCTCGCGCCCGGCGTGGTGGTCCCCGACATCACGCTGGAGCGCAACGTCTACACCACGTCGTCCTGCGGGCTGTGCGGCAAGGCGAGCCTCGACGCGGTCCGCACCACGACCCGCCACCCCGTCTCCGACGCTCCCCCGGTCCGGGTGACGCCCGCACTGCTCGCCGCCCTCCCCGGCCGGCTGCGCGAGGCACAGCGGGTGTTCGACCGGACCGGGGGCCTGCACGCCGCGGCGCTGTTCTCACCGGAGGGCGAACTGCTCGACATCCGGGAGGACGTCGGCAGGCACAACGCGGTCGACAAGCTCGTGGGCCGCGCCCTCACGGACGACCGGCTGCCTCTCTCACAGGTGATCCTGCTGGTGTCGGGACGCGCTTCCTTCGAGTTGGCGCAGAAGGCGGTGATGGCGGGGATCCCGATGCTGGCGGCGGTCTCGGCGCCGTCGTCGCTGGCCGTGGACCTCGCGGCCGAGAGCGGACTCACCCTCGTCGGCTTCCTGCGGGGGCAGTCCATGAACGTGTACGCGGGTGACCACCGCATCGCCCTCGGGGCGGCGGTGGGGCAGGGCTGACGCCCGCCCGCTGCACGGGGCAGGGGTCCGGCCGGCGGGGAGCGCCCCTGCGCCGGCCGGGCCGTCTCGTGCCCGTGTCAGGCGCCCACGGCACCATCCTTCACCGCGGACACGAACGACGACCAGCCGTCCGAAGCGAAGGTGAGCGCGGGGCCGTGCGGGTTCTTGCTGTCACGGACGGGGACGACAGCGGCGAAGTCCTCGGAGACCTCGACGCATTCGCCACCGTCCGAGTTGCTGTAGGAACTCTTGCGCCAGGTAACCGCGTTCAGGTCGAGGGATCGCACCGTACTTCCTCCAACAGGCTCAATACGAACTTCCGCGACTCGGCAGGGGACAGCGCCAGGTCACGCACCGCATCGTAGGCACGTTGAAGCCGATCCACCGGCTGGTTCGCCTCGATGAGGTCGCCCCGGTAGGCGTTCTCCGTGTACGCGACGGTACGCCCATCCGGAAGCCGCAGGAACATCACCGCCGTACTGTCCAAGCCGTACGGCCCCGCACTGAACGGAAGTACGTGAAGCGTCACGTTCTCCCGGGCGCCGAGCTCCCCCAGGTACTTCAACTGGCCTCGCCACTCGGCCACATCCCTCAAGGGCATCCGGAGCACCGCCTCCGAGACGATCGTGCGGAACGGTGGCGAGTCGTCCCCCACCAGTAGTTCACGTCGCCCCATCCGCGCCTCGACCTGCTGCTCCAACGCCTCGCCCTTGGAGCCACCCGCCGCGAGCACCTCCCGCGCATACCCCGGCGTCTGCAACAGCCCCGGCAGCACGCTCACCGCGAAGTGCCACAGGCTCGTCGCCTCCGCCTCCAGCGCCATGTACCGCCGGTACCGCTCCTTGAACTGCGTCTGGTCGTTGATCGCCAGCTCCCACATGGCCAGAAGCAGCCCCGGCGTTCCGTAGTACTGGTCCAGGGCTTGCACCACCTCCGGCCCGCCGACCGTCTCCCCCTTCTCCATCTTCCCGAACAACGACCAGTCCCAGCCGAGCCGTTCGCCGAGCTGTCGCAGGCTTTCGCCTCGCTCGGTGCGCAGGTTCCGCAGCTCCTCCGCGAACCGCGCACGTGGTTCCCTGCTGCGGCCCGTAACCGCTCGCCTCGTCGGCATCGTGTCCTCCGTGGAACGTGCGGGACCCGCCGGAGAAGCACACCTTTCCTTCGGCGTGCCGCACCCGCGACCGGCCCATTCTCGTAATGACTCCCTCACGCACCGTAGTCACGGGCGGGTGGTCAGGCAGAGGAATCCGCGAAAGCACATCCGAAGGAAGGCACAGATGAAGCCGCCGTCACAGAAGCCGCCCCTCCCCCGCCAGAACACTCCGGGCGGGGTGCGCGGCAACGGCCAAGCCGGACACGGACGGCGACGGCAGCGCACGGCCGGACCGCTACGCATCCACCTCGGCGTCTGCTCCGCCCCCGTGACCGATGTGGCTCGGCTCGCTGAGCACCCGGCACTCAAACGTTGCTGCTCGTCGGTCCCGTGCCTCGCCGAGGCCTCAGTTCAGCGCCTCCGCCCGAGCATGCCTCACCGGGGCATCGCCCGGCAGCGGGTCGCGCGAGCGGCGCTTGGCGATCACCGCGCAGACCATCAGCTGCATCTGGTGGAAGAGCATCAGGGGCAGCACCGCGAGACTCGCGTGCGCGCCGAACAGGACGCTGGCCATCGGCAGGCCTGCCGCCAGGCTCTTCTTCGACCCGGCGAACTGGATGGCGATCCGGTCCTCGCGTCCGAAGCCCAGCCGCTTCGCCCCGTACCAGCTCACCGCGAGCATGAGGGCCAGCAGCACCGCCTCCGCGCCGAGCAGCGCGCCGAGCCGGAGCGGGGTGACCTGGTGCCAGATCCCGGCCACCATGCCCTCGCTGAAGGCCGTGTAGACGACCAGCAGGATCGAGCCGCGGTCGACGTACCCCAGCACCTTGCGGTGGCGGCTGATGAACCCGCCGACCCAGCGGCGCAGCAGCTGTCCGGCCAGGAAGGGCACCAGCAGTTGGAAGACGATCCTCAGCAGGGAGTCCGCGGAGAATCCGCCCCCGCTCCCGCCGAGCAGCAGGGCCGCGAGCAGCGGCGTCAGCAGGATTCCGGCGATGCTGGAGAAGGAGCCGGCGCAGATGGCGGCGGGTACGTTACCGCGGGCCATCGAGGTGAAGGCGATCGATGACTGGATCGTCGAGGGCACCAGGCACAGGAAGAGGAAGCCCTCCTGGAGCTGTGGAGTCAGCACGTACGGCACCAGGCCGTGGCCGGCGAACCCGAACAGCGGGAACACCAGGAAGGTGCAGGCCAGAACGGTGAGGTGAAGCCGCCAGTGCTTCAGCCCGTCGAGCGCCTCGGCGGTCGACAGGCGCGCTCCGTAGAGGAAGAAGAGCAGGGCCACCGCCCCGGTCGACGCGCCGCCCGCCACTTCGGCGCCGGCCCCGGAGACGGGGAGCAGCGCCGCGAGTACCACCGTGCCGATCAGCGCCAGGATGTACGGGTCGACCGGCAGCCAGGACGGCAGTGCGGGGATACGGCGGCTGGTGCGGTGGCTCATGTGCTCCGTGCCTTCTCGGTGGAATCGTGGCCTCCCCATCCTGCTCCTGGACACCGCGATCGGGAATCAGGTACACCGCACTGACTGTCATCACGGATCGCGATAGCGTCGGGCCATGTACGACCCCGTCCAGCTCCGCACCTTCATGGCCGTCGCCCAGACCCTGAGCTTCACCCAGGCGGCACGCCGGCTGGGTGTACGGCAGTCCACGGTCAGCCAGCACGTCCGCCGGCTGGAGTCGGAGGCCGGCCGCCAGCTGTTCAGCCGGGACACGCACCGGGTCGGTCTCACCGCGGACGGCGAGGCCATGCTGGGCTTCGCCCGGACGATCCTGCAGGCCAACGAGCGCGCGGCGGCGTTCTTCACGGGCACCCGGCTGCGCGGGCGGCTGCGCTTCGGGGCTTCCGAGGACTTCGTGCTGACCCGGCTGCCGGAGATCCTGGAGTCCTTCCGGCGGGAGCATCCCGAGGTCGAGCTGGAGCTGACGGTGGAGCTGTCGGGCGCGCTGCACCGTCAGCTCGCGGCGGGCCGGCTCGACCTGGTGCTGGCCAAGCGCCGTGCCGGGGACACCCACGGCGAGCTGGTCTGGCAGGACACCCTGGTCTGGATCGGTGCCCCACGGCTGCGGATCGACCCCGAGCGCCCCCTGCCGCTGATCGCCTACCCGCCTCCCGGCATCACCAGGGCGCGTGCCCTGGAGGTGCTGGAGGAGCACGGCAGGGCCTGGCGCTTCGCGTGTACGAGTGCGAGCCTGAGTGCGCTCGTCGCGGCGGCGCGCGCGGGTCTGGGGGTGATGGCGCACACCCGTGGGCTCATTCCGCCGGGGCTCGAGCCGGTGCCGTCCAGGGCGGGTCTGCCGGAGCTCGGGGATGTGGATTTCGTCCTGCTGCACGGGCGCCGCAGGGACACCGCGCAGGAGGCGGCGGACGCCCTCGCGGCGGCGATCCTGGTGGGCGGCGACCGTCTTCACCGAGGTCCGGCCATACCGACGCACCCGGATTCGGCGTAGGAGCCGCGTACAGATTCGGTGGAGATTCCCGCCCGAGCTACTTACTCCACGGTCAGAAGTGTGCCCGAGCCTTGCCCTTCTGGCCCGATTTCTGCGGCCACCCCGACCAGATGTCACTTTTTCCGGAGACTTCGGACCCTCCCGCCGCCTCTCCCTGTGAGGTAGCGTCGCGGCGCCGTGCGGAGCGCCACAAGGAGCAGGTCATTGCGTGAGTTCACTGTCCCACCCATGGCCGCTGCCCCTCAAGTAGGCGGTCTCGCCGACACCGTCTTCGACTTCGCCGAGGAGGACCCCCACCGGATCGCCCTCGGCCGCAAGGACGCGGAGGGGCGATGGCACGATGTGTCCGCCGCCTCGTTCCGCGACGAGGTGTTCGCACTCGCCAAGGGACTGATCGCCCAGGGCGTCCGCTTCGGCGACCGGATCGCCCTGATGTCACGCACGCGCTACGAGTGGACCCTCTTCGACTACGCCCTCTGGACGGTGGGCGCGCAGTCCGTCCCGATCTATCCGACGTCGTCGGCCGAGCAGGTCCTGTGGATGCTGCACGACGCCGAGGTCGCGGCCGTGATGGTCGAGCACGAGGACCACGCCATGACGATCGGTTCCGTGATCGACAGGCTGCCGAACCTGCACCGGCTCTGGCAGCTGGACGCCGACGCGGTGGCCGAACTCGTCGAAGCCGGTGCGGAGATCGACGACGAGGTCGTCCACCGGCACCGCCGCGCGGTCACTCCCGACTCGGTCGCGACGGTGATCTACACCTCCGGCACGACCGGTCGCCCCAAAGGCTGTGTGATCACCCACGCCAGCTTCATGTTCGAGGCCGACACCATGGTCGGCCGCTGGCATCCGGTGTTCCTCTCCCGGCCCGGCGAGGAGACGGCGACGCTGCTCTTCCTGCCGCTCGCCCACGTCTTCGGCCGCATGGTGGAGATCGCGGCGCTCCGCGGGCGGGTGAAGCTGGGTCACCAGCCGGAGCTGTCGGCGAAGGCGCTGATGCCCGACCTGGTGTCCTTCCGGCCCACCTTCATCCTCGCGGTGCCGTACATCTTCGAGAAGGTCTTCAACGGCGCACGGCGCAAGGCCGAGTCCGAGGGCCGCGCCGGGGCGTTCGACAAGGCCGTCGAGATCGCGGTGAAGTACGCGCAGGCGCTGGAGGAGCGGTCTTTCGGCAGCGGACCGGGGCCGTCCGCCGGACTGCGGATGCAGCACCAGTTCTTCGACAAGGTCGTCTACCGCAAGGTCCGCGAGGCGATGGGCGGCCGGGTGCGGCACGCCATGTCGGGCGGCTCTGGCATGGACCGCCGGCTCGGGCTGTTCTTCGCCGGTGCGGGCGTCACGGTCTACGAGGGCTACGGGCTCACCGAGACGACGGCCGCGGCCACGGCGAATCCCCCCGAGCGCACCCGCTACGGCACCGTCGGACAGCCGATCCCCGGGTCCACGGTGCACATCGCCCGGGACGGCGAGATCTGGGTGCACGGCGCCAACGTGTTCTCCGGATACCTGGGCAATCCCAAGGCCACGGACGCCGTGCTGCACGACGGATGGCTGGCCACCGGCGACCTCGGCTCGCTGGACGAGGACGGCTATCTGACCATCACCGGACGCAAGAAGGAGATCCTGGTGACGTCCGGGGGCAAGAGCGTGGCCCCGAGCGGCCTGGAGGAGCGGGTACGCGCCCATCCGCTGGTCGCGCAGTGCATCGTCGTCGGCAACGACCGGCCCTACATCGCGGCCCTGGTCACCGTGGACACCGAGTCGGTGGAGCACTGGCTCGCCATGCAGGGCCGGGCGCCGCTGCCCTCCGCGGACCTGGTGCGCGACCCCGATCTGGAGATGGAGGTCCGCCGGGCGGTCGTCGCCGCCAACACGGCGGTGTCCCAGGCGGAGTCCATCCGCACCTTCCGAATCCTGGCGCACCAGTTCACCGAGGAGCACGGTCTGCTCACCCCCTCGCTCAAGCTGAAGCGGAGGGCCATCGAGACGGCGTACTCGGCCGAGGTCGACGCCCTCTACGGGTGAACCCGCCGGGGGCCACCGCCCGTGCACCGGTGGAACATTCTTCCGGTTCCGTGGATCGGGGCAGGTGGGAATGGTCGGGCTCCCCCGTACGTTCTTCCTGGGAGTACCAACCGACGACGTAAAGGATCGACTGCTCGTGAGCCAGGTCCCCACCATCACCCTCAACAACGGCCTCGAGATGCCGCAGCTCGGCTTCGGTGTCTGGCAGGTCCCGGACGACGAGGCCACGACGGCCGTCGCCACTGCCCTGGAGGCCGGGTACCGGAGCATCGACACCGCCGCGATCTACGGCAACGAGACGGGCACGGGCAAGGCCGTCGCCGCCTCCGGTGTGGCCCGCGAGGAACTGTTCGTCACCACCAAGCTGTGGAACACCGAGCAGGGCTACGACTCGACGCTGCGCGCGTTCGACGCATCGCTGGACAAGCTGGGCCTGGACTACGTCGACCTGTATCTGATCCACTGGCCCGTGCCGGCCAAGGACGCCTACGTCGACACGTACAAGGCCTTCGAGCGGATCCTCGCCGACGGCCGCGCGAAGGCCATCGGCGTGTCCAACTTCCACCCGGAGCATCTGGAGCGTCTGCTGGGCGAGACCTCCGTGGTCCCCGCGGTCAACCAGATCGAGCTGCACCCGCAGCTCCAGCAGGCAGAGTTGCGCGCCTTCCACGCACAGCACGGCATCGTGACCGAGGCATGGTCGCCGCTCGGCTCGGGCAAGGGCCTCCTGGAGGTCCCGACCGTGGCCGCCGTCGCACACAAGCACGGCCGGACCCCTGCTCAGGCGGTGCTGCGCTGGCACCTGCAGACCGGTCATGTGGTGATCCCGAAGTCCGTGACGCCGTCACGGATCGCCGAGAACATCGACGTCTTCGGCTTCGAACTGGACGCCGACGACCTGGCCGCGTTCGCCGCGCTCGACGAGGGCAAGCGCCTCGGCTCCGACCCGGCCGAATTCAACCTCGGCGCCTGACCCCCGGGTTCCCCGGCCCCCCACCGCCGGACGCGCGGTGGGGGGCCGCCGTCTTCACGAACAGCAGTGGCCGGCGCGGCTACTTCGCCCCGTGCCCGGCGGCAACGGCTTCGACGCGTGCGGCCAGCGTGAGGTCCTTCCGCGTGACGGCGCCGCCCGCGTCGTGCGTGTGCACGGCGAGCGCCACGGTGTTGTAACCCAGCGTCAGATCCGAGTGGTGGTTGAGCTCCTCCTGGATCTGGGCGACGTGGACGGTCAGCCCTGCCGCGGCGAAATGGGAGGGCAGCCGGTAGGTACGGGTGATCCGGTCACCCTGGAGCTGCCAGCCGGGCAGCTCACGCAGCCCGGCCTCGACATCGTGTGCGGACAGCGGCTCTGCGGGCATGGGGAGGCTCCTGGGGTACATCGGTGCCGGTCGACGGTGCCCGCGACGTTACGGTGCGGGCCCGCCGGCTGTCTCGCCTGACACGGGGCAAGGCCGATGCGGACATTTCGGTACGAGCGTGCCCCGGGCCTCACGCAGCCCGACCGCCATCGTGTCCGTACGCGCCGGGCAGAGCTGCCTCCGCCCGGCGCGTCGTGTTCCCGCGCTACACGCGCGCCCCGTTGTCGGCGGGGTCCCGGCGTGTCCGCCCGGCGGGCTTCCCGCGCTTCGGTGCCCGCTTCCTGGCCGGTGGCGGTGCCTTTCTGCTCTTCTCCAGAAGAAGCGCCCCCGGTACCGCGGTCATCACGGAGGAGTACGTTCCGACACAGATGCCGATGAGGAGGGCGAGGGCGAAGTCCGCCAGGGAGTCACCGCCCAGCACCGCGAGTGCGACGAGGATGAACAGGGCTCCCATCCCTGTGTTGACGGTGCGCGGCACGGTCTGCAGCACCGCACGGTTGGCCACGTCGGCGACCGGTGTGCGACGGCTGCCTGCCCACAGTTCCCGTACCCGGTCGAAGACCACCACGGAGTCGTTGACGGAGTAGCCGATGACGGTGAGCAGGGCGGCCAGGAAGATGCCGTCGACGGGGCGTCCGAGCCAGGCGAAGGCCCCGACCAGGATGATGACGTCGTGCACCAGGGCCCCGACCGATGCCACGGCGAACGTCCACCGGAACCGTGCCGCGAGATAGGCGAGTTGGACGAACACGGCCACGCCCAGGGCGATCAGGGCGTTGCGCCGGAGTTCGTCACCGAGGCTGGGACCGATCAGCTCGTCGCGCACCTTGGTGGTCTCGCCGCCCGCCTCGGCCAGGGCGGCCCGCAGGGCGTGCTCCCCGTCGTTGTCGAGTTGCCCGGTGCGTACGGAGAGGTCCCGGTCGCCCGCGGTGGTGACCTCGGCGTCCTCGAAACCCGCGGCGGCGATCGTGTCGCGGGCGGTGTCGACGTCCACGGGGCGACTGGTGGAGTACTCCACGAGCCGCCCTCCGGTGAACTCGACGCCGAGGTCGATGCCGCGCACGAGGATGCCTGTCACGGCGACCAGAACGAGCGCGGCGGACATCATCAGCCATCGGCGCGGTGACCGGAACAGCTGGAAGTCGCGCGTGTTCAGCCAGGTGCGGACGCGGCCGGGCCGTGCGATGCCGTTGACGCCCCGGTAGTCGTTGACGAACCGGGAGCCCGCCGCGGTCTCGGTGAGGGCGCGGGCGATGACGAGCGCCGAGAACATCGAGGCCAGCACACCGATGCCGAGCGTGACCCCGAAGCCCTTGACCGGCCCGGAGCCGAGGAAGAAGAGGAGCGCGGCCGCGATGAGGGTGGTGACGTTGGAATCGGCGACCGCGCTCCACGCGTTACGGAATCCGGCCGTCAGCGAGGAGCGCAGCGAGCGGCTCGTCCGGCCCGCGTACTCCTCGCGAGCCCGTTCGAAGACAAGGACGTTGGCGTCGACCGCCATACCGATGGCGAGGACGAATCCGGCGAGCCCTGGCAGGGTCAGAGTGACGCCCAGGACGACGAGGGTGGCGTAGGAGATCACGCCGTACGCGCCGAGGGCCAGCGCGGCGAGGGCGCCGAACAGCCGGTACACGAAGGTGATGAACAGCGCTGTGGCGGCGGCTCCGATGAGCGCGGCCCGGGCGCTCGCGTCGATGGCGGCGGCACCGAGCGTCGGGCCGACGGTCCGCTGCTCGACGATCTCGACGGGTACGGGGAGTGCGCCGCCCTTGATGAGCAGCGCGAGATCACGTGCTTCCTCGGCGCTGAAGGACCCGGTGATCTGGGTGGAACCGGACGGCAGCCCGACCTCGCAGCCGACCGACGGGTCCACCTGGGGTGAGGAGATGACCTTCTCGTCGAGGACGATCGCCACCCGGCGCTGCTCGTCCCCGGCCGGGTTGCACGCGGCGTCCCCGGTGAGCCGGGTCCATTCCTTGCCCGCGTCCTTGTGGAAGTCGAGCGAGACGGTCCAGCCCGTGCCCTGCTGGGCGTCGAACTGTGCGGTGGCGTCCTTGACCCCCGCGCCGGAGAGCCGCTCCGGGCCGAGTGCGAGCGGAGTGCCCTGCTCGTCGGGCAGCGTCCGTCCCCCGTCCTTCTGCCCGGCTTCGGGACCCTGGACCGCATGGAAGCCGAGCTGCGCGGTCCTGCCGATGACGTCGGCGGCCTGGCGCGGGTCCTGTACGTCGGGCAGCTCGACGATGATCCGGTCCTCACCCGAGCGTGTCAGGGTCGGTTCGGAGACACCGAGGGAGTCGATGCGCTGGCGCAGTACCTCCAGTGTGCGGTCGGTGCTCTCCCGGTCGGCCTTCGCGGTGTTGGAGTCCTTGGCCTGCAGCACCATCCGGGTGCCGCCCTGGAGGTCGAGGCCGAGTCTGGGTGACATGGTCAGCGTGATGAACACGGAGACGAGCAGAACGGCGGCAGCCAGAACCGCTCGCACCGTGGTGGCGCGAGTCATGGGAATCCCCTTGAGTGGGCGTCGTCCGCCCGGGCCTCAGTGGGGAGGGCGTGACGACAGGTCTGTGGGACAGGACCGGTGAGAGGCCGGCTGACCGGCCTTCACCCCCGGAGGGCCCCGGACACCCGGCAGCGCCACCCCGAGCCGTGCGACGACGAACGGACCGACGCCGGCTGCTCCCGCGGCGGCGCCCCGAGGGGGCGTGAGGCCCGGCGGGCACGGCGGCAGGGCGCCG
>NZ_MAPV01000182.1 GCF_001700505.1 Streptomyces mutomycini
CCGGCCTGCGTGGTGAAGACCGTGGAGAAGATGTCCGGGGTCCGGATCGACCACTACCTGGAGATCAACTTCGCCGGCTTCAAGGACCTGGTCGACGCGATCGGCGGCGTGACCGTCAACGTCGAGGAGCCGATCAAGGACGAGGCCTCCGGGCTCGACCTGACCGCCGGCACACACAAGCTGAGCGGCACCGAGTCCCTCGCCTACGTCCGCACCCGGCACGGCGTCGGGGACGGCAGCGACCTCGGCCGCATCGGGCTGCAGCAGCAGTTCCTGCTCGCGCTGCTGACCGAGATCAAGTCGCAGGACCTGCTGGGCAGTCCGACGACCACGTACAAGATCGCCAGTTCCGCGACCAAGTCGCTGACGACCGACGAGGGGCTCGCCTCCCTGACCTCGCTCAGTGAGTTCGCCCGCTCGATGAACGGCGTCGACCCCTCCTCCATGGAGACGATCATGCTGCCGGTCGCCTACGACAAGCAGGACCCGAACCGGGTGGTCCCCGCCGAGCCCCAGGCCGGCAGCCTCTGGAAGGCGATCCGGGCGGACGGCACGATCCCGGAGTCGGCCAAGAAGTCTCCGGCCACCGGCGGCTGACCTGGCATCCTTCGGGGATGACGGGTGAGAGGACTCTGGTGATCGTCGACGCCGCCAATGTGGTGGGGTCCGTGCCGGACGGGTGGTGGCGGGACCGGCACGGGGCGGCCGAGCGGCTGCGGGACTCGCTGGTCCCGTACGCCGATGACGGGCTGCCGGGGTATGCCGGTCCCGTCGAGATCGTGCTGGTCGTGGAGGGCGCCGCGAGCGGGGTCGTCTCCGTGCCGGGCGTCCGGGTCCGGGCTGCAGCCGGCAGCGGGGACGACCTGATCGCCGAACTCGCCGCCGCCGCCCGGGGCGTACGGTCCTGCGTCGTCGTCACGGCCGACCGCGGGCTGCGGCAGCGGGCGGAGGCGTACGGGGCCCGCTGTACGGGCCCTCGTACGGTACGGCCGCTGCCGCCGTCACGCGGCGCCTGACCTGACGTCAGGACTTCTTGGTCATACGGCTGTTCCGGCGGCCGTACACCATGTAGACGATCACGCCGAGCACCATCCAGATCCCGAACCGGAGCCATGTCTCGGCCGGCAGGTTCAGCATCAGCCAGACCGACGCCGCCACCGAGAGGATCGGCAGAGCCGGCACCCACGGGGTACGGAAGGCGCGGTGGAGCTCGGGGCGGGTGCGGCGCAGCACGATCACGCCGAGGGCGACGACGACGAACGCGAAGAGCGTGCCGATGTTCACCAGCGTCGCCAACTCGTTGATGCTGGTGAAGCCGGCGACGATCGCGATGACCACGCCGAGCAGGATGGTCGGGCGGTACGGGGTGCCGAAGCGAGGGTGCGTGACCGAGAAGAACCTCGGCAGCAGTCCGTCGCGGCTCATGGCGAAGAACACCCGGGTCTGGCCCAGCAGCAGGATCATGCAGACGGTGGTGAGGCCGACGGCCGCGCCGAAGCTGATGACTCCCGCGTAGAAGGGGTGCCCGACGGCCTTGAAGGCGTCGGCGAGCGGGGCGCTGACGGAGAGTTCGGAGTAGTGCTGCATGCCGGTGACCACGATGGAGACGGCGACGTAGAGCAGGGTGCAGATGACCAGCGAGGCAAGGATGCCGCGCGGCATGTCACGCTGCGGGAGCTTGGTCTCCTCCGCCGCGGTGGCCACGACGTCGAAGCCGATGAAGGCGAAGAAGACGATGGAGGCGGCGGTGAAGATGCCCATGATGCCGAAGTTCGTCGGTTCGTAGCCGAAGATCAGCTGGACCAGGGGGGCGTCCAGGCCCGATCCGCCGGTCTGCTTCTCGGCCTCGGGGATGAAGGGCGAGTAGTTGGACGTGTCGATGAAGAACAGTCCGGCGATGATCACGATGCCCACGACCGCGAGCTTGATGGCCACGACGACGGTGGTCACCCGGGCGGAGAGCTTCATCCCGAGGACCAGGATGACTGTCAGGATCAGCACCAGGGCGAACGCCAGGATGTCGAAGCCGAAGCCGCTCGCCACATCGGGGCCGGAGAGCGCCTCGGGCATCGTCCAGCCGACGTTGTCCATCAGCGAGCGCACGTAGCCGGACCAGCCGACCGCCACCACCGCCGTGCCCAGGGCGAATTCCAGCACCAGGTCCCAGCCGATGATCCATGCGACCAGCTCGCCCAGCGAGGCGTAGGAGAAGGTGTACGCCGAACCGGCCACCGGGACGGTGGAGGCGAATTCGGCGTAGCAGAGGGCGGCGAGCGCGCAGACGACGCCCGCCGCGACGAAGGCGAGGGCGGTGGCCGGGCCAGCCGTCTCCTTGGCGACCTTGCCCGTGAGGACGAAGATCCCGGTGCCGATGATGACACCCACTCCGAAGACCGTGAGGTCCAGCGCGGAGAGGGACTTCTTGAGAGCGTGCTCCGGTTCTTCCGTATCGCGGATGGACTGTTCGACCGTCTTGGTCCGGAACAGCCCCTTCCCGCTGGGGGGCGTGTCCTGCTGCGTGCTCACCGGCGTACCTCCACGCACTCGTCGTGCACGCCATGATTCGGAACCAGACGCCCCGAAACGCACTGTACGCCCCGATTTCACGCGAATGGGCCGGTCGGACCACCCGAGTGGGGTGGGCGACCGGCCCGGTGCGGTGCGGGCGGATCAGTCGCGGACGCGCGCCACGGCCCGGCTCTCGAGCCGGCCGTCGAGCCTGGCGACCAGGCCGGTGACCTGACGGGCGATGTCCGGTGCCGTCAGTCCGATCTCGGCCATGACCTCGCCGCGCGAGGCGTGGTCGAGGAACACCGGCGGGATGCCGAAGTCGCGCAGCGGTACGTCGACGTCCGCGTCGCGCAGTGCCTGCGCGACGGCGGAGCCGACACCGCCGGCCCTGCTGTTGTCCTCGACCGTGACGACGACCCGGTGCTCCGCCGCCAGGGGGGCGAGCGCCTCGTCGACGGGCTTGACCCAGCGCGGGTCGACGACCGTCGTGGAGATGCCCTGGGCGTCCAGGAGCGTGGCGATCTCCAGGCACATCGGGGCGAGGGCGCCGACGGAGACCAGCAGGACGTCGGGCTCGTCCGTACCCGCCGAGCGCAGGACGTCCATGCCGCCCACCGTGCCGACGGCGTCGACCGCGGGGCCGACGGCGCCCTTGGAGAAGCGGACGACGGTCGGTGCGTCGTCGACGGCGACGGCCTCGCGCAGCTGGGCGCGGACCTGTTCGGCGTCGCGCGGGGCGGCGATGCGCAGGGTGGGCACGCACTGCAGGACCGACATGTCCCACATGCCGTTGTGCGAGGCGCCGTCCGTGCCCGTGACGCCGGCCCGGTCCAGGACGAAGGTCACTCCGCACTTGTGCAGGGCGACGTCCATCAGGACCTGGTCGAAGGCGCGGTTGAGGAAGGTGGCGTAGACCGCGAAGACGGGGTGCAGCCCGCCCGTGGCCAGGCCGGCGGCGGAGACCGCGCCGTGCTGCTCGGCGATCCCGACGTCGTAGATGCGGTCCGGGAACGCCTCCTCGAACCTGCCGAGGCCGACGGGCTGGAGCATGGCCGCCGTGATGGCGACGATGTCCTCGCGCTCGTGGCCCAGCTTGAGCATCTCCTCGCCGAAGACCGAGGTCCAGTCGAGGCCGGAGGTCGAGATGGGCAGACCGGTGTCCGGGTGGATCTTGCCGACCGCGTGGAAGCGGTCCGCCTCGTCCTGGAGGGCGGGGGTGTAGCCGCGGCCCTTCTCGGTGAGGCAGTGCACGATGACCGGACCGCCGAAGCGCTTGGCGCGCTGGAGGGCGGACTCCAGGGCCTCGATGTCGTGGCCGTCGATCGGCCCGACGTACTTCAGGCCGAGGTCCTCGAACATGCCCTGCGGGGCGATGAAGTCCTTGAGGCCCTTCTTGGCGCCGTGCAGGGTCTCGTACAGCGGCCGGCCGACGACGGGCGTGCGCTCCAGGAGGTCCTTGCCGCGGGCCAGGAACCGCTCGTACCCGTCGGTGGTGCGGAGGGTGGCCAGGTGGTTGGCGAGGCCGCCGATGGTCGGGGCGTAGGAGCGTTCGTTGTCGTTGACGACGATGACGAGGGGGCGGTCCTTGGCGGCGGCGATGTTGTTCAGCGCCTCCCAGGCCATACCGCCGGTGAGCGCGCCGTCGCCGATGACCGCGACGACGTGGTCGTCCTTCTTCAGGACCTCGTTGGCCTTGGCGAGGCCGTCGGCCCAGCCGAGCACCGTCGAGGCGTGGGAGTTCTCGATGACGTCGTGCTCGGACTCGGCGCGGGACGGGTATCCGGAGAGCCCGCCCTTGCTCTTGAGCTTCGAGAAGTCCTGCCGGCCGGTGAGCAGCTTGTGCACGTAGCTCTGGTGGCCGGTGTCGAAGAGGACCTTGTCCTGCGGGGACTCGAAGACCCGGTGCAGGGCGATGGTCAGCTCGACCACACCCAGGTTCGGGCCGAGGTGGCCGCCGGTCTTGGACACCTCCTCGACGAGGAAGGTGCGGATCTCCCCGGCGAGCTGGTCGAGCTGCTCGAGACCGAGCCGGTCCAGGTCGCGCGGTCCCCTGATGCGGGTCAGCAGGTCCACCCGTGCCTCCTTGCTTGTGAGCTGGTCGAGCGTGTCGATCCGATGAGTCTAATGTTCCGTCGGCGCACCGGGTCATCGGGCGCCTGATTCGTCCTCGCCCCGCGGACTGCCGCCGGACGCGCGGGTGCCCGGCATCGCGAGGATGCCGGGCACATGTGCGCAGGTACGACGGTCAGGCGCGGCCTGCGGTCTTCTGCGTCTTGCGGGTGATGGAGTCGATGACGACCGTGACGAGAAGAACAGCGCCGGTGATCATGTAGTTGATCGGCGTGGCGATGCCTTCGAGGGCCAGGCCGTACTGGATCGAGACGATCACCATGACACCGAGCAGCGCGTTCCAGGTGCGGCCCCGGCCACCGAAGAGGCTGGTGCCGCCGATGACGGCCGCGGCGATGACGTTCATCAGGAGGTCGCCGGCCCCGGAGCCCTGGTTGGCCGCCGCGATCTTCGAGGCCCAGAACAGACCTCCGACGGCCGCGAAGGTGCCGGCGATGGAGAAGACCGAGACGCGGATCGCGGTGACGTTGATTCCCGCGCGGCGGGACGCCTCGACGCTGCCGCCGAGTGCGAAGATCTTCCGCCCGTAGGAGGTGCGGCGCAGGACGAAGTCCGTGCCGACCAGGACGATGAGGAAGAGGACCAGGGCCAGCGGGAGGCCGCGGTACTGGTTGAACATGAACGCGGCGCCGAAGGCGAACACCGCGAGGACGACGGTGCGGACCACGATGTCGACGAGCGGACGCGCCGGGATGCCCGCGGCCTCACGGCGGCGGGTGTCGAGGAAGGCGGAGAGGAAGTAGCCGATCACCCCGACGGCGGCGAGCCCGTAGGCGGCGGCGACGTCCGAGAAGTAGTACGTGGTCAGGCTGCCGACGACGCCGTCGCTGTCCAGGTTGATCGTGCCGGTGTCACCGAGCAGCTGGAGCATGAAGCCCAGCCAGAACAGCAGACCGGCGAGGGTGACGGCGAACGCCGGGGCGCCGATCCGTGCGAAGAAGAAGCCGTGGATCGCGCCCATGACCGCGCCGCTGAGCACGGCGACGAGTATGGCGAGCCACTCGTTCATCCCGTGCGTGACGCTGAGCACGGCGACGACCGCGCCCGAGACACCGCTGACCGAGCCGACCGAGAGGTCGATCTCGCCGAGCAGCAGCACGAAGATGATGCCGACGGCCATCATGCCGGTGGCCACCATCGTCACGGCGATGTCGCTGACGTTCTTCGCGGAGAGGAACTCGGAGTTCAGGCTCTGGAACACGACGCAGATGATGATCAGGCCGACGATCACGGGGATCGAGCCGAGGTCACCGCCGCGCATCTTGCGCCTGAACTCGGTGAGGTAGCCGGCGAGGCCCTGCTCGCGCACGAGGAGCCGGGGGTCGACCACGGTGTCGGCGCCCTTGGCCGCCTCCGGGTTGACCACTGCGGTGGACGTCTTGTCGGTTGTCACTTCTGGGCCTCCGCGTTGCGCGCCGCACGACGGGTCACGGCGTTCTCCGTGGCACCCGTGATGGCGGAGATGATCTCTTCCTGCGAGGTGGTCTTCACGTCGAAGATCCCGTTGTTCCGGCCCAGCCGGAGCACCGCGACCTTGTCGGCGACGGCCTTCACATCGGCCATGTTGTGGCTGATGAGGATGACCGCGTGGCCCCGCTCGCGCAGTCGCTCGACGAGGTCGAGGACCTGTGCGGTCTGCTCGACGCCGAGCGCGGCGGTGGGCTCGTCGAGGATGACGAGCTTGGGCTCGCCCAGCATCGAACGGGCGATGGCGACGGTCTGGCGCTGGCCGCCGGAGAGCGACGCGATCGGGATGCGGACGCTGGGAATGCGGATCGACAGCGTGCTGAGGAGCTCGCGGGAGCGCCGCTCCATCTCGACCTCGTCGAGGATTCCGAACTTCCGGAGCTCCCGGCCGAGGTAGAGGTTGCCGACGACGTCGATGTTGTCGCAGAGCGCTAGGTCCTGGTAGACGGTCGCGATCCCCAGGTTCTGGGCATCGTGCGGCTTGTTGATCTGGACCGTCCGGCCGTCCCACTCGATGACACCGTCATCGATGGGGTGGACTCCGGCGATCGTCTTGACCAGCGTTGATTTACCGGCGCCGTTGTCACCCACCAGGGCGACCACCTCACCGGCGTGGACCTCAAGCTCTACGTCGGTGAGCGCCTGGACGGCACCGAATCGCTTGGAGACCCCTCGCAACGCCAACACGGGCGTAGCGGACACGTGAACCATCTCCTTCGCCGCCTGACCCGGCGGGGATACCGCGCCTGGGGGAGGCGCGGTGGTTGAGCAGAAGAATTGAGGAAGAAGCGTCCGAAGTCGTTCCGTCCGGCGCCCGGCCCGGTAGCGGGACAGTTGGTGGGCGGGGCGCCGGACAGGCTTCGGGTCCGCCCGGTCCCGGCCGCGGGGGCCGGTCCGGGCGGGTTGGGACCTACTTCAGGCCCGCGGCGCTGCAGGCGGCCTTGTACTTGGCCGTGCAGATCTCGTCGAGCGTGTAGATGCCGTCCTTGATGACGGTGTCCTTGATGTTGTCCTTGGTCAGCGAGACGACCGGGACGAGCACGGTGGCGATGCCCTTCGTGCCGGCGTTGTCGACCTTGGACGTGGCGATGGTGTCGAGCTTCTCGCCCTTGGCGAGCGCGACGGCCATCTCCGCGGCGACGACGCCCTCCTGCGGGTAGGGCTTGTAGACGCTCATGAACTGCTCACCGGTGACGATGCGCTGCACACCGGCGAGTTCGGCGTCCTGGCCGGTGACCGGCGGGAGCTTGGAGAGCCCGGCGGACTTGAGGGCCTGGATGATGCCGCCGGCCATGCCGTCGTTGGCGGAGTAGACGCCGTCGATCTTGTCCTTGCCCAGGGCGGTGATCGCGCCCTCCATGTTGGCGTTGGCGTTCTCCGGCTTCCACTCCTTGGTGTCGTACTCCTTGCCGTACGTCACCTTGCCGTCGAGCACCGACTTGGCGCCCTTCTTGAAGAGCGCGGCGTTCGGGTCGGTGATCGAGCCGTTCATCATCACGACGGTCGGCTTGGCGCCGTCGCCCAGGGCCTCCAGCAGGGCCTTGCCCTGCACGCGGCCGACCTCTTCGTTGTCGAAGGAGGTGTAGGCGTCGATCGGGCCCTCGGCGAGGCGGTCGAAGGCGACGACGGGGATGCCCGCGTCCTTGGCCTTCTTCACGCTGTTCTCGATGGCCTTGGCGTCCACCGCGTCGATGATGAGCGCGTCGACCTTGTTCGTGATCATGGTGTCGACCTGCTGGGACTGCGTGGTGGCGTCCTGCTTGGCGTTGGCGTAGACGACCTCCGCCTTGCCGCCGGTCAGCTCGCTGACCTTCTGCATGATGATCGGCTTGTCGAACTTCTCGTAACGTGCCGTGACGTTCTCGGGAAGGAGCAGGCCGATCTTGAGGGCATCGCCCTTCTTGGCCGACTCGGAACTGGTCTTGTCGCCGGACTCCTTGGCGCTCCCGCAAGCGGCGAGAGAGACAGCCATGGTGGTGGCGGCAACGGCAACGGCGGCACGACGCATACGCGTGTTCATTTCGAACCTCCCTGACGAGGCCGCGACGTTGCGGCCGAGGTGGCTGGAAGTCAACTCGGCCACGACGTCAGCGTCAAGGAGTAAATCCTTAACGAGATGACAACGGTGCCATTCGTTATCTAAGTGAAGGCAGGGCTCGCGGCGGGGAGAGTGCTCTCCAGAAGGGACGAATCCCCCATCTCGCTGAGTACGAGGGCCAGCGCACCCAGCACCTCGGCCCGGGCTCCGAGCGCCCCGGGGAGCACGGAGAGCTGCCGGGCGGCACTGGGGATGGCGTAGCGCGAGACGGAGTCACGGATGGGCCCCAGCACCAACTCCCCGGCCTCCGCGAGGGATCCGCCGAGCACGACTCGGCTCGGGTTGAGCAGGTTGCACAGGTTGGCCACCCCGCTGCCGATGTGCCGGCCGACGTCCCCGATGACCCGGCGGCAGCCCGGGTCGCCCTCACGGGCCAGCTGGACCATCCGCTCCATGGTGAGATCAGCCCCGTGGCTGGGCTTCAGCAGCGGCAGGACGTACCGGGCGGCGGTGAAGGTCTCCAGGCAGCCGCGGTTCCCGCAGCGGCAGACGGGGCCCGATTCGTCGAGGGTGATGTGGCCGATCTCGCCGGCCGTGCCGCCCGGGCCCCGGTAGATGTGCCCGTCGATCACCAGACCTGCGCCGACACCGCTGGCGACCTTGATGTAGGCGAGGTCCCTGACGCCCTTGCCGGCGCCCCAGACGAGCTCCCCGAGAGCCCCGAGGTTGGCGTCGTTGTCCACGTAGACCGGCACCCCGAGGCGCCCGGCCAGCTCCTGGCTGGGATTGATGCCCGTCCAGCCCGGGAGGATCGAGGTGGAGCCCAGCGTGCCGGATTCGACATCGATCGGGCCCGGCACGCCGAGGCCGACGCCGATCACCTTCCCGGGGCTGATCCCGGTGGTCTCGACCAGGCGGTTGACCAGCTGTTCCGCCCGGCCGAAGCCCTGCGCCGACGAGGCGTCCACGTCCAGCGGCTCGGACTCCTCGGCCAGCACCTGGTGAGCCAGGTTGCCGATGGCCACCCGAAGGTGGGTGTGCCCGAAATCCACCCCGATGACAATGCCCGCGTCCCCGCTCAGGGAGACACTTCTGGCGCGCCGGCCTCCCGCCGAGGTGGGGGTCACCTCGACCGTGCCGCTGTCCTTGAGCTCACGGACGATGTTGGAGACAGTGGCTGCGGAGAGGCCGGTGCTCCTGGCGATCTCGGCCTGGGTCAGGGACCCCGCCATCCTTACGGCACGCACGACCCGCTCAAGGTTGGCCCGATGCAGAGATGTCTGCGACCCCGGAGTCTCCATCGACTCACTCACTCCTGCCGTTTTCTCTAACATGTGAACTCTAAGATGAGCGTTTTGGGGCGCCCCCCGTCAAGACCTTGAGCAGTCGCAGCCCCCGATGAGCATCGGGCCTCCACATCCGGACAGTGACGAAAGCCCAGGAAACGACGTGAACCGCCCACCGGTTGGGCCCGGTGGGCGGTTCGGGGCCCTGAGGGCCTGTTCGTTTCCGGTGGCCGGTGTTGCCCGGATGAAGGCAGCAACCGACTACCGCATGTCACCGGAAGGGGATGAACGGGGGCGGGCCACCCGGACCGGGCACCGCGCGACCCGGCACGTACGGCACACACCCGGCTCGGGACACGTCAGCGCCGGGTGAACCGGGTGACCGTCACGCCGTTGTCGAACGAGGCCCGGTCGGCGACCCCGAAGAGGGTGGGGTCGAACTCCCCGTTGATCACCGGGATACCGGCCCCCGCGACCACCGGGTAGCTCTTGACGATCAGCTCGTCGATCTCGGGCAGCAGCTCCCCCGCGAGAAGGCCGCCACCGCAGAGCCAGATGTCCTGACCCTCCTCCCGCTTGAGGCCGCGCACCAGGCCGAGCGGGTCCTCGGCGACCACGGTGACCGCCGGGTCGGTGTCCGGGGCCAGCGTGCTGGACACGACGTACTGGCGCAGATGGGCGTAGGGGCTGGTGAAACCCGCGTCCAGGCCGGGCCGATAACTGCCGAGCCCCATCAGTACGGTGTCGAAGCGCCGGTTGGGGGCGTCCGCCAGCCCCGCTCCGGCGCGGGCGAAGGTGGGGACGGTCTCGGGGTACCGGGCGTTGACCCACGAGGCGTACGCGGCCGCCTGCTCCTCGTCACCCTGCGGATAGAAGTCGAACTCCCCGCCCGGCCCCGCGATGTAGCCGTCGATGGAGACGGCGACGTAGTAAACGAGCTTTCGCATGCGCACACCCCGTTGCGTAGTACTCTGCTTGAAGTGGTTTGACCGTAGTACTACAGATGGAGTGGTGTCAATGGTGCGCAGGAACGACGCGCGGCGGGCGGCCCTCGTCGACGCATCGATCGAGGTGCTGGCCAGGGAAGGTGCGCGCGGACTCACCTTCCGGGCGGTGGACACGGAGGCGGGTGTCCCGGCCGGCACGGCCTCCAACTACTTCGCCAACCGGGACGACCTGCTCACCCAGGCGGGCAGCCGGGTCTACGAACGGCTGCAGCCCGACGAGGCGACGGTGGAAAGGCAGCGGAATGCCTCACCGGACCGGGAGACCTACACCCAGCTGATGCGCGAGCTGATCGACAGGGTCAGCGGCTTCCGCACCGGCTATCTGGCGTTGCTGGAACTGCGCCTGGAGGCCACCCGGCGGCCCGGGCTGCGGGCGGTGCTGACCGAGCAGGTGCGCGCGGACGTCGAGGCCAATGTGGCCTACCACGAGGCGTCGGGCCTGCCCGGCGACGCCACCGCGGTCCGGCTGCTCATCCTGGCCTTCAACTGGCTCATCGTCGAACAGCTCACGCTGCCGGGGGTCTTCACGGAAGCCGAGCGCGACCGTCTCGTCGAGGCCGCGGTCGACCGCATCGTGGGGAGGTGAGGCGGCGTCCGGTCCGCCGGCGCAGTTCGCCGCCCGGGGCCCGCGCACGCCTGAGCACCGCATGCCGGCGGCATGCGGTGCTCAGGTCGAACGAACGGGCCCCCCTACTTGAGCGCCCCCGCCGTCAGCCCCGCGACGACCTGGCGCTGGAAGACGATGTAGGCGGCGAGGACCGGCAGCATCGCCATGACCAGACCCGCGAAGAGGCCCGACCAGTCCCCCTTGTAGCCCTGGCTGGTGGCCAGTTCGACCAGGCCCTGGGAGAGCACCTTGCCGTCCGGGTCGGTGTTCAGCACCGTCGGCAGCATGTACTGGTTCCACTGGCCGAGGAAGTTGAAGATACCGACGCTGATCAGACCGGGCTTGGCCATCGGCAGCATCACCTGGAAGAACGTCCGGGTGTGCGAGGCGCCGTCGAGCAGGGCCGCTTCCGCGATCGAGGTCGGCAGGGTCCGGAAGAACGAGGTGAGGAAGAAGACGGTGAAGGGCAGCGAGTAGGCGATGTAGACCAGGATCAGCCCGTGCACCGAGTTCAGCAGGCCCATGTTGTTCATGACGAAGAACAGCGGGACCAGCGCCAGGATGATCGGGAAGCTCATCCCGCCGATGAAGAGGAAGTAGATGAAGCGGTTCCCCGGGAAGTCGAACCGCGCCAGCACGTAGGCCGCCATCGAGCCAAGCAGCAGGGTGCCTATGAGTGAACCGCCGACCACCAGGATGGTGTTGAGGAAGTAGTCACTCATGTGGGCCTGGTTCCAGGCCCGGGACCAGTTCTCGAAGTGGAGCCTGTCCGGCAGCGCCCAGGGCGTCGACAGGATGGAGTCGTCGGTCTTGAAGGACGCCATCACCGCCCAGAGCAGCGGCATGATGACGAGGACCGCCCAGATGACCAGCACACCGTGCGAGAAGACGTTGAGGACCTTGCCCTCGCTGCTCCTCGCCGGCCCGCCGGACGGGGCGTCCGTCGTCTTCCGCACCGGCGAGCGCGGGGCCGGGACGGCGGGAGGAGTCTCAGTGACCTTCATGTGTGCTCACCTCGTGCAACTGTCGAGCCGGTCACCGGGACCGAACTGTTCCGCGCGCCCCGGTCCGTCCGGTCGCCGTGCCTCGCGATGACCGGCATCAGAACTCCAGCCGCTCGCGCCGGCCCAGCCGCATCACGATGGCCGCGAAGAGCATGGTGACGATGAGGAGCCCGACGCCGATCGTGGTCGCGTAGCCGGCCTGGGCGTCGCGGAAGGCCGTCTGGTAGACGTACAGCGGCAGGACCGTGGTGGAGTAGTCGGGGCCGCCCGGGCCGACCGTCATGACCTGTACGGCGGTGAAGGCCTCCACCCCGAGGGCCAGGATGCCCATGTAGACCCAGCCGGACTGCACGGTGTCCCAGAGCAGCGGCAGCGTGATCTTGAAGAACGTCGTGACGCGGTCGGCACCGTCCAGCAGCGCGGCCTCGTAGAAGTCCTTCGGTATGGACGCCATGCCGGCGGAGAAGAGGACGACGAAGAATCCGACCGTCGACCAGATCAGCACGACCATCACGCAGTACAGCGCCAGATCGGGGTCGCCGAGCCAGTCCGGCTGGAGGCTCTTGAGGCCGACGGCCTTCAGGGTCTCGTTCAGCATTCCGGACGAGGGGTTGAACGCGAACTGGAAGAGCAGGGCCACGATCACGATCGACAGGACCTGCGGGAAGAAATAGGCCACCTTGTAGAACGAGGAGCCCCGCACGCCGGCGACCGCGGCGTTCTTGCGCCGCCGGCCCCCGACGTTGAGCATGAAGGCGAAGAAGAGCGCGAGGCCCAGCGTCACCAGCGGCAGCAGCAGCGCCAGAAGAACACTGTGCTGCAGTGACTTCCAGAAGATGGCGTCGTCCAGCATCCGGCCGTAGTTGTCGAAGCCGACCATCTTGAAGTCCGGGCTCAGTCCCGTCCAGTCCGTGAACGAGTAGTAGATGGACTGGGCGAAGGGCCAGATCACGAAGATGGCGTACAACGCCAGTGGGGCGATGAGGAACCCCACGATGAAACGGTACTTGCCGTGCTGCATCGTTACCGACCCCGGTTTCTGAGCGGGTGCCGCCGCTGGTGACGGTGGCTCACTGGTGCTTGTAGTGCTTGACGGACTGGTCCTTGGCCGCCGCGTCGGCGAAGGCCTGGATCTTCTTGATGGTCTCCGCCGGGGTCGCGCGGCCGGCCATCATCTCGCCGATTCCGGCGATACCGATCTGCTCCTTCTGCAGCTTCACGTACCAGTCCTGCAGACGCGGGTTGAGCACGTTGTCGCCGGCCTTCTTCAGGACGTCGACGCCGGACTGCATGGCGGTGGACAGCGTGAGGCCGTCGGTGCCGCCGTTGAAGGCGGTGAGGGACTTCACCGACTTCGTGAAGTTCTTGGAGGACTCCTCGCTGAGCATGATGCGCAGCTGCTCCATGCCGCCCTCGGGGTTCTTCGCCTTCGCCGGGACGACGAACGGCTCGCCGCCGGAGGCCCACAGGGTGCCGAAGGGCAGCTTGTCGGACGAGTCGAGGCTGGACGGGGCGCCGACCATCATCTTGAAGTCGTCCGGCGTGGTGGGTGCGGCCTCGTTCTCCACCCACGAACCGTTCGGGATGAACAGCGCCTTGCCCTTGGTCCACTCGGTCTGCGACTGGATGTGGGTGAGGCCGGGAGTGCCCTTGAGGATGTAGCCCTTCTGGAAGAGCTCGTAGTACGCCTCGAAGGCGGCCTTGACGGCCGGGTCCTTCCAGGCGTTCGGCTCCAGGTTGTCGATCTTGTCGAGGACCTCGCGGCCACCGATCTTGCCGATGAAGGGGTACAGCGAGAACGGCAGGTAGTACGGGTACTTGCCGGGGTAGGTCCAGCCGGCGATGCCCTTCTTCTTCGCCTTCGCGCACAGCGCGAGCATGTCGTCCCAGTTCTCCGGGTACGTCGCGTCGAGCTTCTCAAGGTTGGTCTGGGAGTACCAGACGCCGTACACCGTGTACGCGTAGTACATGACCCAGACCGGGTCGCCCTCGAACTGGCCCATCTCCAGGACACCGGGGCGCAGCGTGTCGCGGACCTTCTTGGCGGGGTCGTCGTAGGACGGGGCGTCCATCAGCGGCGTGAGGTCGGCCAGCTGGTTCTTGCCGACCAGGACACCCATGTCCATCTGCTCGGCACCCGAGTTGTCGATGAGGTCCGGCGGGGTGCCGCCGTTGAAGCGCGGCTGCAGCGTCGACTGGATCTTCTCGGTCGCGGCGTGCTTGACCTTCGGAGCCTTGGGGAAGGCCTCGTTGTACTTCTTCTCGGCGTCGATGGCGTACTGCTCACCGAAGCCACCGTTGAAGATGACGACCTCGAGGGCGGCGGTCTCGTTGACACCGAGCGGGTTCTTCGCGCTCTTGGTGCCCTTCTCGACCTTCTCGTCGGTTCCGGTGTCGCTGCTCGCGCACGCCGACAGGAAGCTCATCGTCGGAACAGCGATCAGGCCGAGTGCGGCCGAACGCTTGATCAGGTCGCGACGGCCAAGGCCCTCATTCGTGCGGCCGGAGGTGAATCCCATGCTCAAGTCCTCGCCTTCTCCAGGACTCAGGCGGTGTACCGGTCACCCGTCGTGAATTCGCCTCAGGCGAAGGGGCCCGCCACCGCGGTCAGTTGCGCTTGGGTCGTGCGGATTGCCGGATTACTGTGGAGAAGTTCCGGGGACCGTACAGCGGGCCGCGTCTCGCGACCCCCGGACGTGCCACCCTCCCCCGTGCCCGCGCGCCGTTGTGAAGCGGCTGTGCAGACGCCGACAGGTATAGTCCACTTGCCGCCAACTGAGCAAGATCGAGAGCATGGTTGAGCGGCAGTCTTTCCCGAGTTGAGACCTCACGGACACTTCGGCACCGCGCGCCTCCGCACGGAAGCACCGTTTTCCGCAATACGGTCGAATCGTCGATGTCAACCCCACGCAACACCCTTGACATGCGTAGCCACTTGGCTCCCTACTGGAACCCGCGCCCCGCAATGACAACGTTGTCCAAGCATGTCCCGGGAGGAACGGCTCCGTATGCAGCCCCTACGTGGTCCTCAGCACGGCTCGCGCCACAGACACAGCCACTCGGCCGCGGTCCTCGCGGCTTCTGTCGTCATGGCCCTGGCAGCCCCCACCACAGCCCTCGCCCAGCCGGCCGGCGCCGCACAGAAGCCGTCCGGCGAAACGTCGTTCAGCTCCTCGTTCGAGGCCGACGAAAAGCAGCCGGACTGGCGGAATACGGTCGAAGAAGGCGCCGACGGCAAGAAAAGGGCATCGGGTGTCGACGGCGGATTCTCCGCCGGAATACCGGGCAATGTCACCGATCAGGTCACGGATATCCGGGCCAGTGGTGAGAACACCGGCGGCGGGGAGGTCAAGGAGAACCTGACCGATCTGGAACCGGGCAGCAAGTGGCTGGCCTTCGAACCCACGGGCTGGGTCGAGTTCGACCTCGCCGAATCCACCAAGGTGGTCACCTACGCCCTGACGTCGGCCAACGACCACGACGAGCGGGACCCCAGGGACTGGACCCTGAAGGGCTCCGCCGACGGCAAGACGTGGACGGACCTGGACACCCGCACCGGCCAGACCTTCTCCGAGCGGCTCCAGACCAAGTCGTTCGACCTCACCACGGACAAGGCCTACCAGCACTTCCGGCTGGAGATCACGAAGAACAACGGCGCGTCCGACGCGCTCCAGCTCGCCGACGTCCAGTTCTCGAACGGGGACACCTCCACCCCCACGCCCGACGACATGCGCACCCAGGCCGACCGGGGGCCCTCGGGCTCCCCCACCGCCAAGCAGGGTGCAGGCTTCACCGGGAAGAAGGCCCTGCGCTACGCGGGCACGCACAAGCCGGACGGGCGCGCCTACTCGTACAACAAGGTGTTCGACGTCAACACGGCGATCACCAAGGACACACAGCTCTCCTACCTGGTCTATCCGCAGATGGCCGAGACGGACCTCGACTACCCCGCGACGCACGTGTCGGTGGACCTGGCCTTCACCGACGGCACCTACCTGAGCGGGCTGAAGGCCACCGACAGCCACGGCGGACCGCTCACCCCGCAGGGCCAGGCCGACGCCAAGCGGCTGTACGTGAACCAGTGGAACAAGGTCGCCTCGCGCATCGGCACGGTGGCCGCGGGCAAGACCGTCGACCGGATCCTGGTGGCGTACGACTCCCCGAAGGGGCCGTCGAAGTTCCAGGGCTGGGTCGACGACATCGCGATCGCCCCGAAGGCACCGGAGAAGCGCAAGGCGCACCTCTCGGACTACGCGTCGACCGTGCGCGGCACCAACTCCAGCGGCGGCTTCTCGCGCGGCAACAACTTCCCCGCCACCGCGGTGCCGCACGGCTTCAACTTCTGGACGCCGGTCACCAACGCCGGGTCCACGAGCTGGCTGTACGACTACTCGCGCGGCAACAACGACGACAACCTGCCCACGCTGCAGGCCTTCAGCGCGAGCCACGAGCCGAGCCCCTGGATGGGTGACCGCCAGACCTTCCAGATGATGCCGTCGGCGGCCTCCGGCACCCCGGACGCCTCCCGCACGGCCCGTGCGCTGCCGTTCCGCCACGAGAACGAGACGGCGACCCCGCACTACTACGGCGTGACGTTCGAGAACGGCCTCAAGGCCGAGATGACGCCGACCGACCACGCGGCGCGGATGCAGTTCACCTTCCCCGGTGACGACGCGAGCCTGGTCTTCGACAACGTCTCCAACGACGGCGGTCTCACCCTCGACGCGAAGACCGGTTCCTTCACCGGCTACTCCGACGTGAAGAGCGGCGGCTCCACCGGGGCGACCCGTCTCTTCGTGTACGGCTCCTTCGACGCGCCGGTCACCGACAGCGGCAAGCTCAAGGGCGGCGGCGGTGACGACGTCACCGGCTTCTTCCGCTTCGACGCGGGCAAGGACAAGAAGGTCGGTCTGCGCCTGGCCACCTCGCTGATCAGCGTCGACCAGGCGAAGAAGAACCTCGCCATGGAGCTTCCGGCGAAGTCCTCCTTCGACAAGGTGAAGAGGGACGCGCAGAGGGCCTGGGACAAGATCCTCGGCAAGGTCGAGGTCGAGGGTGCGAACGCCGACCAGCTGACCACGCTCTACTCCAGCCTGTACCGGCTCTACCTCTACCCGAACTCGGGCTTCGAGCAGGTCGACGGCAAGAGCACCTACGCGAGCCCGTTCTCGCCGCAGACCGGCACGGACACCCCGACCCACACCGGCGCGAAGATCGTCAAGGGTGAGGTCTACGTCAACAACGGCTTCTGGGACACCTACCGGACGACCTGGCCGGCGTACTCCTTCCTCACCCCGAAGCAGGCCGGCAAGATGGTCGACGGCTTCGTCCAGCAGTACAAGGACGGCGGCTGGATCTCCCGCTGGTCGTCCCCGGGCTACTCCGACCTGATGACCGGCACCAGCTCCGACGTGGCCTTCGCCGACGCCTACGTCAAGGGTGTCGACTTCGACGCCGAGGCGGCGTACGACGCGGCGGTCAAGAACGCCACGGTGACCCCGCCGTCCTCCGGCGTCGGCCGCAAGGGCATGGACACCTCGGTCTTCACCGGATACGCCAACACCTCGACGCACGAGGGGCTTTCCTGGTCGCTGGAGGGCTACCTCAACGACTACGGCATCGCGCAGATGGGCCAGGCGCTCTACAAGAAGACGAAGAAGGCGCGCTACAAGGAGGAGTCCGACTACTTCCTCAACCGCGCGCAGAACTACGTCAAGCTCTTCGACGACAAGGCCGGCTTCTTCCAGGGCAGGAAGGCGAACGGCGACTGGCGTCTGCCCTCCGACCAGTACGACCCCCGCGTCTGGGGCTACGACTACACGGAGACCAACGGCTGGGGCTACGCCTTCACCGCCCCGCAGGACAGCCGGGGTTTGGCCAACCTCTACGGCGGCCGTGACGGACTCGGCAAGAAGCTGGACACGTACTTCTCCACCCCGGAGACCGCCGGACCCGAGTTCGTCGGCTCGTACGGCGGCGTCATCCACGAGATGACCGAGGCACGCGACGTGCGGATGGGGCAGTACGGTCACAGCAACCAGGTCGCGCACCACGCCACGTACATGTACAACGCCGCCTCACAGCCCTGGAAGACCCAGGAGAAGGTCCGCGAGGTCCTCGGCCGCCTGTACACCGGCAGCGAGATCGGCCAGGGCTACCACGGCGACGAGGACAACGGCGAGCAGTCGGCGTGGTTCCTCTTCTCCTCGCTCGGCTTCTACCCGCTGGTCATGGGCAGCGGTGAGTACGCGATCGGCTCGCCGCTCTTCACGAAGACGACCGTGCACCTGGAGAACGGCCGTGAACTCGTCGTCAAGGCTCCGAAGAACAGCGCGACGAACGTCTACGTCCAGGGCCTGAAGGTCAACGGCAAGAAGTGGAACTCCACTTCGCTGCCGCACGACCTGCTCGCCAAGGGCGGCGTGCTGGAGTTCGACATGGGTTCCAAGCCGTCGGCGTGGGCCACGGGCAGGAGCGCGGCTCCGGTCTCCATCACCCAGGACGACAAGGTGCCCGCCCCGAAGGGCGACGTGCTCAAGGGCGACGGCGCGCTGTACGACAACACCTCCGCGACCTCGGCCGCGGTCGAGTCGGTGGAGCTGCCGGCCGCCGCGGGCACGAAGGCGGTCCAGTACACGCTGACCTCGGCCACCGCGGCGAAGGCCCCGACGGGCTGGGTGCTGCAGGGGTCGACGGACGGTACCTCCTGGAAGGACCTCGACAAGCGGTCCGGCCAGACGTTCGCCTGGGACAAGCAGACCCGGGTGTTCTCGGTGCAGGCGCCGGAGGCGTACGCGAAGTACCGGCTGGTGAGCGCGTCGGCGGCGACGCTGGCGGAGATCGAGCTGATCTCCTGACCGCCTGACCGGAGTTACGGGACCGGGGGCCGGTTCATCCGCACTTGCGGGTGAACCGGCCCCCGGTGGCATGGTGGCCGCCGCCGGGCTGCCGGACGGCTCCGGCCTGGGGAGACACCGACCGGTGTGGGCTAGTCAGGGTATTTTTCAGCGTGTTTGCGGCGTCCCGGCGCATTCTCCGGGCGATCCATGTCATCCCTTAGGCGATCAGGTGATCAGTACGACAATCATCTCGGCTTGAAGGAGCCCAGCATGCACATCTCAGCTTCCCTCCGTTCCCGCCGCGTCCGCACGGGCACCGCGGTGGCCGCTGCGGTCGCGGCGGGAACGGAGGGAAG
>NZ_MAPV01000183.1 GCF_001700505.1 Streptomyces mutomycini
GAGCAGGGTCGACGCGTAGGCGAGGTAGCCGCGCTCGCACGCGGCCGCCCCGCGCTCGGAGTCGTCCTGGGCGAGCGCCTCCGCGGTGCGCAGCGCGTCCTCCGCGTCCGTCCAGCCGGTGCCCGTGTAGAGGCACCGCTCGGTCAGCAGCGAGGTCCGCTGGAGAGCGGCGGCGGGGTCGGTGGCCGCCCTGGGCCCGAGCAGTGCGGCGGCGTCCGTCCAGCAGGCTCGTGAGCGCAGCCGCCATACCGCTGTCTGGAGCGGCNNGCGGTATGCGCCACATTGCCCTCCCCGAGCGCGCCATCGAGCTGTGGAGGCCGGCCGGCTGCCGCCGGTCGGCCAGGGTCTGCGCGCATCTCAGCACGGAATGGCACGCCGGGCCAAGGGGTGGGATCGATGTCAGGTGAAAGATTTCACAATCGCCCGGAGCCCGGGAGGGCCCGTCGGCCCCCCGGAAGTCAGCTCATGCGCAGGGCGAGGAAGAAGTCGAGCTTGTCCTCCAGGCGCGAAAGGTCACGTCCCGTCAACTGCTCGATACGCCCGACGCGATAGCGCAGTGTGTTGACGTGCAGGTGCAGCCGGGCCGCACAGCGGGTCCAGGAACCGTCGCAGTCCAGGAAGGCCACCAGCGTCTCGATCAGGTCCGCGCGGTGCNNGTCCCGCAGCGGGTCCAGGAGCCGGGCGGTGAAGGCGCGGCGGACGTCGTCCGGGACGAAGGGGAGCAGCAGGACGTGCGAGGCGAGCTCGTGGTGGCCCGCCGCGCAGACCGGGCCGGGCCGGGCCGCCGCGACCCGGCGGGCGTGCCGGGCTTCCTCCAGCGCACCGCGCAGCCCTTCGGCCGAATGAACGGCGGCGCTGACACCCAGTGTCAGGCGGCCGTCGTCCGCGAGGCCGGCGGAGAGCGGGGCGCGGACGGCCGACAGCAGGGCATCGGCGTGCAGCGCGGTGTCCCGGGGCTCCGGAGCGCCGGGTTCCCCGGGGGCGCCCGTCCCGTCGGAGCCCGCCGGGGCGAGCGCGGTCAGCGGTACGAGGGCGATGGCCTCGTCCTCCGTGTGTGCCACGGCGATCCGGTCCGCCGAGTCCGGGCCGGTCACCGCCGGATCGACCAGGATCTCCTCCAGCAGGGCCTGCGAGACCCGGCCGCCCGACAGGTGCGTACCCTCTGCCGCCCACTCGACCCGGGCCACCACGACCTGCCAGTGCGGTGCCGTGCCGAGACCCGGCAGCAGCACCGGTGCGGCCACCCTCAGTCTGGCCGCGATCTCGGCGGGCGCGGCGCCCGTCTGGACCAGCTCCAGGACCTCCTGGGCGAGCCTGCGGCGAACCGAGCGGGCGGCGTCGCGGCGGTCCCGTTCGACGGCGATCAGCTGGGTGACGCCCTGGAGCAGGTCAAGGCGGGCCGCAGGCCAGTCGCCGGCGTCGGCCGCCACGGCCAGCAGCCAGTCCGAGAGGACGGTCTCGCGCACGTCGCGGGACGGGGCCGGCAGGGTGCTCCGTCCGGTGTTGCGGACCGGGAACAGCGAGTAGGCCGTGCCGTCCACCTCGGCCTGGTACGGCCCCGGACGGCCGGTGCGGGTCGCCGCGAGATGCCGGCCGGCCAGCTCCGCTCCGACCTGAGGGGGCAGCGGCTCGCCGGCCCCGGCGATCTGCCGGCCCGTGGGGGAAAGGACCCAGGCGTGCAGGTCCAGGTCGGAGGTGAGCAGGTCGAGGACCACGTCGGGGCCGCCGCCCGACGGTCCCGACGTCATCAGCCTGCGGTGGCGGTCGACGACCGCCGCGAGGTCTCCGGCCCGCTCGCCGGAGACCTGGCGGACGACGTGCTCGGTGATCGTCGCGAACGCCACCGTCTCGTCGACGGCGAAGAGGGGGAGGCGGTGCCGCAGGCACGCCTCGACCAGGTCGTCGGGCACGGCCCCGAGCTCCGCCTCGCCCGCCGCCAGACCGGCCACCCCGGCGTTGGCCAGGATCCGGACGAACGGCTCCGAGTCCGAGTCGTCCCGGCGCCAGGCCAGCCCGCTGAGCACCAGCTCGCCGCCAGAGAGATAGCGGCTCGGGTCGCGCAGGTCCGTCGTCATGACGCCCCGGACCGAACGGTCGAGCTCGTCCTCGCCGCCGAGCAGCCGCAGACCCAGCGCCTCGGTGTCCAGCAGTGCGCGCAGCCGCATCGTCGATTGCCGCCGATCTCTTCGTGGGTGCGGGGGACGGCGGAGGTCACCTGTGAATTGCGGTGAGGCTACCGGTACCCGCCATTCGTTCGAATCTACAAGACACGGACAGGGGCCAGCCAATTCCTTCATGGTTTCGGTGACTGCACCGAGTGGAGCAAGCCTTGTGTACTGGGTCACACACTGCGTCAACAACACATGAACGGCCCCCGTCGAAAGCGGGCAGGCCGGCGGGCAGGCCGTCCCCAGCCCCAGCCGAACGACCCGAACGAGAAGAAGAGAGCCACTCAATGGACTTCCTTCGCCCCGCCAGCTGGGAGGAGGCGCTCGCCGCCAAGGCCGAGCACCCGACGGCTGTGCCCATCGCGGGTGGCACCGATGTGATGGTCGAGATCAACTTCGACCACAGGCGGCCCGAACACCTCATGGACCTGAACCGCATCGGTGAGCTGTCCGAGTGGCAGGTGGGCCCGGAGACCGTACGCCTCGGCGCCTCCGTGCCGTACAGCGCCGTCATGGAGCACCTGAGGGCCGAGCTGCCCGGTCTCGCCCTCGCCTCGCACACCGTCGCGTCGCCGCAGATCCGCAACCGCGGCGGTGTCGGCGGCAACCTCGGCACCGCCTCTCCCGCCGGGGACGCCCACCCGGCGCTGCTCGCCGCGGGCGCCGAGGTCGAGGCCGCGTCCGTACGGGGGACGCGGATGATCCCCATCGACGACTTCTACACCGGGGTCAAGCGCAACGCCCTCGCCCCGGACGAGCTGATCCGGGCCGTGCACATCAGGAAGGCCGACGGCCCGCAGCAGTACTCCAAGGTCGGCACGCGCAACGCGATGGTCATCGCCGTCTGCGCGTTCGGCCTCGCGCTGCACCCGGAGACCCGCACGGTGCGCACCGGCATCGGCTCCGCCGCTCCGACCCCGGTACGGGCGAAGGCGGCCGAGGAATTCCTGAACGCCGCGCTGGAGGAGGGCGGGTTCTGGGAGAGCGGAAAGATCATCACCCCATCCGTGGCCAAGCAGTTCGCGCAGCTGGCCGCCGGGGCCTGCAACCCCATCGACGACGTACGGGGCACCGCCGCCTACCGCAGGCACGCCGTCGGCATCATGGCCCGCCGCACGCTGGGCTGGACCTGGGAGCAGTACCGCGGAGCGGGACGCACCCTCGAAGGAGCTGCTTGATCATGCGAGTCAATTTCACGGTCAACGGCCGGAAGCAGGAAGCGGACGACGTCTGGGAGGGCGAGTCCCTCCTGTACGTCCTGCGTGAGCGCATGGGCCTCCCCGGCTCCAAGAACGCCTGTGAACAGGGCGAATGCGGCTCCTGTACGGTCCGCCTCGACGGCGTGCCCGTCTGTTCCTGTCTCGTCGCCGCCGGCCAGGCGGAGGGCCGCGAGATCGTCACCGTCGAGGGACTGGCGGACTACGCCAGGCACCGCGACGACTCCCACCCCGGCGCCGGCTGCGCCGCCGGTACCTGCGGCACCTCGCTCGACCAGGCCCAGCGGTGGCAGGCCAGGCCCACCGACGGGCAGAGCGCCGACGTGGCGGAACTCTCCCCGATCCAGCAGGCGTTCATCGACGCGGGAGCCGTGCAGTGCGGCTTCTGCACCCCCGGTCTGCTGGTCGCCGCCGACGAGCTCCTCGAGACGCAGCCCTCCCCGTCCGACCAGGACATCCGCGAGGCGCTCTCCGGGAACCTCTGCCGCTGCACCGGTTACGAGAAGATCCTCGACGCGGTCCGCCTCGCGGCCGCCCGTCAGGAAGAGGCGGTCCGATAGCCATGACGCTGCACCCACGAGCCGCGTCCGTACCGGCAGGCACCCCCACCAAGATCACCCAGGGCTCCGAGACCCGGGGCGGTATCGGGGAATCCACCCTGCGCCCCGACGGCACCCTCAAGGTCACAGGCGAGTTCGCGTACTCCTCGGACATGTGGCACGAGGACATGCTGTGGGGCCACACGCTCCGCTCCACCGTCGCGCACGCCGAGATCCGCTCCATCGACATCGGCGAGGCCGTCGCCACCCCCGGCGTGTACGCCGTACTGACCTACGACGACCTGCCCGCCGAGATGAAGAACTACGGGCTGGAGATCCAGGACACCCCCGTACTCGCCCACGGCAAGGTCCGCCACCACGGCGAACCCGTGGCGCTCGTCGCCGCCGACCACCCGGAGACCGCACGCCGCGCCGCCGCCAGGATCCGTATCGACTACGCCGAACTCCCGGTCATCACGGACGAGGCTTCCGCGACGGCGCCCGACGCGGTACTCGTCCACGAGGGCCGCACCGACCACCACATCGGGCACGTCGCACACCCCAACATCGTCCACCGCCAGCCCATCGTCCGGGGCGACGCCGACGCGGCCGCCGAGCGCGCCGACGTGATCGTCACGGGCGACTACGTCTTCGGGATGCAGGACCAGGCATTCCTCGGCCCGGAGTCCGGCCTCGCGGTGCCGTCCGAGGACGGCGGCGTCGAGCTGTACGTCGCCACCCAGTGGCTGCACTCCGACCTGCGCCAGATCGCCCCCGTACTCGGCCTCCCCGAGGACAAGGTCCGCATGACGCTCTCCGGCGTCGGCGGAGCCTTCGGCGGACGTGAGGACCTGTCGATGCAGATCCACGCCTGCCTGCTGGCGCTGCGCACCGGCAAACCCGTCAAGATGGTCTACAACCGCTTCGAGTCCTTCTTCGGACACGTCCACCGCCACCCCGCGAAGCTCCACTACGAGCACGGGGCCACCAAGGACGGCAAGCTCACCCACATGAAGTGCCGGATCGTGCTGGACGGCGGCGCATACGCCTCCGCGTCCCCGGCCGTCGTCGGCAACGCCTCCTCGCTCGCTGTCGGACCGTACGTCGTCGAGGACGTCGACATCGAGGCGATCGCCCTCTACTCCAACAATCCGCCCTGCGGCGCCATGCGCGGCTTCGGCGCGGTCCAGGCGTGCTTCGCCTACGAGGCGCAGATGGACAAGCTCGCCGCCGCCCTGGACATGGACCCGGTCGAACTCCGGCAGCTGAACGCGATGGAGCAGGGCACCCTGCTCCCCACCGGCCAGCGCGTCGACTCGCCGGCCCCCGTCGCCGAACTGCTGCGCCGCGTCAAGGCGAGGCCCCTGCCGCCCGAGCAGCAGTGGCTCTCGGCCGACGCGGACGGCAGCTCCGTCGACGTACGGGCCCTGCCCGGAGGCCTGTCCAACACGACCCACGGCGAGGGCGTCGTGCGGGGTGTCGGATACGCCGTCGGCCTGAAGAACGTCGGCTTCTCCGAGGGCTTCGACGACTACTCCACCGCCAGGGTGCGGATGGAGGTCATCAACGGCGAACCCGTCGCCACCGTGCACACCGCGATGGCCGAGGTGGGGCAGGGCGGCGTCACCGTCCACGCCCAGATCGCGCGTACCGAACTGGGCGTCAACCAGGTGACCATCCACCCGGCGGACACCCAGGTCGGCTCCGCGGGCTCGACGTCCGCGTCCCGGCAGACGTACGTCACCGGGGGCGCCGTGAAGAACTCCTGCGAGGCCGTCAGGGAACAGGTCCTGGAGATCGGCCGCCGCAGGTTCGGGACGTACCACCCCGCCTGGGCGACCGCCGAGCTCCTCCTGGAGGGCGGCAAGGTCGTCACCGACGGCGGCGAGGTGCTCGCCTCGCTGGCCGATGTGCTCGAGGACGAGGCGGTCGACGTCGAGCTGGAGTGGCGCCACCGGCCCACCGAGGCCTTCGACCTGCGCACCGGACAGGGCAACGGCCACGTCCAGTACTCCTTCGCCGCCCACCGCGCGGTGGTGGAGGTCGACACCGAACTCGGCCTGGTCAAGGTCATCGAGCTGGCGTGCGCCCAGGACGTCGGCAAGGCGCTCAACCCGCTGTCGGTCGTGGGCCAGATCCAGGGCGGTACCACCCAGGGGCTGGGCGTCGCCGTCATGGAGGAGATCATCGTCGACCCGAAGACGGCGAAGGTGCGCAACCCGTCCTTCACGGACTATCTGATCCCCACCATCCTCGACACCCCGGCCATCCCGGTCGATGTGCTCGAACTCGCCGACGACCACGCCCCGTACGGGCTGCGCGGCGTCGGCGAGGCCCCGACCCTGTCGTCCACCCCGGCCGTCCTCGCGGCGATCCGGAACGCGACGGGCCTGGAGCTCAACAGGACGCCGGTGCGCCCCGAGCACATCACCGGTACCTGACGGACCGTCAAAAGCTTCCGGACGGTGCGTGCCTGCCGTGGACGTCACACTTCCCCGCGCCGCGCACCGTCCGGATTCATCGCTCAACCTCTCCATGTGTACGAAGAGTTCGCCTCGGGCCGTCCCCCGGGTCGTGCGCCTCGCAGTCATCCCAAATCCCGCAGTCAACAGAGCTCCACGCGGGTGCCCCTGTGAACCTTGGGAGTCAGGCAACATGACCCAGCAGTCCGTGGAACCCAGGACGAGCGCGGAGGACGCGGGCCCCGGCTCGCGTGTCCCCGCCGGACGGTCCTGGCTCGACCGGTACTTCCACATATCCGAACGCGGATCGACCGTCGCACGCGAAGTGCGAGGCGGCGTCACGACCTTCATGGCCATGGCGTACATCCTCCTGCTCAACCCGCTCGTCCTCGGCGGCGAGGACGTCGACGGCCGGCTGCTCAGCCAGTCCGGGCTGATCACCGCCACCGCACTCGCGGCGGCCGCCACCACCCTGCTGATGGGCTTCGTCGGCAAGGTGCCCCTGGCCCTCGCCGCCGGACTGAGTGTCTCCGGTGTGCTCGCCTCACAGGTCGCGCCGGCGATGACCTGGCCGCAGGCCATGGGAATGTGCGTGATCTACGGGCTGGTGATCTGCCTGCTGGTCGTCACCGGCCTCCGCGAGATGATCATGAACGCCATCCCGCTCGCGCTGAAGCACGGCATCACCATCGGGATCGGCCTCTTCATCGCCCTCATCGGCCTCTTCAAGGCCGGCTTCGTCCACCAGGGCACCGCGACCCCGCTCTCCCTCGGCCCGGCCGGCGAACTCGCCGGCTGGCCGGTTCTCATCTTCGCCGTCACCCTGCTGCTGATCTTCATGCTGCAGGCGCGCAACGTCCCCGGTGCCATCCTGATCGGTATCGTCGTCGGCACGCTGGCAGCGATCGTCGTCAACGCCGTAGCCGACATCGCCCCCAGGTCGTGGAGCAGCGGCCCGCCCGAGCTGAGCGGCAGCGCGGTCTCCTCGCCCGACTTCTCGCTCTTCGGGAACGTCGAGTTCGGCGGCTGGGGCGACGTCGGTGTGATGACGGTCGGCATGATCGTCTTCACGCTCGTCCTGGCCGGCTTCTTCGACGCCATGGCCACCATCATCGGGGTCGGCACGGAGGCGAAGCTCGCGGACGACAAGGGCCGGATGCCGGGTCTGTCCAAGGCCCTGTTCATCGACGGTGCGGGGGGTGTGGTCGGAGGTGTCGCCGGGGGCTCCGGCCAGACCGTGTTCGTCGAGTCGGCGACCGGTGTCGGCGAGGGGGCCCGCACCGGGCTCGCCTCCGTCGTCACCGGCATCTTCTTCGCCGCCTGCCTCTTCTTCACCCCGCTCACGGCGATCGTGCCCGCCGAAGTGGCGTCCGCCGCCCTGGTCGTGATCGGCGCCATGATGATGCAGAACGCCCGGCACGTGGACTGGAGCGACCGTTCCGTCGCCGTACCGGTCTTCCTCACCGTCGTCCTGATGCCGTTCACGTACACCATCACCACCGGTGTCGCCGCGGGCGTCATCTCCTACTCGGCCATCAAGCTCGCCCAGGGCAGAGCCCGTGAGGTCGGCGTCTTCATGTGGGTCCTGACGCTGGTCTTCGCCGTGTACTTCGCCCTCCACCCCATCGAGAGCTGGCTGGGCGTCAGCTGACGCCCCCTCGCCCTGTGCACCTCAGAAGGAGACACGCCATGCTGGACATCGCCGAAGAGCTTCACCGGTGGGTCGGGCAGGGACGCGCGTTCGCCGTGGCCACCGTGGTGGCCACCGGCGGCAGCGCGCCCCGGCAGCCGGGCGCCGCCCTCGCCGTGGACAGCGACGGCACGGCCATCGGCTCGGTCTCCGGCGGCTGTGTGGAGGGCGCTGTGTACGAGCTGTGCCGGCAGGCGATCGAGGACGGCACGACCGTGCGGACGCGCTTCGGCTACAGCGACGACGACGCCTTCGCGGTCGGTCTGACCTGCGGAGGCGTCATCGACGTCCTGGTGACCCCGGTGCGCGCGGACGATCCCGCGCGCCCGGTGTTCGCCGCCGCGTTCGCCGCCGCCGCCGAGGGCCGCGCGGCGGCGGTCGCCCGGGTCACCGAAGGCCCGGCCGAACTGCTGGGCCGGCCCCTGCTTGTCCACTCCGACGGTACGTACGAGGGCGGGCTCGGCGGCCACCCCGACCTGGACCGTACGGCTGCCGCCGAGGCCCGCGCGATGCTCGACACGGGCCGCACCGGGGAGGCCGTCATCGGCGCCGAGGGCTCACGGTGCGGCAGCGCCCTCACGCTGCTCGTCGAATCGAGCGTCCCGCCGCCCCGGATGATCGTCTTCGGGGCCATCGACTTCGCGGCGGCCCTCACACGGGCCGGCCGCTTCCTCGGCTACCGCGTCACCGTCTGCGACGCCCGCCCCGTCTTCGCCACGCCGGCCCGGTTCCCCGACGCCGACGAGATCGTCGTCGACTGGCCGCACCGCTATCTCGCCGCCACCGACGTCGACGCGCGCACGGTCCTCTGCGTCCTCACGCACGACGCCAAGTTCGACATCCCGCTGCTGGAACTGGCCCTGCGGCTGCCCGTCGCCTACGTCGGCGCGATGGGCTCGCGCCGCACCCATCTGGAGCGCAACGAGCGGCTGCGCGAGGCCGGTGTCACCGAGCGCCAACTGGCCGCCCTGCACTCACCGATCGGTCTCGACCTGGGAGCCCGGACGCCGGAGGAGACCGCCCTCTCCATCGTGGCAGAGATCGTCGCGGAACGGCGCGGCGGTACCGGCCTGCCGTTGAAGGGGGCCCACACACCGATCCACCACGACGCCGCCGCGCCGCTGGCATCGGTGGCCTGATCCACGCCGTCAACGGCGTTCCACCTCGGGCGGATTGCCGCCACGGCGGTTTCACGCCAGGGGTCAAGCCGTTCGCGGCACCGGATTTGCCGGTAGATCAGCTGCATGACATTTTCCCCCTCCTCCGTTTCCGGCCGCGCGAGACCCGCTCGCGCGGGACGCAGGGCTCTGCTCATAGCGACCGCCGTCGCCCTCGTGAGCGGCGTCATGCTTCCCGCGGCGGGTTCCGCCACCGCCGCCCCGAAGCCCTCGACCGCCGAGGACCGCCACGTATCCGAAGCCCACGACTACGAGATCACCCTGATCACCGGCGACGTCGTCCACTACTCGGACGGCGCGGGCAACCAGGACACCGTCACCGTCGACCGTCCCGACGGCGCGACGGGCGGTGTGCACGTGCGGCAGTCGGGGGAGGACGTTCACGTCATCCCCGACGAGGCGAGCGCCCTCATCGCCGGCGGGAAGCTGGACCGCCGGCTGTTCAACATCTCGACGCTGGTCGACATGGGTTACGACGACCGGCGCTCCGGCGGCATCCCGCTGATCGCCACCTACCCGGCGAGCAAGGCGCGTGCGCTGCCCGCCGCTCCGCGCGGCAGCGAGACGGTCCGCCGGCTCGAGTCGGTGCACGGTGTGGCACTCAAGGCGGACAAGGACGAAGCCCGCGCCTTCTGGAGCGACATCTCCCGTACGGAGAAGAGCCGTTCGCTGGACAACGGAATCGCGAAGCTGTGGCTCGACGGCAAGGCCGAGGTGGCCCTCAAGGATTCCGTGCCACAGGTCAACGCCCCTGAGGCATGGGCCGCCGGCTTCGACGGCAGGGGCACCACGGTCGCAGTCCTGGACACCGGTATCGACGCGACTCACCCGGACGTCGAGGACCGCGTCAGGCAGTCCAAGAGCTTCGTACCGGGTGAGGAGGTCGACGACAAGCACGGTCACGGCACGCACGTCGCCTCCACCATCGCCGGCTCCGGCGCGGCGTCGGACGGCGTCAACAAGGGCGTCGCCCCTGGCGCCGACCTGATCGTCGGCAAGGTCCTCGGCGACGGGGGATCCGGCGCCGACTCCGGCATCATCGAGGCCATGGAGTGGGCCAAGGCCGAAGGTGCCGACGTGGTCTCCATGAGCCTCGGATCGAGCATCCCGGACGACGGCACCGACCCGATGGCGCAGGCCGTCGACGCGCTGTCCGCCGACGGCGGCCCGCTGTTCGTGATCGCCGCGGGCAACGCCTACGGCGCCGGCACCATCGGCTCGCCCGGCTCCGCCGCGAGCGCGCTCACCATCGCCGCCGTCGACAAGCAGGACGGCCGCGCCGGCTTCTCCTCCATGGGCCCGCTTGTGCGGTCCTTCGGGCTGAAGCCCGACCTTTCGGCCCCGGGCGTGGACATCAGCGCCGCGGCCTCGCAGTCGGTGCCTGGCATCGAGGGCATGTACCAGCAGATGTCCGGTACGTCGATGGCGACCCCGCACGTCGCGGGTGCCGCGGCCACCCTGAAGCAGCGTCACCCGGAGTGGTCCGGTCAGCGCGTGAAGGACGCGTTGATGAGTTCGTCGAAGCTGCTGCCCGGCTACACGCCGTACGAACAGGGAACCGGACGCCTTGACGTGAAGGCCGCCGTCGACACGACGGTCGAGGCCACCGGCTCCGTCGAGGTCGCGTCGTACGACTGGCCGCACAGCGCGGACGACGCGGTCGCCGAGCGCACCATCACCTACCGCAACACGGGTGACGAGGACGTCACGCTGAACCTGGCGACCGGCACGGACACGTCCGCCTACACGCTGTCCACGTCGGAGCTGACCGTCCCGGCCGGCTCCACGGCCGAGGCGGTCCTCTCGATCGACCCGTCGGAGGTCGCGAACGACACCCGGTTCTCCGGCCAGGTCGTCGCCACCGACGCGACCGGCAGGACGGCGGCCCACACCGGCTTCGCCGTGTACAAGGAACGTGAGCTCCACGACCTGACGCTCCGGCTGCGCGACCGCGCGGGCGAGCCCATGGACGGCACCGTCGTCCTCGCCGCGCTCGGCGACACGGAGCTCGGCCTCGTCCAGGTCTCCGGTGAGACCACGCTGCGGCTGCCCCCGGGCAACTACACCGCCTGGACCTCCGCCGACATCGACGGTGACCGTGCCGACTCGAAGGCCGTGGCGTTCCTCGCGGCCCCCGAGGCGATCCTCGACAAGGCCACCACGGTCACCCTCGACGCCTCCAAGGCCCGCAAGGTCAGCGTGCGTACCCCGAAGGAGACCGAGACCCGGCAGCTGCGCTACGACATGGCCCGCACGTCCCCCGAGGGCGTGGTCCAGCGTGACGCCTTCCAGATCCCCCTGATCTACGACCAGTTGTGGGCGAGCCCGACGGAGAAGGTCACCCAGGGCAGCTTCAGCTTCCTGACCCGCTGGCGCCAGGGCGAGGAGCTCATCGACCTGACGGCCGACGGCCATGATGTCCCGGTCACGGTGCAGAACGGCTCGGTCGTCGCCGAGGACAGCGAGCAGAAGCTCACCGGTGTCTTCGCCGGTGACGGCGCCGCGGCCGACTACAGGGGGCGCAGCGTGAAGGGCAAGGCCGTCGTCGTCACCCGCAGTGACGCCGTGTCGCCCGCCGAGCGGCTGGCCAACGCACTCGCTGCGGGCGCGAAGGCGCTCTTCGTCGTCAACGACGGCCGCGGAGTCGCGATGGAGCGGTACGCGCCGTACGGCGAGGAGACCACCATCCCGGTCGCCTCGGTGCAGAAGACCGCGGGCGGCACGCTGATCAAGGCGGCGCAGCGCGGCAAGAAGCTCTCCGTCGACCAGAAGAAGTTCGCGTCGTACGTCTACGACCTGGTGGACCGTCATGACGGCACCGTCCCGGACCGCTCGCTGGCCTTCGCCCCGTCGACCCGCCGGCTCGCGAAGGTGGAGAACACCTTCTACGGCCACAAAAAGACGCTCGGCGGCGGATACCGCTACGACATCCCGGACTACGGTCCGGGCCTCGGCTTCGAGGAGTACGAGAAGTTCCCGGGCACCCGCACGGAGTGGGTCACCCCGCTGCCCGGTGACTCCTTCTGGTACGAGAACCACTCGGTGCTGAACGCCGACGCCTCCGACACGGCGCACGAGATGCGCAGCGCCGAGCTCGACTACACCGCGGGCCGGACCTACCGCGCCGACTGGTTCGCCCCCGTCGTCGGCCCCCGGCTCGGCACCGGGTACTGGGGTCCGTTCCGTACCTCGAACAACGACATGCAGTTCAACATCACTCCGTGGACGGACTCGGGTGAGGGCCACTCCGGTTCGATGCCCGCCGACGAGTACGACACCACGTCCTATGCCTTCCACCAGGGCGACACCCTGATCAAGAAGGGTGCTGGCCGGGCCGGTTACGCCTGGGACCTGTCGGCCGAGAAGGTGCCGTACCGCCTGGTCATCGACTCGGTGCGGGACGAGGCGACGTGGAAGACCTCCACGCGGACGCACACGGAATGGGGCTTCGTCTCGGGTGCGCTGCCGGACGGCACGGAGCGGGCCGACATCCCGCTGCTCCAGCTCGCCTACGACGTGGAGACCGACCTGGCCGGTGACGTCCGGGCCGGCGAGCAGGTAGAGGTCGGCATCGAGTCCGGCACCCAGGCATGGCTGGACGGTGCGGTGAAGGCGACCGGGGCCTCGCTGTCGGTCAGCTACGACGAGGGCGGGACCTGGAGCGCGGTCGAACTGCGCAAGGGCTCACCGGGCGAGTGGACCGCGACCTTGCGGACACCCGCCGAGGGCGCGTCCTCGGTCTCGCTCAGGGCACACACCGAGGGCCCCGGCGGCCTGGCCGTCGACCAGGAGATCACCAGGGCCTTCGGCCTGAAGTGACCTGCTGAACAGCCCGGTCGAGGCGGTCCCGCATCCCGCGTGGGGTGCGGGACCACCTCGTTCGTACGGCGGGGCCGCGTCACTGTCACCCGGCGGCGGGCCGCCCTGCCCCGTGTCTTGCGCCGCGCGGCGGTGTACGTCGTTTCGGCGCGGTGTACATCAGCGCCCGGACTGCAGCGCGGCCCAGGTGGCGGGGCCGACGCTGCCGTCGGCCGACAGGCCCCGTGTGCTCTGGTAGTCGCGGACGGCCTTGTCCGTGTTCGCACCGAAGGCCCCGTCGACCGCCACGGTCCTGCCGAGCGCCGCGGTCAGTGACCGCTGCAACCGCTTCACGGCGTCGCCCGAGGCGCCCGTCACGAGCGTCGGAGTGGTGCCGGCGGAGAGCAGCGCGGTCCAGGTCTTCGGGCCGACGGTGCCGTCGGCGGAGAGCCCGCGCGCGGTCTGGAACGCCTGGACGGCGCTCCTGGTGGCGGAGCCGAAGACGCCGTCCGCGGCGCCCGCCTCGTAACCCTGTTGGTTGAGCAGCGTCTGGACGGCCGTCACCTGCGGGCCCGTAGAGCCCGAGCTCTGGGTCGTGTACGCGCCGAAGCTCAGTCCGTCGGCGCCGCCGGAGCCCCCGACGAGCTGCATGTAGTAGGTCCAGTTCCAGTTGGCGCCCGGGTCGGTGTGGTCGTTCCCGGGGGCCTCGCTGTGCCCGATGACGTGCGACCGGTCCTTGGGGATGCCGTACCGGTCGCACAGGTAGGTCGTCAGCGCCGCGGAGGACCGGTACATCGTGTCGGTGAACCACGACGGGTCGTCGACGAAGCCCTCGTGCTCGATGCCGAGCGACGAGGCGTTGGCGCTCTTGGCGTGGTACGCGGTGTCCTTGTCGCGCACCATCTGGGTGACCTGGCCGTCCGACGAGCGGACCACGTAGTGGGAGCTGACCTTCGACGTCGCGTTCTGGAACCAGCTGATGGTCCCGGCGTACGAGCCCTGGGTGACGTGGATGACGACCTTGTCCAGCGTGGCCGCGCGGCCCGTCGCGTAGTTGGCGGAATTGGCGGCCACCCAGAGTGCCGGAGGGTAGTCCGGGCTCTGGACGGTGACGTCCGCCTTCGCGAGGGGGCCCTTGTCGGGGGAGACCGGGCGGGAGGTGACAAAGACCCGTTCGCCGCCGGCCACGGTGGCCCGCAGGCCCTGCGCGAGGAAGGTGTAGACGGTGTCGGCGTAGAGGGCGGAGACAGCGCCCTCGGCTCCGCTGTAGCGGGCCACGGCCGGGTACCAGGCGTTGATGTCCGACCGCTCCGCCGTGTCCAGACCCAGTGCGTCCGCGTGGCTCCGCAGCACGGCCGCACCGCCCAGGATGTTGGTCCCGGTGTCCTTGCGCAGATCGGCCGTGGACTCACCCGTCAGCGCGGCGGCCTTCTCGAGGGAGTGGTTGACGGGGTTGCTGACGAGGTGCATCACGCCGTAGCCGTTGTCCTGGCTGGGGCGCCCGGCGTGTCCGTTCAGGTGCGTCTCGCCGTAGCCGACGGCGGCGAGCAGGTCACGCGGTACGCCGTACTCCTCGGCGGCCTGCTCGAAAGCCTGGTTCATGGATTCCGTGCCGGTGGGGGCGGCGCCGGCCGGCTGGCCGGTGGTGACGAGGGCGGTGACGGTGAGAGAGGCAAGAACGGCGGCGCGGCCTCGGGTGTGGCCGGCGGGGCGTCGGGGCATACCTGCTCCAGGTCTGTGGGGGAGAGGAAGGCCGCCGGACCGGTGGGGTGGGCCGGGGCCGCTGAGCCCGCACAGGCTATCTATCTGCCCGGGGCATGACAACGACGCCGCCGTGTGTCCAAATACCCTTCACTCCAATGGAGTTGGGTGACAGGGAGGGTGGCCCTGAGGGCCGTCACCCCGGCAGAGGGTGACGGCACGGGGGCGTTGCTACCAGCGGTTCCGGTGGACGACGTCGGCCACCGGGCGGCGGCGGACGGGTCCGAAGTTGCCCTGCGGCCACCCCACAGGGATGGCGGCGAAGGTGTGCGTGTCCGAGGGGATCCCGAGGGCCTTCTTCCACTCCTGCTCCAGCATCAGATGCCAGATGGTGAGGTTGGCCGCGAGCCCCAGCGCCCGCGCCGCGAGCAGGATGTTCTGGACGCCCGGGTAGACGCAGGAGCCCTCCGCGAGGGCCTGGAAACGTGTCTGGGTGTTCGTCATGTGCTCGAGCCCCGCAGGGCCGAGCGACGCGGCGTAGACCCCCAGGCCCTCCTCGTCGAACCGCGGCTCCGGGAACTTGTAACAGGGGATGATCAGCGCCGGTGTGTCCGCGAAGTGGTCACGCTGGTGCTCGATGGCCGCGACCATGCGCCCGTACGCCGCGTCGTCCATGCCCTTGGGTGCGTGCTTGCCGGTCGTCGCGAGATAGGCGTCCACGCACCGCTTCCAGAGCGGAGCCAGCTCGGCCATCACCGCGCGGTCCGTGACGACCACGTACTCGTAGCACTGCATGTTGCCGCCGCTCGGCCCCCAGACGGCTGCCTGTATGAGCTGGTCGATCGTCTCGTCCGGGACGGCGTCCGGCTTGAGGCGGCGCATGGCACGCATGGTGGACATGGTCGGGAAGAGGGCGGGCCCGTCGGGGGCGGGCGCGTCGGCGTACACCGTTTCGAAGGTCATGATCGCGGAGTTTACGGCCCAAGTCCTGCTACGGGGAGTCCCGTCGGGCTCCTCGGGCAGCCCCTCGGCGCGGAGCGGGCTTGCGTGCCGGAACCGGGCCGACGGGACGTCGCGGCCGGTCTTCGCCTGCCCGGCGACTTGTGCAACTCGGTCTGTGCGACGGCCCACTCGGCCGGCCGGCCCGCATCGCTCCGTCCCGCCGTCCCGTCGCCGGGACGTCACCGTCCCTCGCAGGTCCTCACGTCCGTACGCCCGTGCCCATCGTGTCACCCGCCGTCGCGGCGCGGCGGAATCGCACACCTGACCGTCCCCCCTCCTCACGGGGGAACGGGGTCGGGAACGGCGGCCGTGAAGGCGTATAAAGGGTCCCTCCCGAGCAGCCGGCGTCCCCGATGGCCATCTCACCCCCCACGCGGCCGGCGTCACCGCGTACCGAGAGCGGAGGAGCGTCCCCATGAGCACCTCGGAAGAGATCAGCGCCTTGCTCGTCAACAGGTTCGGAACCGACCCGGAGGCCATCCGGCCCGAGGTACCGCTCCGGCACCTGCGGCTCGACTCCCTCGCGCTGGAGGAGCTGCGGCTCCTCATCGAGGACCGGATGGACATCGATCTGGAGGACGTCGTCCTGTCGTCGCGCGACACCGTCGGCCACCTGGTCGAGGCCGTGTGCAGCAAGGCCGGCGCGTGACGGGCCGGGGCCCGTTCGCACGCATGCCCGTACGCCCCGGCATCGAGCCGTTCAGCGCCGCGGTCACCGGCATCGGCCTGGTCACCGCGGCCGGGGTGGGAATCGACCAGGCATGGCGCGGTGTGTGCGGCACGGCGGCCGCCCCCTCCGTACCGCACCTGCCGGAACTCGACGGTCTGCCCTGCGACTTCATGTACACCGTCGAGGGCCTGGACACGAAGGCCGTCCTGGGCGTCGCCGTGCACCGGCTGATGGACCGCTTCTCGCAGCTCGCCGTGATCGCCGCCCGTGAGGCGGTCGCCGACGCCGGGCTCGACCCCTCGGTCTGGGACGGCGGACGGGTCGCCGTGGTCATCGGCTCCGCCCACGGCGGCCTGCCGTTCTACGACGAACAGCACACCGTCCTCACGGAGCGCGGCGCGCGGCGCGTATCCCCGAAGCTCGCCCCGCTGAGCGTCGTCAACGGCGCCGCCAGCAGTGTCGCCATGGACCTGGGTGTCCACGGCCCCAGCCAGGCCGTCTCCACCGCCTGCTCGTCGGGCACGGTGGCCATCGGCACGGCCCACCAGATGCTCCGCACCGGGGCCTGCGACATCGTCGTCGCGGGCGGTGCCGAATCGGTCCGCTCCCGGCTCCTGATCGCCAGCGCCTGCCAGATGCGGGCCGTCTCCACCCGCCGCGAGGACCCGCGGGCCGCCTGCCGCCCCTTCGACTCGCACCGCGACGGCTTCGTCGTCGGCGAGGGTGCCGGACTCCTAGTGATGGAACGCCCCGAGCACGCCCGCGCCCGCGGCGCCACCGTCCGTGCCCGTGTCGCCGGCTACGGGGCCTCCAGCGACGCCCACTCCGCCGTCGCCCCCGACCCCGACGGCCTCGGCATCGAGAGGGCGCTGCGCACCGCCCTGGCCGACGCGGGCGTCGACGCCTCCGACGTCGGCCATGTCAACGCCCACGGGACGTCGACCGTCGCCAACGACCTCATCGAGGCGGTCATGCTGCGCCGCGTCCTGGGCGAACACCCCCTCGTCACCTCCACGAAGGCCATGACCGGACACGCCCTGGGTGCCGCCGGCGGCATCGAGGCCGCCCTGACCGTCCTCACGCTCCAGCACCAGCTCGTCCCGCCGACCGCCAACCTCGACGCCCCCGACCCCGCGATCCCCGTCGATGTGGTGAGCAAGGAGGCCCGGCACGCGGCGTTCGACTGCGCCGTCAAGACGTCGCTCGGCTTCGGGGGCCACAACGCGGCGCTCGTGCTCACCAGAGCCTGACGGGAAGCGAGGAACGCCATGCCCGAGGAGATCGTCCGTTCACTGGCGGTGGACGGTGTGCGTTACGGCTATCGGCTCCTGCCCCGCGACCCGGCCGCCGGCGGAACGCCGGTCACCGAACCGGTGCTGGTGATCGGAGGCGCGCTGCAGGGCATGTTCGGCTGGCCGCAGATGGACGACCACCTGGGCCGGGTCGCCGATGTGGTGACCGCGGACCTGCCCGGCATGGGTTCGGCGGACCCGCTGCCGCCCGGCCCCGCGGCCCCGGTCCTGCGCGCAGCCGTCACCGGGATCATCGACGACCTGGGCGCCTCCCGGATCAATCTCTTCGGCTTCTCCTACGGGGCGGCCGTCGCATTCGGCTGCGCCCGGCACGACCCGGGACGCGTCGCGCGGCTCGTCCTCGGCGGTGTTCCGACCCATATCGGTGAGGACCGGCGGGCCTACTGGCACCGGGCGACGCAGGCGCTGGCGGAGGGTGACGCGGAGGGTTTCGCGGCGCTGGCCGCCGACGGGCTGATGTGCCTTGACCCGGACCGGCCCGTGCACCGCCGGGAGCTCGCCCGGCGCTATGTGCGGCGCTCGTTCCTGCACGCGCTCGCCCACTCGGAGCACGCCGCCGACTCGCTGCGGCGGGCGCTGGGGGACCGGCCGGACTTCTCCGGCGGGCTGTCGGGCGTGCCGGCCCTCGTCTTCGCCGGGGAGCACGACACGGTGACTTCGGCCGAGCTGCAGCGCGAGTTCGCCGCGACGATCGAGGGAAGCCGCTTCCTCACCATCCCGGAATCCGACCACTGGGTGGTGCTGGAGCGGTCCGAAGAGGTCGCTGCCCTCGTGACCCGCTTCTTCACGGACCAGCCGCTCGATCCGGCCGGGGTGCGGCTCCCGCACCAGGCGCGGGCCGGGGAGGCAGGGGAGTCCGTTCCGGCCGTGTCCACCCCGGCGCCCTCCCCGCTCCCCGGTTCGCCCGCCCGGCGTCCGGCACCGCGCTGAGCTGACCGTGCCTCAACGCTGTGGTGACGCGGCACAGTGCGGGTGGCGGCCCCGGCCGGGGCCGCCACCCGGGTCTGTCAGTGCTGGTGGCCCTGGCCCTTCACGTCGATCCGCACGATCTGCGGGTCGTGGTCGCTCGCCTGGTCGGCGAACTCCGCGTTGATGTGCACCACGTCGTAGTCGAAGCGGCGGACCGCGGGGCTGGTCAGGATGTGGTCCAGCGTCTGCGAGTTGCCGTCGTAGACATAGCTGTACTGCTCACCCGCGGGCAGCGTCGTGATCAGCGGCCTGAGCACCTTGCCACTGGTCAGCGCCTTCATCGTGGGGGAGAAGGCGAAGTCGTTCAGGTCGCCAAGCGTGACGACCCGGGCCGACCTGTCCGCCTTCAGCAGCGACGTGACGAAGGTGTTGACCTCCTCCGCCTGCCGCACGCGCTGCGTCTCCGAGCTCCGCACCGGCTCCTGGTAGCGGCCGTGCAGGGACTGGTCGCCACCCTTGGAAGCGAAGTGGTTGGCGATGACGAAGACCGGCTCGCCGCGGAAGCGGAACTCGCCCACCAGCGGCTTGCGGCTGCTGTCCCAGGCCGTGCTCGTGGGATTGATCCGGCCGGGCGAGACGGAGAGCGTGGCACCCTTCTTCGTCTTCAGCGCCTGCACCGCGGTGGTCGCGTCGCCGCCCGGGCGGTCCACGAAATCGACCCGGTCGGGGTTGAAGAGGAAGACGTTACGGATGTTCCCGCCGGGCTCGCCGCCGTCCTTGCCGTTCTCGGGTGCGACGTAGCGCCAGGCGTACTGCGGGCCGCCCGCGGCGACGATCGCGTCGGTGAAGCGCTTCAGTGTCGCCTCGGACCCCACGGTGCCGTCGTTCACCGCACCGTTGTCGTCCTGGATCTCCTCCAGGGACACGACGTCCGGGGACGAGAGGCTGACGGCCACGCCCTGGGCGAGGGTGTCGAACTTGGCCTGGGTGTCCGCCGCGTCGAGGTTCTCCACGTTGTACGTGGCGACGGCGAGCTCCTTGCGCTTCTGCTTCCGCGTCACCTCGCGCTGCAGGCCGTTGTCCTTCAGCGCGCCCAGCTCGGTTGCCTGCACGTTGTAGCCGCCGTACGACGCGTAGTCGACGACGCCCGTGGTGGAGCCGGACAGCACGTCGCCCACATCCGCGACCGGGACGGGCTGCGCGGCGTTCAGCGACATCACCTTGAGGCGGCCGGTGTTCTGGTCCTCGTAGGAGGCGTAGAGCGTGCCGCCGCGCCCGGTCGGGTTCTCCTGCGGCTTCACCGTGACCCAGACCTCGTCGTACGCGGTCGTCGCGCCCGTCACCCGGGTGTCGGCCATCGTGACGCGGGTGCCTTCGAGCGACTCGTACAGATCCAGGGCGTACGCCGCCGGGTCCAGGGCGAGGGCCTCGACCGAACCGCCTCCGGCCGTCGGCACATAGGCGTCCGGCACCGAGGCGGCGTCAAGGACGAACGCCTCGGGCAGGGCGTTGCCCGAGGACAGGACCGTGGTCAGCGGGCCGGTGATCTGGGTGAGCGACTGGGCACCGGTGGCCGGGTAGTACTCGGCGACCTTGCCGCTGACCAGGACCGAGTCGCCGACGGCGACCGCCGGGGCCGCCGAGCCGGTGTAGACGAACAGGCCCTCGCTCGTACGGGCGTCGTTGTCCGGCGCCGTGTCCTGGATCCAGAAGCCGCGCGAACCCGTGGTCCGTACGCCGGTGACGACGCCGGGCACCCCGGTGACCGACTGCCCGACCAGCGGGGAGAGCCGGGTCGTGCCCTGGATGTCGTGCGACCGCACTGTGCCGGGCTCGGTCGGCCCGCCCGGCTCGCCCGGCCCGGAGCCGCCGGAGGTCTCGCCCGCCGCGTTGACGGGTGTCGTGGTGCCCGCGGTCAGATCGGCGGCGTTGTCATCGGTGTCCGCCAGGGACGTGCCCCGGGCCACGGAGGCGGTCGCGGAGGCGCCCGTCACCGGGCCGCTGCCCTCGCGCACGACCGCGGAGCCGTAGCCGACGAGATCGACGATCCGGGTGTCGGCGGCGCAGTCCGCCGCGGTCCTGCAGGTGAGGGGGGTGGTGCCGGACACGAGCGCGACGGTGCCGCTGGCCGCCGACATCGCGACCGTGCCCGTCGCGTCGGCGGCCGGCAGGGCCACCGTGCCGCCGGTGCCCGCGGCCTGCGCGACGAGGTAGCGGCCACCCGGCGCGACGGCGCCGGACAGAGCGGAGACCTGCCACAGCGATCCGGCGGAGGGGGTGCCCGGCAGGTACTGGACGCTGAAGCCGGACAGGCCGAACGGGCTCTGGCCGGCGTTGGCCAGCTCGATGTAGTCACGGGTGAGCGTCGCGCCGGAGTTGCCCCCGCCGCCGTACACCTCGGAGATGACGGCCGACGTCGACGGTGCCGCGAAGGCTGCGGGCAGCGCGGTCACCGAAAGGGTCACGGCGACGGCGGTGGCCAGCAGGGCGGAGCCGGGTCTGGCTATGTGCACGGGAACTGCCCCCAAATGTGTAGTGAGGGCCAAAAACTATGCGCGTAGACCCGTCGTGGCAAGAGATTGAAGGTTAATTCCGGGCGTCATTGCCCCACGCCCGCCCGACAGTTCGCCGACGGTACGGCAGTCCACGACGCGGCCGGTCACCGAGGCCGGCCGCGCCGAGGGCCCTGCAGCGGCCTCGCCACGGCGGCGGCCCGCTGACCGGCCGCCCCGGTACGGGCCCGCGACACGGCCGCACCGGACCCGGGCCGCGGCCGGCGTGCGCACGGAGGAGGTACTGCAGGGGGCTCAGCGCCAGGCGAGGTTCCGCCACGGGCTGCCTTCGCTCTCCGTCAGCAGACGGTGCGCCGTGACGTTGCTCAGGTAGTAGTCGCCGTAGTCCTCGCCGTCGAACCGCAGCACACGGCCGAGCGCGTACCCCGCCGAGAAGTCCTCCCAGGAGTGGTAGGCCGACCTGCTCAGCGCACCGGCGTACACGATCGCCTGCTCCGCCTCGTGCGGCACGCAGAAACGGGCGGACAGCCCCCACCTGGCCAGGTTCACGGCGCGCCCGTAGTCGTAGGCGACGGTCGTGGTGACCCGGCCGTCCGGCGGCAGCAGCCCGTCGGCGCGGAACCGGGCCTCGTACCTGAGGATGCGCCGCACCAGTTCCTCGATGTCCTTCACCGTGCCGTGGCCCACCCCGATGTCCTGGGCGTGCCCGGCGGCCGTCTCGCGCCACAGCTCCGCGGAGGGCTGCTCGCCCATCCCGGCCCTGAGCTGTTCACGCACCCGGAGCACGAAGTCAGGCTCGGCCGGACTGTTCCGGGCGTCCAGCAGGAAGTCCAACTGCCTTCGCCAGCCGGTCGGTTCGGTGATGCCCCAGGAGTCGCGGAGCGTCTCCCGCTCGCACGAGTACTCGTGGTAGGCGGTGCCGACCTCGTTCCACGGCACTCCGTTGCCGACCGCCAGATGCGCCCCGCACGCCAGTCCGTAGGCCAGGGGACCGTGCAGTGCCCCGTGCCGCAACGCGATCAGCCGGTCGTTGTCGGGGCGGTCGTTCTCCGCGTGGTAGCGCAGCCACATCGCGCGGTGCGGTGGCGTGGTGGGGAAGAGGATCTGGGCCGGAGTGCCCGTGTTGACCGACAGCAGTTGATGGGGGTCGCGCCATTCGAACTCCGCTATCCACTTGAGGGACACGGCGTGGAACACCCACTCCGGGTGCCACGGCGGCAGCATCCCCCGGGTGAGCACCGGCCGGCAGCTCCGTCCGGCTTCGTCCCGGTGCGAGCGCCACGTCACCATGTGGGGAGCCGCGTCCACCTCGGCCTTCGGTGCGAGGATGTAGAGCTGCTCGCCCGCCAGCACACGCAGTTGTGCCTCCGCGTCGCCGCGCGCGCCCGCCTCGTACAGCAGGTGTTCCGTCACGGACGGAGACACCCAGGGAGCGCCGTGGGCAGGGTTGCCGGGGTAGGGAGGCAGCGAGTTCATCACCATGCGACGTTCCGGTAGGGGCTGTTGGGGTCCTGGGTCAGGACGCGGTGCTGAGCGAGCGACTGCTCGTACTTCACTCCGGACGGATCGTCCGCGTCGAAGTGCATCACGCGGGTCAGCGAGTAGCCCAGGGAGAACTGTGCCCAGGAGCCGTACGCCCGCTTGGCCAGGGCACCGATCCGCAGCACGGTCTGTTCGGCCTCGTGCGGATCGCAGAGGCGGGCACCCAGCGCGAGCCGTACGACGTTGACCGCCCGCCCGTAGTCGAAGGCGGCCAGCGTGTCGACCCGCATTCCCGCGCCGAGGGCGCCGTCCGCACGGAACCTCTCCTCGTACGTGACGGCCAGCCGCAGCGCCTCATGGGCCTCGGCCGTCCCCTCCGCCGTGGACTGGCGGCGCGTCATCTCGGCGGTGACCGCCGCGGACCACTCGGGAACCGTCGGGGTGCGGCTCAGCCGCACGGCGAGGGAACGACGGATCTGGAGCACCGACTCGTGGGCACGGCCGACCAGCCGGGTGGCCAGCAGCGATTCGATGGTCTCCCGGTAGGCGGCGCGGGTCTGCACACCCCAGGGATTACGGAGCCGTGCACGGTCCGTCGCGTATCCCTCATAGGCGGCGCCCAGGTCGTTCCAGACGAGACCGTTGTGCACCGCGAGGTGGGCGCCGAGGGCCAGTCCGTGTGCGACCGGCCCGTGCAGCGGACCGGCCGCATGGGTCAGCAGCAGGCCGCCCCGCGGGCCACCGGACCGCGCGTGGGCCTTCAGCCATGCACGGCGACGCCCCGCACCGGCCTCGACAGTGAGCGCGTACGGCGTGCCGGGATTGATCCCCAGCCACCGCACCTTGTCAGGCCACCGGCGTGCGAGTTCGTCGAGACCGACCGCCTCGAACACCCAGTCGGGATGCCAGGGCGGCAGCATGCCGGACGTCAGCACCGTGACACACATCCGGTCCGGCCTCGCGGGGTCCGGCTGCGCGGTGAGCGGCGGAGCGAATCCGGGGGTGTCCGCGTGCAGCCTGGCGACGAGCACGAAGAGCCTGCTCGCGGCCAGTGCGGCCGGCAACGCCTCCCGGTCGCCTGCCGCCGCCGCTTCGAGCAGAAGCCGTTCCGCTTCGGTCGGCGGCGCCCACGCCCCTGTCCCCGTCATCGTCCCTGTCCCCGTCGTCACCCTGGGATCCTACGGAACGCCCCCACCGGCCGGGGCGCTGACCCTGGAGACGGGACGCACCCCTAGGAGGCCGGGGCGGCCGACGACGGCAGGGCCGGATACACCGCCATCGTGAACGAGTGCCCGGCCGGGTCGTTGTAGACCCGTTCGTCACGCGGACCGCCGTTGCTGTCCCCCGTGTCCACCGGCCGGGCGCCGAGACCTATTGCCTCGCGCTCGGCCTCGTCCATGTCTCCAGGGCCCACCAGGATGCGCAGATGTGCCTGCAGGGAGTCCTCCGGGCGCGGCCAGCTCGGCGGCGCGAAACCGTGGTCGCGCCGGACGGCCAGATGCACCCCGGAGTTGCCCACTATCTCGATGAAATCGGGATCGCTCCCGATCCGCGCCTCCGCGTCGAGGAGGTTGGCGTAGAAGTCAGCGAGCTCAAGCGGCTCGGTACAGTCCAGGACCAGAACGCTCGTTTTGGCGACAGTCATGACCGACCGGTACCCCCGATGGGCCCGGGCACGCCGGACCGGCGCCGTCCACCGCCGACCGGGGACCGCCACCCCACCGCACGGCGCGCCCGGAACGATGACCGGACGGGCGCGAACTAGGGTGCGGACCATGGCAGAGAGCACGGAGCACCGGGACACGGGCATGCCCGGCCCCGGCCCCGGTGACCCCCGTCGCTGGCGTGCCCTCGCCGTCTGTCTGGTGGCGGGGTTCATGACACTGCTGGACGTCTCCATCGTCAATGTGGCGCTGCCGTCCATCAAGGAGGGCCTCGACACCCCGGAGTCCGACCTCCAGTGGGTGCTGTCCGGCTACGCGCTCGCCTTCGGGCTCGTCCTCATCCCCGGCGGACGCCTCGGCGACGCACGCGGCAGGCGCGCGGTGTTCATGGCGGGCCTGACCCTCTTCACCCTGGCCTCCGCCGCCTGCGGGGCCGCCCAGTCCAGCCTCTGGCTCGTCATCGCCCGGCTCCTCCAGGGGGCGGCGGGCGGGCTGCTCTCCCCCCAGATCTCCGCGCTGATCCAGCAGATGTTCTCCGGGCGCGAACGGGGCCGCGCCTTCGGTATGTTCGGCACCGTGGTCGGCATCTCCACCGCCGTCGGCCCGCTCCTCGGCGGCCTCCTGATCCAGGGTGCCGGGGCCGAGGAGGGCTGGCGCTGGGTGTTCTACGTCAACCTGCCGATCGGGATCGTCTGCCTCCTCCTGGCACGGCGACTGCTCCCCGACACCCCGTCGGCGACCCGGGTACGCCCGCGCGACCTGGACCCCTTCGGTGTCCTGCTGCTCGGCGCGGGGGTCCTCGCCCTGCTGCTGCCGTTCGTCCAGGCCCAGCAGTGGCCGGGCGACGGCAAGTGGCTGCTCGTGGCAGTGGCCGCGGTCCTTCTCGCGGCGTTCGTCGCCTGGGAGTCCCGCTGCGCGCGACGGAACGTCCAGCCCGTGCTCGACCTGTCGCTCTTCCGGCTCAGGTCGTTCTGGCTGGGCTGCCTGATGATCCTGATGTACTTCGCCGGCTTCACCTCGATCTTCTTCATCAGCACGCTCTATCTCCAGTCCGGGCTGCAGTACAGCGCCCTGGAGGCGGGCCTCGCGATCACCCCGTTCGCCCTGGGCGCGGGCGCGTCGGCGAGCATCGGCGGCCGGCTGGTCGGCCGGTTCGGACGGCCTCTCATCGTCGTGGGACTCACCATGGTGGCCGTAGGACTCGGTCTCACCGCGCTGGCCGCACACCTGGTCCCCGGCAGGGGCGCCGGCCTCGCGATGGCGGCCCCGCTGCTGCTGGCGGGTCTGGGCAGCGGGCTGGTCATCGCCCCCAACCAGGCCCTCACCCTCTCCGAGGTCCCCGTCCACAACGCGGGCAGTGCCGGCGGCACCCTCCAGACCAGCCAGCGCGTCGGCTCGGCCATCGGGATCGCCGCGGTCGGCTCGGTCTTCTTCGCCCGGCTGGGCCCCGGCGACTGGGCGGCGGCCTACGACCACGGACTCCTCGTCTCGGTCGCGTTCGTCCTCGCGGGCCTGATCGTGGCCCTGGCCGACGTCGTGGCGGGCAGGCGGGGAAGAGGACGGTCCGAAGCGCCCTCCGGGGCACCCGAATCCACCGACGCGCGGAAGGGAACACCATGAGCGACACCGAGGACCCGGAACCCGGCGGGAACACCTCGTACGGCCACAAGCCCTTCAAGCGCTCCCGCAGCCACTTCGCCGACCGCATCACCGCGGACGGCCGTGACGGCTGGCCCGTCGAGGCAGGGCGCTACCGCCTGGTCGTCAGCCGGGCCTGCCCCTGGGCGAGCCGGGCCCTGGTCTCACGCCGGCTGCTCGGACTGGAGAGCGCCCTCTCCCTGGCCGTCGCCGACCCCCTCCAGGACGACCGCAGCTGGCGCTTCACCCTCGACGAGGGCGGCAAGGACCCGGTGCTCGGCATCGCCTACCTGAGCGAGGCCTACGACGCACGGGAACACGGCTACCCGGGCGGTGTCAGCGTGCCCGCGATCGTCGACGTACCGACCCGGGCCCTGGTCACCAACGACTACCAGCAGATCACGCTGGACCTGGCCACCGAATGGACCGGGCTGCACCGCCCCGGCGCCCCCGACCTCTACCCGGAGCGGCTGCGCGACGAGATCGACACGGTCATGGACGGCGTCTACCGGGACGTCAACAACGGCGTCTACCGGGCGGGATTCGCCACCGGACAGGGCGAGTACGAGGCGGCTTACGTCGATGTGTTCCGCCGCCTCGACCTCGTCTCCGAACGCCTCGCCGGACAACGCTACCTGGTCGGCGACACGATCACCGAGGCCGACATCCGACTGTTCACCACCCTGGTGCGCTTCGACGCCGTCTACCACGGACATTTCAAGTGCAACCGCTCGAAGCTCGCCGAGGACCCCGTCCTGTGGGCGTACGTACGGGACCTCTACCAGACCCCGGGCTTCGGCGACACCGTCGACTTCGACCACATCAAGCAGCACTACCACCGGGTCCACACCGGTATCAATCCGACCGGCATCGTGCCGCTCGGACCCGACCTGTCGGGCTGGCTGACCCCGCACCACCGTGCGCAGCTGGGCGGCCGCCCCTTCGGCGACGGGACCCCGCCCGGGCCGGTGCCGCCCGGCGAGGAGGTCCCGGCGCGTGGCCGGCCCTGAGCGGTTCACCCCGTGCGTGGCGACGCGTCCGCCGTCGCCAACGGGGACCGGGCGAGGACGACACAGCCGGCGGCGATCAGAGCCACCCCGGTCAGCTGGGGCAGCAGCCACCAGCCGGTCCGCAGCTCCTCCCCGAACAGGGCCACCCCGTAGGTGATGCTGATCAGCGCGTCCCCGAGCGTCAGCATCGGCTGCACCGCCACCAGGGAGCCTGACTGGAGCGCGTTCTGGAGGAGGAACAGCGCGCCCACACCGGCCACCGCGGTGGCGTACAACTGCCACGCCGTCAGCAGACCGGCCGCACCGCCGGCGTCCAGCCGCGACATGGCGTCCTTCATCAGCGCGGCCGTCAGCGCGTACCCGCACGCCGCGGCCAGACCGAGCAGCGCGGCCCGGGTGTTTCCGAAGGTGCCCAGCGCGGCGGCGATCAGCACGGCCTCGAAGGCCGCGGTCGCCGCCAGGGCCGGGACCCAGGCAGCGCCCTGCACGTCGTCGCTTCCGCCGACCGGTGCCGCGGCGGCCATACCGAGGGCCAGGCCCAGCGTCACCGCTGCCACCCCGCACCAGACCTGCCGCGGGACCCCGGCCCGCATGACGAACCCGGCGACGAGCAGGGTCGCGGGCAGCTCGATCACGAAGATCGGCTGGACCACGGCGATGGGCCCCGTGGCCAGGGCCACCGCCTGGCAGACGGCGGCGACGATCACCAGACCGATCCCGGCGAGCCACACCTTCTTCCGCATCAGATGTCCGATCAGCGACAGGCGCATCGCCTCGCTGTCGGGAACTCCGGCGGCGGCACGGCGCTGCAGCACCGAGGCGGTGCCGTTGCTCAGAGCGGTCAGGACGGCGAACAGGACACTGATCACCGCCCCATCATGCGGGCCGGTGCCCTGCTGCCGGTGGTGCAGCCGACCGTGCGAGTGTCGCCCGTCCCGGCCGGCGCCCGCGTAGTCTGCGGACCATGGCCGCCAAGAACGCTCCCGTGCTCTCCACCCGCGCGCTCAACAGAGCCACGATGGAGCGGCAGTTGCTGCTGCGCCGCACCGCCGTCCCGGCGAAGGACGCCATCAGCCGTCTGGTGGGTCTGCAGGCCCAGAACACCCGGCCGCCCTACTTCCAGCTCTTCTCCCGGCTGGAAGACTTCGACCCTGCGGAGCTCGCGGCACTGATGGAGTCCCGCCAGGTGGTCAGGATCGTCACCCTGCGCTCCACCATCCACACCCACACCGCCGAGGACGCCCTCACGCTGCGCCCCCTGGTCCAGCCCGCGCGCGACCGTGAGCTGAGCATGTTCCGCAGCGGCCTCGCGGGGGTCGACCTGGAACGGCTCACCTCACTCGCCAGGGAGCTCGTCGAGGAACGGCCGCGCACCATGAAGGAGTTGCGGGAGGAACTGCTCCCCCACTGGCCCGACGCCGACCCCCGGGCACTCGCCGTCGCCGCCCGCTGCAGGCTGCCGCTGGTCCAGGTCACCCCGCGCGGCCTCTGGGGGCGCAGCGGACAGGTCGCCCTGACGACCGCCGAGCACTGGCTGGAGCGCCCCTCGCAGCCGGCCGCCTCGCCCGACGCGACGGTGCTGCGCTACCTCGGCGCCTTCGGACCGGCCTCGGTGAAGGACATGCAGATGTGGGCCGGGCTCACCCGTATGCGTGAGGTCTTCGACCGGCTGCGGCCCGGCCTCGTCACCTTCCGCGACGAGAACGGCGTCGAACTCTTCGACCTGCCCGACGCCCCACGCCC
>NZ_MAPV01000184.1 GCF_001700505.1 Streptomyces mutomycini
CACCAGCAGGCCGGGCCACGTGCGGGATGATGCGGCGGAAACCAAGCTCCCGACGCGCCCTCGCTCCACGGGACGCCCCCGACCCGACCCGCCCGAAAGGCAGCACCCGATGACCCGAGCCGCCGCCCCGATCGTCCGGAACGTGGACGCGAGGCACCGCTACGAGATCCTGTCCGACGAGGTGAGCGTGGGGTTCACCGCCTACCGCGACCGCGACGAGCAGCGCGTGTTCTTCCACACCGAGATCGATGACGCCTTCGCGGGCCGGGGGCTGGCCTCCGTTCTCGTGCAGGAGGCGCTGAGCCACGTACGGGACGCGGGCAAGCGGATCGTACCCGTGTGCCCGTACGTGGCGAAGTTCCTCACGAAGCATGCCGAGTTCACCGACATCACCGACCCGGTCACGCCCGAGGTCCGGCAGTGGCTGGAGACCGCGCTGGCGCGCTGAACACCCGCCGCCCGGCCCCGGACGGCGTCGGGGACGAAGCGTCCGGACTCCGTCAGGCCGGCCGCAGATCGAACCAGTCGAAGGCGGGGGTGCCCCGGGTGGCGTACATGCCGACGACACGGCCGGTGAAACCCCCAGCGACCTCGGTGGTGAGGTAGCGGCCGTCGAGCTCGGCGAGGACCTCGAAGTCCCCGTCGGCTGTCTCGTATCCCAGGCGGAGTGTGTCGGGGCCGCCGACGCGGAGCCCAGACGGAGCAGCGGCCTCGGGGCCCGCAGGACGTACGGTGACGGTGGGCGGCAGGACATCCGTGGTGGTCACGTCGATCCGCAGTGTCAAAGGGCCGGGGGGAACGGCCCGTTCGGCGACCGTCCGGCGCAACGGGCCGATGCGGGCGACCGCGCGCACCGTGCCGTCTTCCCTCTCCACCTGGTAGTGGTGTGCCTCGTCGAGCCGTACGGCCAGACCACCCCTGCCTCCGTCGCCGACGTCGGCACGGGTCCGTGCACTGCAGTCCGCGTCGCGCTGGCGCCGCCCCACGAACACTGCGCCCGGCTTGTCCATGCTGTCCGCGCGTGCATGCAGCACCAGGTGCCCGGGCCGCTCGCCGAGGCGTACGGCGCTCGGGTCGTGCCACCTCGGCGACACCCAGCAGGGGGCGAGGGCCCGGGAGTCGAAGTCGTCGCGGTGCGGTTCGGCGGGCCAGGGATGCGGAGCCAGTGCCGGCGCAGGGGCACGGAGTTCCAGCGGCCCCGGCAGCGGCCACTCGTCCTCCCACCGCACGGGCACGAGGAACGTCTCCCGGCCCATCCCGTGGTACTGCGGCGTGTGACCGCGGGGCCTGGTACCGAGCAGCACCATCCACCATGTCCCGTCGTGGGCCTCGACCAGATCACCGTGGCCGGTGTTCTGCACCGGGTGACCGGTACTGCGGTGGGACAGCACGGGGTTGTCCGGGTGCGCTTCGAACGGCCCCGGCAGAGAGCGGGCCCTGGCGATCGACATCGCGTGCCCGCGTTCCGTGCCGCCCTCCGAGAGCAGCAGATACCACCAGTCACCGACCCGGTAGAGGTGTGGGCCCTCGGGGTACTGGAGCCCGCTTCCCGACCACATCTCCACCGGCTCGCCGAGCAGTTCACCCGTCTCGGGCTCGATGCGCACCCCGCGGATACCGCCGTGGGAGAACACGCACCAGCAGTTCCCGTCGTCGTCCCAGGCCAGATCGGGGTCGATGCCGGGTATGCCCACCGGCACGGGTTCCGACCACGGGCCGGCGGGATCCTCGGCGGTCACCAGGACGTTGCCCGCACCGGCCACCACGGTCGTGATCATCCAGAAGCGGCCGTCATGATGCCGGAGCGTGGGTGCGTACACCCCGCACGAGGACGGGGCGGTGTCCGGCAGGTCCAACTGCGACGGGCGGTCCAGCGCGTGCCCGATCAGCCGCCAGTGCACGAGGTCCCTGCTGTGCCACAGCGGCACCCCGGGTACGTACTCGAAGCTGGACGTCGCGACGTAGTAGTCCTCACCCACGCGGCAGATGCTCGGATCCGGGCTGAAACCGGGGATGACTGGATTGTCGAAGTGCGCCATCGGCCGTCCTCGGGGCTCAGGCCAGGACCGGGTCCCCAGGCCAAGATCGTTGAAGCGCTTCGAAGATGACAGCCACGGGGAAAGGTGTCAATAGCTCCATCACAAAGTCGGTCAAGCGTGTGCTGGAAGCCGCACGTGCGGACACGGACACCCGCTTCCAGGCCGTCCGGCAGTCAGCCTTGGCGTGTTAATCGAAGCGCTTCAACGGCTCCTGCTTGACGGCCTGCCTCTCCGCCTCCCGTTTCCGGAGCAGGCATCTGGTTCTCACGTAAAGTGCGGGACGGATAGGGCTTCGTATCGAGCGCGGTCGCAGCTCGGTGGTGTTCGCCGGCAGTGGCAGGGCCGAGGGCCGGTGCCGAGGTGGAGGCGCAGTGAGAGTTCCCGACATGTCGCGCAGTGCGCGTCTCAGTGGCCATGGCGCCGTCTCCACCTCCCTGGCCTCTTGCAGTGATCACGCCCTGCGCGAGCTGGTGGACGCGGCCGAGCCGATCGGATCCGGCATCGGCGGGAAGTCAGCTCTGATGGAGGTCGCCGGCATGCCGGTCTTCGTGAAGCGGGTGCCTCTCACCGAGCTGGAGATGCGACCCGAGCACATCCGGTCCACGGCGGATCTCTTCGAGCTTCCCGGCTTCTGCCATTACGGCATCGGTGCCATCGGCGGGCCGGGCTTCGGGGCCTGGAGGGAACTCGCCGTGCACACCATGACGACGAACTGGGTGCTCGCGGCGGAATTCGAGGGCTTCCCCCTGATGTACCACTGGAGGGTCCTGCCGGACTCGACACCCCTGCCCGGGGAACTGGCCGACGTCGAACGGGCTGTGGCGTACTGGGGCGGCGGGTCGCAGGTGCGCCGCCGGATCAGGGCTCTCGAACAGTCCTCGGGGAGCATCGCGCTGTTCCTGGAGTACATCCCGCAGAACCTGCACCAGTGGCTAGGCACCCAGGTCGATACCGGAGACCGGACCGTCGGCCGCTCCTGCGACATGGTGGAAAGGGAGCTGGCAGCCGGCACCTCGTTCATGAACAGCCGAGGGCTCCTGCACTTCGACGCGCACTTCGAGAACATCCTGACCGACGGTCAGCGCCTCTACTTCGCGGACTATGGCCTCTCCCTCTCCTCCGCGTTCGAGCTCTCGCAGGACGAGGCCGACTTCTTCGACCGGCATCAGACCTACGACCGCTGCTACACCGCCACGTATCTGGTGAACTGGCTGGTCACCGCTCTTTTCGGATACCGGGTGGAGGACCGGGACGGCCGCAGTGCACTGGTGCGGGCCTTCGCGGAGGGCAAGCGCCCCACCGGAATCCCGGAGGAGGCCGCGGCGATCATCTCCCGGCACGCTCCGATCGCCGCCGTGACGTCGGACTTCAACCACGCGTTCCGGAGCCGGAGCAGGCAGACCCCTTATCCACTGGCAAAGATCATCCGGATGTACGACCGATCCGACGGCTGACGGCTGACGGCTGACAGCTGACAGCTGACAGCTGACAGCTGACAGACCAGCACGACAGGTACCGTCCCGGAGAGCGTCAACAGCTCGGACACGGCGGCGGGACTCCCTCGGCGTACGGAGAGCCGTGGCGCGGGCACAGCCAGAACAAGGCATCCTTATCAAGCTGTATAAGCCTGTTTGCCCGGATTGATGTCGGGTACCGCCGCAGTGAGGCCTGATGCACCCGGAACGCCCACGGCGGCAAGCCTGAACCTCGACGACTAGGAGTCATCCGTGTCCGCAGTACCCGCCATCACCCTCAACAACGGCGTGAAGATCCCCCAGCTCGGTTTCGGCACCTTCCAGATTCCCCCGGAGGACACCCGCGAGACCACCCTGGCGGCTCTCGGGGCCGGCTACCGCCATATCGACACGGCGCAGATGTACGGCAACGAGAAGGAGGTCGGCCAGGCGGTCCTGGACTCCGGCCTCGACCGGGCCGACATCTTCGTCACCAGCAAGCTGGACAATGACGCCCATGCCTACGACGACGCCCTCCAGGCGTTCGAACGCACCATGGAGAAGGTGCGGCTGGACTATCTGGACCTCTTCCTCATCCACTGGCCTCTGCCGGACAAGGGCGATTTCGTGGAGACCTGGAAGGCCCTGGAAGAGATCTACCGCTCGGGACGCGTCAAGGCCATCGGGGTCTCGAACTTCCAGCCGCACCACGTGCGCCGCCTCCTGGACGGCGGCGTGGTGGTGCCCGCCGTCAACCAGATCGAGGTACATCCCTACCTCACCCAGGACGCGGTCCGGTCCTTCGGCGCCGAACACGGCATCGCCACCGAAGCCTGGTCCCCCATCGCGCAGGGCAAGGTGCTCGACGATCCGACGCTCGTCCGTATCGCGGAGCGGGTCGGCAAGTCGACGGCCCAGGTGACCCTGCGCTGGCACCTGCAGCGTGGGGACATCGTGTTCCCCAAGTCGGTGACCCTACGGCGCATCGAGGAGAACTTCGACCTCTTCGACTTCGAACTCACCGAGGGGGACATCGGCGAGATCAGCGCCCTGAACCGGGACGAGCGGACCGGCTTCGATCCGGACCGGTTCAACGGCTGATCCCTTCGCGGCGCAACGGGAGGACCCGCCCCTCGGTGAAGGGCGGGTCCCGTGTGCGGCCGGTTGTTCAGTGCGTCACTTCAGGGCGGGCGGTGCCGCGTCCGCCGACGTGCCCCACTCCGAGGGTTCCGTGCCGACCTCGAAGGACAACTCGCGCGTACCGCGGATGTCTTCGGTGGTCAGGTAGGTCTTCCCGTACGCGGCCCCGTCCGTCCGGGCCGACTGGATGTACCGGGACGACTCGGAGGTGCCCGGAGCCTTCACGGTCAGACTGCCCTCGGGGTAGTAGCGCCGGTCGAGGTTCAGGTCCACCCGCTCGAAGACGGGGGTCGAGAGGCTCCAGGTGTCGGTGCCCGGCTGGACCGGGAAGATCCCGATCGACGAGAGGACGTTCCAGGCGGACATGGTCCCCAGGTCGTCATTGCCGGTCATACCGGTCGGGGCGTCCGTGAAGAGCGTGAGCGCGGCGTGCACCACGTCGGTCGTCTTCCAGGGCTGACCGGTGGAGAGGTAGGTGTAGGGGGCGATCAGGTCGGGCTCGTTCTGCGGGTTGTACTTGTCCGCGTTGTAGTAGTCGTACGGCCCGTTCACCCACACCTCGCGCGCGGTCTTCGCAGGGTCCTGCAGCAACTGCTCGTAGGCGAAGAACGAGTCGAGACGGTCGTTGGCCGCCTGGGTGCCGCCGATCAGGGAGACCATGCCGGGCAGGTCCTGCGGGACCAGCCACTGGTACTGCCAGGACGTGCCCTCGTGGAAGCCCTCGCTCTGCGCCGGGTCGACGGGGCCGGTGAAGTCCCCGTTCGCGTCCCGCGCACGGAAGAAGCCGGTCGAGCTGTCGAAGATCTTCCGGTAGTTCTGCGCTCGCTCCGCATACCGCGCGGCGTCGTCCTCGTGCCCGAGCTCCTTCGCCATCTGACCGAGCATCGCGTCGGACAGTGCGTACTCCAGGGTCGCGGAGGCACCGTGGTCGTAGTCCGAGTCACCCGGCTTCACATGGGCACGGCCCTTGATGTAGGGCGCGAAGCCGTCGGCGAGGTACTCCTTGTTGGCTTCGCGTCCCACGGGGGCGGAGTCGGCCGGAGGCACGCCGTCGGCGTTCTTCCTGAGTGCGCGGTACGCCTGTTCCTCGTACCCCTTCAGCAGCCCCTGCTGGTAGGCGTTGGTGAGGAACGGTGTGACCGGGTCACCGGTCATGATGTTCGTCTCGACCGTGCCGTAGCCCCACTTGGGGAGCCAGCCGCTGTCCTCGTCGATCTTGAGGACCGAGATCGCCATGTCACGTGACTCGTGGGGCGCGAGCAGCGACAGGAGCTGGGCCTGGGTGCGGTAGGTGTCCCAGAGCGACCAGTTCTGGTAGTAGGTGAATCCCTTGGCCCGGTGGATCTTCTGGTCCCAGCCGGTGTAGCGGCCGTCGACGTCACTGCCGATGTTCGGTGCGAGGAATGAACGGTAGAGGGACGAGTAGAAGGTCCGGCGCAGCGTCTCACTGCCCCCCTTCGCCCGGACGTCGTCGAGGCGGTCCTCCCACGCGGCCTGCGCGGCGCGAGCGACACGGTCGTACGAACGGCCGCCTTCGGCGCGGAGGTTGAGGGCCGCGCCCTTGGCGTCCACGTACGAGATGGCGGTGGTCGCCTCGACGGTGCGGTCCTGGGTCGTGTCGAAGCGCAGGAAGGCTCCGTTGCGCTCGGCGGCCGCTGACGAGGACTTCGAGCCCTCGGTGACCGTGTCGCCCTTCCAGGTGCCGGAGGTGGCGAAGGGACGGTCGAAGCGGGTGATCGTGTACACCGTGTACGGCTTGGTGTCCTGGCAGAAACCACTGCCGGTGATGGCCGTACGCACGGTGCGGCTGTCGAGGATCTCCACCTGGGTGTTCACGGTCTTGTGCAGCGACTGGCCGGCGTTGATGAGGACGTTGGCCTTGTCCGTGGCGGGAAAGGTGTAGCGCTGCACGCCGGTGCGCTCGGTGGCGCTCAGCTCGGCCTCGATGCCCGTCTTGAGGCCCACCTTGTAGGTGCCCGGGCTCGCCTTCTCGTCGTCGTGGCTGAACTCGGCCGCATACGTGGCGTTGTCCGTCGAGGTGATGTCACCGGTCGTGGGAAGCACCGGGAGGTCACCGCCCAGGCCGCAGCCCACGCCGGAGATGTGGACGGCGGAGAAGCCCCTGATGCGGGTGTCCGAGTAGTCGTAGCCCGTGTTGTGCCCGGTGTCGGGCGAGAACTGCACCATTCCGAACGGCACCGCGGCGCCTGGGTAGGTGTTGCCCTCGTTCTCCGTTCCGATGAACGGGTTGACGAGATCGGTGAGCCGACCTCTCTCGGCGTGCCCCCCTCCGTCCGCCGCGGCAGGTGCGGCGACGGCGCCGCCGAGGAGGGCGGCTGTGGCTGCTGCCGTCCCCGCACCGCGAATCCAGTGGGTCCATCTCATGGAATGAGCGCCTCTCGAAACGTAGACAACGTTGTCATGCGCACTGCGCGATCATTCTTTGCCCGTACGCGTGTACTCGTCAAGGGTTCAGGCAGACCCCGTCAGCGCAGCTTCGCGTACACGATGAGGTTGTCCACGGGGTGACCGGCGGCGTCGAAACCCCCGTCGCAGGTGATCAGTCGAAGCACTCGCTCATCGGTGGCTCCGTAGACCTTCCGGGTGGGGAAGGAGCTCTTGCTGACAGTTTCCGTGCCGGTGACCGTGAAGTGGGCCTCTGCACCTCCCCCGTCGGACACGGTGATGTCCGCACCCCTGGCGATCGCGTGCAGGTCGTGGAAGACGGCCTTGCCGAACCGCGTGTCGTTGTGCCCGATGAGCACGGCGGCACCGGGCTCGCCGGGCACGGCCCCGCCCGCGTACCAGCCGGCCGTCATGCCCTTGCTGGCCGGCGGAACCTCGACCGTGCCGTCCGCGTTGAGCCCCAGCCGCAGCAGCGCGCTGTCTATCCCCAGCGACGGGACTGTCAGCCGCGTCGGTGCCGGCGCACGGGGCGATTCCGGGGGCCGGGGGGTGGATGGGCCCGTCCTGACGGAAGGCCGCGGCGGATCGTCAGCGGCGCAACCGGTGACGGGGGCGAGCAGCAGGACGGCTGCCGCTACGGACACGGCCGTCCGCCGTGACGATTTCAATGTAAGGGGCATGAGTGCTCCAGTGCGGTGGGCCAGTGAATCGGAAGGGAATCGGCGGGTGGCGCCGCTCCCCGCGCGGGGAGCGGCGCCGTCGTCGGGGATCAGCCGGTGCGCTGTGCGGACCGGCGGCGCAGCACGAGGGCACCGGCGCCCGCGAGCAGCACGGCACCGGCCGCGGAACCGTACAGCGCGGTGCTGCCGGCCAGGCCTGACGGCCGCTCTCCGGCGTCGACGCCGCCCCGCGGCATCGTTCCCGCAGGCACCGACTCGGCCGGGACCGGTTCGGCGCCCTCGGGCGCGGGGGCGAGGGTCGGCGCTTCCGAGGGTTCGGCGCTTTCCGGGGC
>NZ_MAPV01000185.1 GCF_001700505.1 Streptomyces mutomycini
CTGCTCACCGCCGTCGCCGCCGGTGCGGCGGGGCTCGTCCTGGGCGGGGTGGCCGTGTCCGCCTTCGGGTCCGACGAGCCCGCCTCCGCCGCCGACGGCAAACCGGCGGCCGCGCCCCGGCCCACCGCGCCCGGCCGGGCCCCGGACCCCCGGTGGATGTACACGCACCCGGCCGCCGCACCGGCCCCGCTGACCGCGGGTGTCTGGCAGGACGAGCTGCTGGTGCTGACGGACACCGACGGGGCGACCGCCGTCGACCTCCGGACCGGGCGCAAGGTCTGGGAGCGCGCCGACGCCGCAGGCGCCCAGGAGGTCCTGGCGGGCGGGAAGGGCCTCTGCGTCCTGGTGAGCCCGACCGAGTTCCTCTGGCTGTCGCCGGAGGACGGACGGATCGAGCACCGGGTGCGCTTCGCGGACCAGTTCGCCGGCGTACCGGACATGAAGGTGGCCCCGCTCACCGGATCGTCCGGGTCCGTCCTCTGGTTCACCGGCTCCCACACCGTCACGGTGAAGGCGCCCAAGCCGAAGAAGGGCAAGAAGCGCGGCAAGGACACCAAGGCCGTCAAGGCCTACTTCTTCGCGTACGACGTCGTGCTGCGCAAGGAACTCTGGCGGGTGGCCGTCCCCGCGGGCCGGGCACCCGGCACCCCGGCCTACCGGATCACCGCGGTCCGGGACGCCGACCTCGTCGTACGCCAGGACGCCGGCACGCTCACCGCCGCCGATGCCTCGGCCGGCAAGGGCAAGGCCCTCTTCCGCTGCTTCGACCGCGACACCGGGAAGCTGCTGTGGAGCCGGCGCTTCGGCACGGTCGCCGAGGCCGGCGCGGCGGTCGGTGACGGGGAGGGGCGGTTGTACGGCGCGGTGGGCGACGACCTGCAGGCCTTCGATACGGGGACGGGGAAGCCGGTCTGGACGCTGAACGGCACCGCGTCGTCCGTCTTCGGCCCGTCGCTCCCGGCCGGGACGCTGCTCCACACCACGAACCGCAACCAGGAGGTCGGCGCGGTCGAACGGGCGACCGGAAAGCTGCTCTGGCGGCGGTCCACCGAGGTTCCGCTCGGCGGCGACGCCCCCGCGCTCACGCTGAGCGGTGGCGGGAGGACGCTGCTCGCCGCGGACGTCTCCCAGGTGACCGCGTTCGCCGCGGCGGACGGGCGCCGGCTGTGGAAGTTCCAGGACATCGGGGCCCAGGACCCGAAGGGCGCGAAGGTCAGCGCTCCGTACCGGGTGCTGGCCGCCGGGAGCACCGTCGTCGTCCAGCGGGAACGGGCCTTCTACGCGTTCCCCGTGAAGTGACGCGCAGGCAGGCGCGGACCCGCGCCACCGGGGGTCCGCCGTTCGGGGCCCACCCCGGGCGGCACGCCGTGCGGTCCTTGCATCGCCCTGCACCGAGTGGCCGGATGGGTGCGATCCGACCAATTGTGGGGTAGTCCGATTAATCGGTATCACCCCCTGACCCCGGAGGTGATGCCGTGCCGGGCAGAGTCGCACGCGCCCTCTGCACGGCGGCGCTGGCCGCTGTCGTCGCCGCCTCGCCCGCCGTCGCCGAGCCGTCCGGACCGGACCCGGCTCCCGGCCCCGCACCGGCGGCCGGGCCGGCTCCGCAGAGCGTGGCCGGGCTGCTGAAGCAGTTGCAGACGCTCTACCGGAAGGCCGAGGAGGCGGGCGAGCTCTTCAACGGCACCGAGGAGGAGCTGAAGAAGCGGACCGCCGAGGCCGGGAAGCTGCGCGCCGAACTCGCCCTGGCCCGGCAGGCGCTGGACTCCGGACGCCGAAACGCCGGGCGGCTGGCGCGGGACCAGTACCAGGGGCGCACCGGCTTCTCCGCGTATCTGACGCTGCTGCTGGCCGATGACCCGGCCCGTGCCCTTGAGCAGAGCCACGTCATCGAGCGGGCCCAGGCCGGCCGTTCGGCCGTGGTCGACCGGCTGACCGGCGCCGAGCGGCGCGCCGAGGACCTCGCGGCCAAGTCCCGTGCGGCGCAAGCCAGGCAGCGGATTCTGGCGGCCCGCCAGAAGGAGCAGCGCGACACCGTGCGGTCCCGGCTGAAGGGCATCGAGGCGATGCTGGCCTCGCTGTCGGCCGAGCAGCTCGCCGCGCTGTCGGCGCTGGAGGAGAAGAACATCGGCGCGGCCCAGGGCGCACTCGCCGCATCGGGCGCGCTCAGCTCGGTGCGCACTCCCTCCGAGGAGGGTGCCGAGGCCGTCCGCTACGCCGTCGAGCAGATCGGCAAGCCGTACGTGTGGGGCGCGGAGGGGCCGGAGTCCTACGACTGCTCGGGGCTCACCTCGCAGGCCTGGTCCTCCGCGGGCCTGGCCATCCCCCGTACCTCGCAGGAACAGTGGCGCCGGCTGCCGAAGGTGCCGGTCGGCTCGCTGCGCCCCGGCGACCTGGTGGTCTACTTCCCGAAGGCGACGCACGTCGCGCTCTACATCGGCGACGGTCTCGTGGTGCAGGCCCCCAGGCCCGGCGCCACGGTGAAGGTCTCACCACTGGCCTCGAACCCGCTGCTCGGGGCCGTACGCCCCGACCCGGGGAGCGAGTCGCTCGGCGCGTACACACTGCCGGAACTGCCCGAGAGCGCAACCTCTGGCGCGGACACGGGCTACGACGCCCCGGACGCATGAGAGCCGGGCCTCCCCACCGTCCACAGCTGTGTGACGGAATGTGGTGGCCCGGCCCCCGTATGCGCCTGTGTCAGCCCTGCGCGCCCGAGACCTCGGCGAGGTAGGCGTTCGTCTTCTCCGGCTCGAAGAAGAAGTTGTCGAAGTCCGCCGGGTTGTTGAACCCGTTGGCGAACCGGTCCGCGACCGGCTGGAGCTGACCGGCCGCGCCGATCAGGTTCAGCACGTGCTCCGGCGGCGGGCCGAGCATCGCGTTCGTCCACTTCACGACGTGCTGGGTGTTCTCCCAGTGCCGCTCGAACGTGGCCTCCATCCACTCCTCGTCGAACGGCCGGTCGCCGTGCTCCAGGATCGAGTGCAGGTAGGAGTGCGCACACTTGGACGCGGTGTTGGAACCCTGGCCGGTGATCGGGTCGTTGGCGACGACCACGTCCCCCACCCCGAGGACCAGACCACCGCCGGGCAGCCGCCCGACGGGCTTGCGCACGGTCGGGGCGTAACGGCCCGCCAGCGTGGCGTTGGCATCGGTCAGCTCGACCTTGGTGGCGCGTGCGTATTCCCACGGGGTGAACTTCTCCATGAGCTCCAGCGTCTTGGCGAGGTGCTCCGAGGGGTCCTTGATGCCCTGGAACGCGTCGAGCGGGCCGCCGGGGACGCCCTCCCAGAACAGGATGTCCGCGCGGCCCGACGTCGTCAGGGTCGGCATGATGAAGAGCTCACCGACACCCGGGACCAGGTTGCAGCGCACCGCGTCGAACTCCGGGTGCTCGGGCCGCGGGCCCATACCGTGGACGTACGCGACCGCCAGCGCCCGCTGCGGGGCGTCGTACGGCGAACGGGAGGCGTCACGGCCGAACATGGAGACGAGCTCGCCCTTGCCCGCGGAGACCATCACCAGGTCGTACGTGCGGGAGAAGTAGTCGAGGTCGGAGACCGCGGCGCCGTGGATGACGAGCTGCCCGCCGCGCTGGGCGAAGGTCTCCATCCAGCCGGCCATCTTCACGCGCTGGTCGACGGACTGGGCGATACCGTCCAGCTTGCCGACCCAGTCGATGACGCGCGAGGAGTCGGGTCCGGCGACCGAGACGCCGAGGCCCTCGATCCGCGGGGCCTGCGACTCCCAGAAGTTGAGCTGGAGGTCGCGCTCGTGCTGGAGAGCCGTGTGGAACATGCACTGCGTCGACATGACCCGGCCGGACCGGATCTCGTCCGCGGTGCGGTTGGACATCAGGGTGACTTCGTACCCTGCGGACTGCAGTCCGAGGGCGAGCTGGAGACCGGACTGACCGGCTCCGACTATGAGTATCTTCCGCATCGCGGTTCTCCGTTACGTGTGCTGGGTGCGTCTGTCGTTACTCGGGCGCGGTGTCGAGTGCGTGGCCCACCAGGGCGAGCAGCGACTCGACGACGGTGATCCTCTTACGCGCATCCATGATCACAACAGGCACGTGCGGAGGTATTGTCAGGGCCTCCCTGACATCGTCCTCCGCGTAACCGGCCGCCCCTTCGAAGTGGTTGACGGCCACGATGTAGGGGAGGCCGCAGCTCTCGAAGTAGTCGAGCGCCGCGAAGCAGTCGGCGAGGCGACGGGTGTCGGCCAGGACGACGGCGCCGATCGCGCCGCGCACCAGGTCGTCCCACATGAACCAGAAGCGCTGCTGGCCGGGGGTCCCGAAGACGTACAGGACGAGGTCGTCGTCCAGCGTGAGCCGGCCGAAGTCCATCGCGACGGTCGTGGTGACCTTGTCGGGCGTGGCCGTGAGGTCGTCGGTCTCCTCGCTGGCCTGCGTCATCAGTGCTTCGGTCTGCAGCGGGTCTATCTCGGAGACCGAGCCGACGAAGGTCGTCTTGCCCACGCCGAACCCGCCCGCCACGACGATCTTGGTGGCTATCGGTGCGCGCGTGTGGTCGAGCTGCCAGGACTGCACCGACTCCTCGGGCCGGTCCTGCGGCACCCGCTGACGCGGAGTGAAGAGCGGCGCCTCAGAGACGACGGAGTCCATTGAGCACCCTTTCGAGCAGTGCGCGGTCGGGCTGGCCGGTGCCGTGACCGGTGCCGTAGACGCGGATCTTTCCCTGGTCGGCCAAGTCGCTGAGCAGCACCCGGACCACGCCGAGCGGCATCTTCAGCAAGGCCGAGATCTCCGCGACCGTACGCATGCGACGGCAGAGTTCGACGATGGCGTGGAGCTCAGGCATGACGCGCGAGGCGAGGTTGCCGTTCGTGAGCTCGCGGCGCACCTCCGGAGCGTCCAGCGCCGCGACGAACGTCTCGACGAGCAGGACGTGCCCGAAGCGGGTCCGGCCACCGGTGAGCGAGTACGGACGGACCCGTGCGACCTTGCGGTCGGAGCCTCTGACGGGGAGTTTTCGTACGGGTTCGGCAGCTGACGTCACTGGGCGCTCTCCATCGATTTGCGCAGCTCACTGCGGAGTTCGGGGGTGAGTACGTGTCCGGCACGGCCGACGAAGAGCGCCATGTGGTAGGCGACGACGCTCATGTCGCAGTCGGCGGTGGCGTGCACACCGAGGAGGGAACCGTCACTGATCGACATGACGAAGACGCTGCCCTCCTCCATCGCGACCATCGTCTGCTTGACGCCGCCGCCGTCCATCAGCTTGGCGGCGCCTGTCGTGAGGGATCCGATGCCGGAGACGATCGTGGCCAGGTCGGCGCTGGAGCCACGCGGGCCGTCCTGCCGCCCTGAGGCCGTGGTCTTCGCGAGTCCGGGGTCCGAGGAGAGCAGCATCAGCCCGTCGGACGAGACGACGGTGACCGAGTGGACTCCTGGCACCTCCTCCACGAGATTGCTCAGCAACCAGTGAAGGTTCTGGGCCTCGGTGCTCTGCCCGAACGTGCTGGGCGCAGTCAACTGCGTGCCTCCTCGACTGTGTCCCCCGTCTCATCGATTCGACCGTCGGTCCGGTCGTGGTCGCTCTGTGGGCGGCTCTCGCCGATCTCCGCCTCGACATCACGGCGGCCGTCCTTCGCACCCCGGTGGAAACCGCCGAGCCGGCGGCGCAGGTCGTCCTTGTCCAGGCTGCTCCTGCGCTCGGCGGTTTCCACCGGGG
>NZ_MAPV01000186.1 GCF_001700505.1 Streptomyces mutomycini
CACCATAGGGCCCGCCGCCGCAGGACCCGTACGGCGGCGGCGGGCCCTATGGTGGTGCGGATCCGCTGGCCGGCATGCCGCCGCTCGCCGAACCTGGCAAGCGGATCCTCGCGCGGCTGATCGACTTCCTCATCATCTCGATCCCGCTGTACCTGATCTCGCTGCCCTTCGGCGGGGCGGTCGACGTCACCTCGGACGACGGCAACGACGACTTCGGCAACGCGGTGGGCGACGCCTACTCAGGTCATCAGCTGGTGTGGTCGCTGATCGGCCTGGTGGTCTACGTCGCCTACGACACGTACTTCACGCACAAGGACGGCCGGACCATCGGCAAGCGGCTGCTGAAGATGCGCGTCGCGATGCTCAACGACGGCTCGGTGCCCGACACGAGCTCCTCGCTGATGCGGGCCGTGGTGCTCTGGCTCCCGGCGCTGCTGTGCTGCCCCTGTCTGTGGTGGCTCATCAACATCGTGCTGATGTTCACGGACAAGCCCTACCGGCAGGGCCTGCAGGACAAGGCGGGCAAGACCGTCGTCGTCAGCGCCCCCTGAGCGGCGGGAGTTCAGCGACGCAGCGAGTGCCCGCCGACGTGCTCCCGCTGTGCGGTGGCGATCTCGATGTCCTCGACCGTGCGGTGCGTACGGGCGGCGGCGGGCGGAGCCGTCACCGGCCGGTCCGCCTTCGTGCGGGCAGGCAGCGCCATCGCCACCAGGAGGCCGAGCCCCATCGCCGCGGTGCCGACGGCGGCGATGCCGATGCCCGATTCCGTGCGGAAGAGCAGCAGCATGGCGAGGGCGGAGAAGACGACGGTGGCCGAACCGTATGAGAACTGTGCGGCAGTCGGACGCGGCATGGCGGTATCCGTCCTCGGGGTGTCGGATAGGGCAGTCTCTCAACACGTTCGCACTGTCAATCGACTCTACGACGGTGGATGCCCGTGAGGAACGGGTAGTAAGCGTGACCTAACCCACGGTACCGGTGCACAGGGGGCGCACGGAGTCACACCACCGACGCCGGGGGTCGGCGGCGCGCCGGTCGGGCGGAGCGGCCGGTCCGGATGTACGTCCGGATAACGGAAGAGGTCTCCCGCATAGTGCACTTGGTATGTGCAAGTCAAGATCTGTCTTTTCTCTCGTAACTCCGATCGAATGTCGTCACTTGTGACGCGTTGAACGCGCGCGGCCCGTATTCACCCCCTGGCCGCGGCTGCGAACGCCGGGGAGGACTGCATCAAGTGACCAATCAGAGACGAGCGCTGCGCGCCACCGCCGTAGCGGTGTGCCTGGCCGCAACCGCCGCGACGGCATCCGCCTTCGCCACGGCGCAGGCAGATGACAGGACGTCGGATTCCGGCGCCTCCATCGTGGACCGGCGCGACCCCGCGCCGGCCAAGGCGCACGAGCACGACCTGGAAGGACCCTTCAGCAAGGAGCAGGACGCACAGCGTCAGGCCGCGCTGGAGCAGGTGCTGTCCGGTGAGAAGAAGGTGACCGCCAAGGGCGGTTCCAAGGTCGTCAAGCTCGGCAAGAGCAAGTACGTCGAGCTCGGCCGGGAGAAGACCGACAAGATCTTCACCATCCTCGTGGAGTTCGGCGACCAGGTCGACGACACCACGATGTTCGACCCCGACGGTGACGGCCCGAAGCCGCCCGTCAAGAAGTACGGCGGCACGCCGGGCCCCCTGCACAACGAGATAGCCGAGCCGGACCCGGCGAAGGACAACAGCACCGCCTGGAAGGCCGACTACGACCAGCCCCACTTCCAGGACCTCTACTTCGGTGAGGGCAAGGGCAAGGAATCGCTGAAGACGTACTACGAGAAGACGTCCTCCGGGCGCTACTCGGTCGACGGCGAGGTCTCCGACTGGGTCAAGGTCCCGTACAACGAGGCCCGTTACGGCTCGAACTACTGCGGCTCGAGCAACTGCGCCAACGTCTGGGACACCGTCCGCGACGGCGTCAACGCCTGGGTCACGGACCAGAAGGCCAAGGGCCGCACCCTGGACGAGATCAAGGCCGACCTCGCGAAGTACGACGAGTGGGACCGTTACGACTTCGACGGTGACGGCAACTTCAACGAGTCCGACGGATACATCGACCACTTCCAGCTGGTGCACGCCGGCGAGGACGAGTCGGCGGGCGGCGGCGCACAGGGCACCGACGCCCTCTGGGCGCACCGCTGGTACGCGTACGGCACCAACGCCGGCGCGACGGGCCCCACGGGCAACAAGGCCGGTGGCGCCGAGATCGGTGACACGGGCATCTGGGTCGGCGACTACACCGCGCAGCCCGAGAACGGCGGCCTGGGTGTCTTCGCCCACGAGTACGCCCACGACCTCGGTCTGCCGGACCTGTACGACACCTCCGGCGGCGGCGAGAACTCGGTCGGCTTCTGGTCCCTGATGTCGGCGGGCTCCTGGCTCGGCACCGGCGACGGCGAGATCGGCAACCTGCCCGGCGACATGACCGCCTGGGACAAGCTCCAGCTCGGCTGGCTCGACTACGACACGGCCAAGGCCGCCACGAAGTCGACGCACAAGCTCGGTGTCTCGGCGTACAACACCAAGAACAAGCAGGCGCTGGTCGTCGAGCTGCCCGCGAAGGAAGTCACCACCACCGTCACGAAGCCCGCGGAGGGCTCGAAGCAGTGGTGGAGCGACATGGGCGACGACCTGTCGAACACCCTGACGCGCCCGGTCGACCTCACCGGCAAGACGTCCGCCTCGCTGGACCTGTCCGGCTGGTACGACATCGAGGCCGACTACGACTACCTCTACACCGAGGTGTCCGAGAACGGCGGCTCCAGCTGGACCGCGCTCGACGGCACGGCGGACGGCCAGGCCATCCCGCGTGACGCCAGCGACAAGCCGGCCCTGACCGACGTCTCGGGCGCGGTCAAGAAGCTCTCGTACTCGCTGGACGCCTACGCGGGCAAGAAGGTCGACCTCCGCTTCCGCTACCAGACGGACGGCGGCGCGGGCGGCAAGGGCTTCACCGCTGACGCCATCACGGTCACGGCCGACGGCGCCGCGCTCTTCACGGACAACGCCGAGGGCGACGACAACGGCTGGACCGCCAAGGGCTTCTCGCGGATCGGCGAGTCGTTCACCAACGACTACCCGCAGTACTACATCGCCGAGAACCGCCAGTACGTCTCGTACGACAAGACCCTCGAGGTCGGCCCGTACAACTTCGGCTTCTCCACCACCCGTCCGGACTGGGTCGAGCACTACGCCTACCAGAACGGCCTGATGGTGTGGCTCTGGGACACCTCCCAGAAGGACAACAACACCTCTCAGCACGCGGGTCACGGTCTGATCCTTCCGGTGGACTCGCACGCCAAGCCGCTGAAGTGGACGAACGGCTCGCTCCTGCGCAACAAGATCCAGCCCTTCGACGCGCCGTTCAGCTGGTACCCGAACAAGGGCTTCACGCTGCACAACGCGGACGTGGCGCTGAAGATCAAGCCGTCGCTGGGCGTCCCGGTCTTCGACGACCGCAAGGGCACGTACTGGTACGAGGAGAACCCGACCGGAAGTGTCAAGGTTTCTGACACCAACACCCGGATCGCCATCGTGGACGAGCCGCTCAGCGGCTCCACGATGACCGTGAAGGTCGGCCCCTCCGGCAAGTAGTCGACAAAGCACCAGGTCAAAGCATGATCGGCCGTCGCCCTCTAGCGGGTGGCGGCCGATCGTGTTTAGGTGCGTCCTACCGAATCCTTATTGACACGAAGTCTCACGGGGGAGCGCGAAGCATGGCAGGCGGAGGTTTCTGCAGGATGCCCAACGGCACTGTGGTGGTGGCACTGACCTTGAACGGTCCGGCCCGCGCATCCGGTCCGGGGGAGCCGGTACGGGTGCTGGTGCACGCGGCGAACCGGGCGCGCGCCCTGACCAGGGTGCGCAATCTCGGGCTGCGCGCCGTCTACCTCAGGGGCAACGCCCAGCCGCCCACCCCCGACGAGGTCACAGCGGTCCTGCACCACCCGGACGGGCTGCTCTGGCGTACGGCGCCCCAGACCGGCCAGGAGCTCTGGCATCCGATACGGGCGCTGCTGGGATCCTCCGGTTACGCGGGACCGGCCCGCCCCGCGGCCTGAGCGCGCGCCGGGCGGGGTCAGACGACCGGCTGGTCAGACGACCGGCTTGCCCGACAGCTCCACGCCGGCGGTCCGCAGCTCGCCCAGGGCCCGCTCCGTGGTCCCCTCTGCGACTCCGGCGGTCAGGTCCAGCAGGACGTGAGTGGCGAAGCCCTCCCGGGCGGCGTCCAGGGCGGTGGCCCGTACGCAGTGGTCCGTGGCGATCCCGACGACGTCCACGGCGGTGACGGACCGGTCCCGCAGCCACTGGGCGAGCCCCGTCCCGTTCTCGTCGACACCCTCGAAACCGCTGTACGCCGCCGCGTACGCCCCCTTGTCGAAGACGGTGTCGATCGCACCGGAGGCCACGGCGGGGGCGAAATTGGGGTGGAAGCCCACGCCCTCCGTGCCGGCGACGCAGTGCGGCGGCCAGGAGTGCTCGAAGTCGGGCGAGGCGGAGAAGTGGTCACCGGGGTCGATGTGGTGGTCCCGGGTGGCCACGACGTGGCTGTAGCCGGGCTGGGCATCACCGATCAGGTCGGTGATGGCGGCGGCGACATCGGCGCCGCCCGCCACCGCGAGGCTGCCGCCCTCGCAGAAGTCGTTCTGAACGTCGACGACGATCAAGGCGCGGTGCATGACGGTTTTCCTTCGGTGGGGGTTCGACGGTTATGCGGATATGAACGGTGGGGACACCCCCGAGCCTAGAGACTCGGGACACCCTGCGGGAGGGGGCGCACACCTCGCTCTCGCGGCCGGGTCCGCCCCGTGGCCGAGAGGACCCGGGCCACGCCTCACACGTACTCGGTGGGCAGCACCGGCTCGCCCCGGGACAGCTGCATCGCCGACATCGGCAGCCCGGCCCGCGCCGCGACGTGCCGCTCCCGAGCGGCCTCCAGCGGCTCCCGGGCGACGACCTCACCACCCTTGACCAGCTCCACCTGGACCTGCCGGTCCACCAGCTCCGGCGGTACCTCCCCGCTGCCGATCACCTCGGCCTCGGCGATCCCCGCCTCGTCCAGCCGGCGCGCCGCCCACTTGCGGCCGCCCCTCGACGACTTCGCGCCCAGCGACTTCTTCACCACCGGCAGCAGCGGGTCGGCCGGATCGGCGGACCGCGCACGCGCCACCAGCTTGTAGACCATGGAGCACGTCGGGTGCCCGCTCCCGGTGACCAGTTGCGTGCCCACCCCGTAGGCGTCGACGGGCGCGGCGGCCAGCGAGGCGATCGCGTACTCGTCCAGGTCGGACGTGACCACGATCTTCGTCTCCGTGGCACCCAGCTCGTCCAGCTGCTGCCGGACCCGGTGCGCGACGAGCAGCAGGTCGCCCGAGTCGATCCGTACGGCGCCGAGCTCCGGCCCCGCGACCTCCACCGCCGTACGGACGGCCTCGCTCACGTCGTACGTGTCGACCAGCAGCGATGTCCCGCGGCCCAGCGAGTCCACCTGGGCCCGGAAGGCGTCCCGCTCGCTGTCGTGCAGGAGCGTGAAGGCGTGCGCACTCGTCCCGACGGTCGGGATGTTGTAACGGAAGCCGGCCGCCAGGTCCGAGGTGGTGTGGAAGCCGCCGATGTACGCGGCGCGGGCCGACGCCACCGCCGACAGTTCGTGCGTGCGCCGCGCGCCCATCTCGATGAGCCGGCGGCCGCCGGCCGCGGCCGACATCCGGGACGCGGCCGCGGCGATCGCCGAGTCGTGGTTCAGGATCGACAGGATCACGGTCTCCAGGAGCACGCACTCGGCGAAGGAGCCCTCGACCCGCAGGAGCGGCGAGCCCGGGAAGTACACCTCGCCCTCCGGGTAGCCCCAGATGTCGCCGCTGAAGCGGTAGTCGGCCAGCCAGTCGACGGTGGGCGCGTCCACGACCCGCTGGTCGCGCAGGAAGGTGAGCATCTCGTCGTCGAAGTGGAAGTTCTCCACCGCGTCCAGCACCCGCCCGGTGCCGGCGACGACGCCGTAGCGCCGGCCCTCGGGCAGGCGGCGGGTGAAGGCCTCGAAGACGGAGCGCCGGTCCGCGGTCCCGGCCTTCAGTGCCGCCTGCACCATCGTGAGCTCGTACTGGTCGGTGAAGAGTGCGGTCGACGGCACACCGACCCGTCGTCCAAGGTCCGCTGAGTTCATGCCGGGGATGCTACTCCCTATTCGTCAAAGTGACGAGATGGGGGCGTCGTTTGTGCGCGGACCCCTCTCTGGTGGCAGCATGGGGTAGGTGAGCGTTGCTGCCCCCGTAGAGATCGAACGTCCCGAATCGGCCGAGGAGACCTTCGCCGTCCCAGAGCCCGATGTCCCCTGGGTGACGCTGGTGCACAACGACCCGGTCAACCTGATGAGCTATGTGACCTATGTCTTCCAGGCCTACTTCGGCTACTCCAAGGACAAGGCGCACAAGCTGATGCTCGATGTCCACCAGAAGGGCCGCGCCGTCGTCTCCAGCGGCAGCCGCGAGGAGATGGAACGCGACGTCCAGGCCATGCACGGCTACGGGCTCTGGGCCACCCTGACCCAGGACCGCAACTGACCCGTCGCAAGCCCACTCCACCCTCCGTCCGACCCACCATCGGAGAATTCATGGCCGGCCACTTCGAGGCCACCCCAGGCGGCGGCGCGTCCGTCGCCCTCGACGAGGTCGAGGTCGCCATCCTGCGCTCCCTCGCCGTCCAGCTGCTCGAACTGATCGGCCCCGGCGACGAACCCGCCGAGGGCGAGGACCCGCTCGCCGCACTCTTCGCCGAAGGTCCCAGCGAGCCGCCCTCCGACCCGGCCCTGGCCCGGCTCTTCCCCGAGGCGTACGGGGACCAGGACAAGGAACTGCGCGAGGCGTCCGCCGAATTCCGCCGCTTCACGGAGAACGACCTGCGCACCCGCAAGCGCGACGACGCCCTCGCCGTCGTACGGTCGCTCGACGCGCTCTCGCCCGTGGCGGACAGTGGCGCGGTGCTCAGCCTCACCGCCGGGGAGTGCCACCACTGGCTGGGCTCCCTCAATGACCTCCGGCTCACGATCGGCACCCGCCTGGAGGTGTCCGACGAGGACGAGGGCCAGGACGGTTCGCTCTACCGGCTCCCCGACGACGATCCCCGCAAGCCGATGGTCATGGCCTATCTCTGGCTCGGCGCACTCCAGGAGACGCTCGTCGAAACGCTGATGCCCGGATGAGACGTCACGGGTTCGCTCAACGGATGCTCAAATCCGAATAACGATCCCGTCACCTGAATGGCGTTCTTTGCTGTGCCTGGAAACGCTTGTCCGCTTTTTCCTGTGGCGTGCGCCACATAATGTCCGGTGGCCCCACCCGGTGCGCGTGATAAATCTTCACGACCGCCCGGGGACGCCACCCCTGTCCCCGGGGGCGCTACAAGCCGGCCGAACGCCGGCGGCACTCCATCCATATCCGGGGGGGATCAGGACCTGATCCGACGCCGACGGCGGCGCGGATCGGCGTGGAGAAAGGCGCACCACCATGACATCGGCGCAGGTCGACAACGGACAGGCGGACGGCCCGAAGGCCGTCGACGCCCCGGCGGGCGAGGGCTACCAGCGTGGCCTGGGCGCCCGGCAGATCCAGATGATCGCCATCGGCGGAGCCATCGGCACGGGGCTCTTCCTCGGCGCCGGCAAGGCCATCGACCGGGCAGGACCCAGCCTCATCCTGGCGTACGCCATCGCGGGCCTGGTCATCTTCTTCATCATGCGCGCCCTGGGCGAACTCCTCATGTACCGACCGGTGTCCGGCTCGTTCTCGGAGTACGCGCGCGAATTCCTCGGCCCCTTCTTCGGATTCGTGACCGGGTGGACGTACTGGCTCTTCTGGGTCGTCACCGGAATCACCGAAGTCACCGCCGCGGCCACCTATATGACGTACTGGTGGGACATCCCGCAATGGCTGTCCGCACTGGTTTTCACCTTCATTCTGTACGGCGCCAACCTGATCTCGGTGAAGCTCTTCGGCGAGCTCGAGTTCTGGTTCTCGATGGTCAAGGCCACCGCGATCATCGGCATGATCCTGATCTGCGCCGGGGTGCTCACCATCGGCTTCTCCGATGCCGGTGACACCGCGACCGTCTCCAATCTGTGGAACGACGGCGGCTTCTTCCCCCAGGGCATCGGCGGCACGCTGATGACCCTTCAGATCGTGATGTTCGCGTTCCTCGCCGTCGAGCTGGTCGGCGTCACCGCCGGTGAGTCCAAGGACCCGAAGACCGTCCTGCCCAAGGCCATCAACACCGTGCCGTGGCGTATCGCCGTCTTCTACGTCGGCGCGCTGATCATGATCCTCTCCGTGGTCCCGTGGAGCACCTTCAAGCCCGGCGTCTCACCGTTCGTCGCCGCGTTCGAGGAGATGGGCCTCGGCATCGGCGCGGCGATCGTCAACTTCGTCGTGCTCACCGCCGCGCTCTCCTCCTGCAACTCCGGCATGTACTCCACCGGACGCATGCTGCGCGACCTCGCCCTCAACGGGCAGGGTCCCAAGGCCTTCACCAAGCTCACGAAGAACGGCCTCCCGCTGGCCGGCACCACCTTCTCCGCAGCCCTGATGCTCGTCGGCGTCTGGATCAACTACCAGTGGCCGGGCGACGCGTTCAACTACGTCGTCTCCTTCGCGACCATCTCCGGCATGTGGGCCTGGATCATGATCCTGATCTGCCAGATCCGCTTCCGCGCCAAGGCCGACCGCGGTGAACTGCCCCAGTCCACCTTCAAGGCACCCGGGGCGCCGTTCAGCAGCTGGTTCGCCCTCGCGTTCATCGGCCTCGTCATCGTCATGATGGCCGTCGACAAGGACGCCAGGATCTCGCTGTACTGCGCACCCGTGTGGGGCCTCGTCCTCGGCGTCTCCTACTTGGTGCTCAAGGCCCGCAACCCCGAGAACAAGGCCTTCGCCAAGCGCTGACCCGCGCAGCGGCAGCCCCGGGAAACGGGTCGCCCCAACGACTCCGTCCGGCATACGGGCCCTCGCGTACCACTCCTCGGTACGCGGGGGCCCGTCTGCTCAAGACCGACCGGCACTCGGGGGGCGGCGTCGCGGGGCTGGGCACGCACATCTGCCGCGTTGTCGTCAATCAACAACGCTCCGCGTTGCCTCAATCCTCCGCCTTGCAGCTGCACGCACCCAGCCCCGCTCCTTCTTCCACCTCCCGAGTGCCGGTCGGTCTTATCCTGGGCGCCATGCTGACCCTTACCCAGGCCCTCTACGACCAGATCGTCGCGCACTCCCGCGAGGACCACCCCGACGAGGCGTGCGGTGTCGTCGCCGGCCCGGCCGGAACGGGCCGCGCCGAACGCTTCGTCCCCATGCTCAACGCCGCGCGCTCACCCACGTTCTACGAGTTCGACTCCGCGGACCTGCTGAAGCTCTACCGCGAGATGGACGACCGTGACGAGGAGCCGGTGATCATCTACCACTCCCACACCGCGACCGAGGCGTACCCCTCCCGCACCGACCTCACCTACGCCAACGAGCCCGGGGCCCACTACGTGCTGGTCTCCACCGCCGACACCGACGACGCCGGCCCCTTCCAGTTCCGCTCGTACCGCATCGTGGACGGCGAGATCACCGAGGAAGAGGTGGAGATCGTCGAGGCGTACCCCGCGGCGGCCTGACGCCCGCGACCGGCTCCGGAAGCACCGGTTCCAGCCGCCGTGTCCACATGGCGAACGCTCGCCATCCGACATGTGGGATCACACTCCGGAATCCGGGTGGGGAATCGATACGATGACCACATGGTTCCCCATGACGTGAGCGAAAAGACGCCGGGCATGCTGCTCGTCGCGCGGCTGCACGTCGACCTGTGCAGGCTCAGCAGCGCGATGTGTCCGGCTTCCGCCTGCCCGTGAACCGCACGGCCTGAGCCGCGGTCCGAGCGAACCACGTACGCACCACCCCCCGCGCGGGGCCACAGACGCGCGCCCCCGCCACCTCCCCGCATTCGACAGGAGCCCACGCCATGGCCATCGAGGTCCGCATCCCGACCATCCTCCGCACCTACACCGACGGCGCCAAGGCCGTCGAAGGCAACGGAGAGACCCTCGCCGACCTCTTCGCCGACCTGGAGAGCCGCCACAACGGCATCCGTGAGCGCATCGTCGACGGCGACAAGCTGCGCCGCTTCGTGAACGTCTACCTCAACGACGAGGACGTCCGCTTCCTCGACGGCATCTCCACCAAGCTGGCCGACGGCGACAACGTCACCATCCTCCCGGCCGTCGCCGGCGGCATGCGCTGATGCGGTACGACTCCCCCCTGGCGGCCGTGGGCAACACACCACTGGTCCGCCTCCCGCGGCTGTCCCCGTCCGAGGACGTCCGCATCTGGGCCAAGCTGGAGGACCGCAACCCCACCGGCTCGATCAAGGACCGCCCCGCCCTCCACATGGTCGAGCAGGCGGAGAAGGACGGCCGCCTCACACCCGGCTGCACCATCCTCGAACCCACCAGCGGCAACACCGGCATCTCACTCGCCATGGCAGCCAGGCTCAAGGGTTACCGCATCGTCTGCGTCATGCCCGAGAACACCTCGCAGGAACGGCGCGACCTGCTCACCATGTGGGGAGCCGAGATCATCTCGTCCCCCGCCGCGGGCGGCTCCAACACCGCCGTACGCGTCGCCAAGGAGCTCTCCGCCGAGCACCCCGACTGGGTCATGCTCTACCAGTACGGAAACCCGGACAACGCCGGCGCCCACTACGCCACCACCGGCCCGGAGATCCTCACCGACCTCCCGTCCATCACCCACTTCGTCGCAGGCCTCGGCACCACCGGAACCCTCATGGGCGTCGGCCGCTACCTCCGCGAGAACAAGCCCGACGTCACCGTCGTCGCCGCCGAACCGCGCTACGACGACCTCGTCTACGGCCTGCGCAACCTCGACGAGGGCTTCGTCCCCGAGCTCTACGACGCCTCCGTGCTCACCACCCGCTTCTCCGTCGGCTCCGCCGACGCCGTCACCCGCACCCGCGAGCTCCTCCAGCAGGAGGGCATCTTCGCGGGCGTCTCCACCGGCGCCGCACTCCACGCGGCCATCGGCGTCGGCCGCAAGGCCGTCAAGGCCGGAGAGCCCGCCGACATCGTCTTCGTCGTCGCGGACGGCGGCTGGAAGTACCTGTCGACCGGTGTCTACACCGCACCCACGACGGAAGCCGCCATCGAAACCCTGCACGGCCAGCTCTGGGCCTGACGTGAACGGGCCCCGCACGACGGCGGGACCCAGGGCCACCGGGAGGCGCGGGACGGGAGAACACCCCGCCCCGCGCCTCCCGCACGCTCACCCCAGCCCGCGCACGCGCCCCCACATCCCGGCGTCCAGCTCCCCCGCCTTACGGCGGAACCCCGACACCGCCACATCCCGCAGCTCGTCCGTCTCGAGGAAGCTCTGCCGGCCCCGCGCGTCCCCCACCGAACCCGCCGGCAGCGCGATCACCCCCGGCCGCTCCTCATGGTGCTTGCTGGTGATCTTGGCGACGACCGCCGTGCCACCCCGCACCGACAGCACCAGACACGGCCGGTCCTTGGACCCGGGTCCGTCCTCGTACGGAACGTCCGCCCACCAGATCTCCCCCGGGCGCGGCTCCCCGTGCGGCCGCCCCCTCTTCCGCTCCGGAGCCCGGCCCGGCGGTCGCGTACGCCCGCCCGGACGCCGCGGGCCACGCCCGCTCCGGCCCCGCCCGTCGGAGACCGCCGCCATGAGCGCCAGCAGGACAACGACGGCCAGGGCCGCCCACCACCACATGTTCATCACCCGACCGTACCGGCGACCCACGGCACCCGGCCTTCCATCGAACCGGTGACAGCACAGGTGAGTTCCCCCACAACGGCAGGCCGTGGAGGAGCGACCAGCGGTTTCGCGCCTTACGCTCGACGGACCGCACGAACCCTCCCCGTTCCCACGCCTCGGAGGTTCACGCTCCATGAAGCTCACCGTCGTCGGCTGCTCCGGCTCGTTCCCGTCCGCGGGTTCGGCATGCTCGAGCTACCTCGTAGAGGCCGACGGCTTCCGGCTGCTCCTCGACATGGGCAACGGCGCCCTCGGCGAGCTGCAGCGCCACATCGGTCTCTACGACCTCGACGCCATCTTCCTCAGCCACCTCCACGCCGACCACTGCATCGACATGTGCGCGTACTTCGTCGTCCGCTACTACCGATTCGACGGCGGGCGCCCCGCATCGATCCCCGTGTACGGCCCCGAAGGAACCGAGCAACGGCTCACCACGGCCCACGCCGACACCCCGTCCGACCACGCCATGGGCGAGGTGTTCGACTTCCACACACTGAAGTCCGGGTCCTTCGAGATCGGCCCCTTCTCGGTCCGCACGGAGAAGCTGCGCCACCCCGTCGACACCTTCGGCATCAGGATCGAGCACGACGGGCGCACCCTCACGTACTCCGGCGACACCGGCACCTGCGACGCGCTGACCGAACTCGCCGAGGGCTCCGACCTGTTCCTCTGCGAAGCGTCGTTCGTCCATGGCAAGGAGGACATCCCGGACCTCCACCTCAACGGCCGCGAAGCAGGCGAGTACGCCGCACGCGCCGGAGCGGGTCGCCTCGTCCTCACCCACATCCCGCCGTGGACGGACGCCGAACGCAACCTCGCCGACGCACGCGAGGTCTACGACGGGCCGGTCGAGCTTGCCGTCCCCGGCGCGGTGTACGAGATCTAGCGCGGGAAGAGAGCAGCGGGCCCCGTCCTCTCCGCGGAGAGGACGGGGCCCGCTGCTTGTCGTACCCGACCTGGCCGGACTACTTGGCCTCGGCCTTCTGGAGCTCGGCGAGCTCCTCGTCGGACTCGCGGCCGGGAGTCGGAAGGTTGAACTTCGTGATCGCGAAGCGGAAGACCACGTAGTAGACGACCGCGAAGCACAGGCCGACCAGCACCAGCAGCCAGGGCTTCGACGCGATGCCCAGGTTCAGCAGGAAGTCGACCAGACCGGCGGAGAAGCCGAAGCCGTCCTTCATGCCGAGCGCCCAGGTCAGAGCCATCGAAACACCGGTCAGGACCGCGTGGATCGCGTACAGCACCGGGGCGATGAACATGAACGTGAACTCGATCGGCTCGGTCACACCGGTGACGAACGAGGTCAGCGCCAGGGAGAACATCATGCCGCCGACGACCTTGCGGCGCTCCGGACGTGCACAGTGGACGATCGCCAGGCAGGCCGCCGGGAGGGCGAACATCATGATCGGGAAGAAGCCGGTCATGAACTGGCCGGCCTGCGGGTCACCGGCCAGGAAGCGGGCGATGTCACCGTGGGCGCCGTTGTACTCGCCGGCCTGGAACCACGGGAAGGAGTTCAGCAGGTGGTGCATGCCGACCGGGATCAGCGCACGGTTGGCGACACCGAAGATGCCCGCGCCGACCGCGCCTGAACCGACCAGCCACTCACCGAAGTTGTGCAGACCCGCGCCGAGCACCGGCCAGATCAGACCGAAGACGATACCGATGACCAGGCCCGCGAAGGCGGAGAGGATCGGGACCAGGCGACGGCCGCTGAAGAAGCCCGCCCAGTCCGGCAGCTTCGTCCGGTAGAACTTCTGGTAGAGCAGGGCCACGACTATGCCCATCACGACACCGCCGAGCACACCCGCGTTGACCGGGGCGTCGCTCATGACGATCTTGCCGTCCACGACGCTCGCGACCTGCGGAAGGTTGCTGTCGGTGAAGGTGGCGAGCACCTTCTGGAAGACCAGGTAACCGGTCACCGCGGCCAGAGCGGTCGAACCGTCCGACTTCTTGGCGAAGCCGATGGCGATCCCGACGGCGAACAGCAGCGCCATGTTGTCGAGAATGGCGCCACCGCCGGCCGCCATGTAGCCGGCCAGCTTCGTGATGACGGTGGGGAACGACTCGCGGCCGAGCATGTCGGCATTGCCGAGCCGGACCAGCAGCGCGGCCGCGGGCAGGACCGCGACAGGCAGCATGAGGCTGCGGCCGATGCGCTGCATGACAGCCATCACGCCGGCGCCCCGCTTCTTCGCGGGGGCCGCCGGAGCGGTGTCCGTACTCATCAACTTCCTCCAGTAGGCAAGGCGCCGCCGGGGACAGGTGATGGGGGGCGGCGACTCGAGGAACGCGGCGGCAGAAACGGCCGCGTGGTCTGGACCACTGAGTGGTGTAGACCAGTTTTAGCACGGTGAGGGTTGGATAAGGAACCTTCAATTTGTCCCGTAGTGCACCCGCCACCCTCGGTGACGCGACGAAGCCCCCGGACCGTGAGGTCCAGGGGCCGCTCGAAGGGGCCGGAGGGGCCTTACTTCGTCAGGTCCTCCTCGATCTTCTCCTCCTCCTCGACGGGCTCGCGCCCCGGGGTCTGGAGGTTGAACTTGGTGATCGCGAAACGGAAGATCACGTAGTAGACCACCGCGAAACACAGCCCGATCGGGATGATCAGCCACGGTTTCGTATCCAGGTGCCAGTTGACGACGTAGTCGATCAGCCCGGCCGAGAAGCTGAACCCCGCGTGCACGCCCAACGCCCAGGTGACGCCCATCGATACGCCGGTGAGGATCGCGTGCACCCCGTACAGCAGCGGAGCGACGAAGAGGAACGAGAACTCCAGCGGTTCCGTCACCCCCGTCACGAACGAGGTCAGCGCCACGGACAGCATCAGCCCGGACACCTCCTTGCGCCGCTCGGGGCGTGCGGTGTGGGCGATCGCCAGGGCGGCGGCCGGCAGACCGAACATCATGATCGGGAAGAACCCCGAGGTGAACTGCCCGGCCGACGGGTCCCCGGCGAAGAAGCGGGAGATGTCGCCCTGGACGGTCCCGTCGTCCCCGCCCGTGAACTCGCCCGCCTGGAACCAGAAGAACGTGTTCAGGAACTGGTGCATGCCGATCGGGATCAGCAGCCGGTTCGCGAAACCGAAGATCGCCGCACCCCATGAGCCCAGGTCGATCAGCTGCTTGGAGAACCATGTCAGCGCGTCGCCCACCGGCTGCCACAGCAGGCCGAACAGCACACCCAGGATCACGCAGAGGAACGCCATCAGGATCGGCACCAGGCGCCGCCCGTTGAAGAAGCCGAGCCAGTCGACCAGCTTCGTGCGGTGGTAGCGCTGCCAGACGACGGCGGTCAGCAGGCCGATGATGATGCCGCCAAGGACCCCGGGGTTCTGCGGCACTCCGTCCGGCGTCGCCTCGGTCACCGTGTCGTCCACCGGGAAGGCCGCCAGTACACCCCGGTAGACGAGGAAGCCGGCCACGGCGGCCAGTGCCGTCGAGCCGTCCGCCTTCTTCGCGAAGCCGATCGCGACACCGATGCAGAAGAGGAGGGGGAGACCCACCTCGCCGTCGAGGATCGCCGTGCCGCCGTTGAGGAGGACCTTCGCGAACTTGTCCCAGAAGGCGCCGTGCAGCGAGGAGTCGAAGAGATTGCCGAGGCTGACGAGGAGTCCCGCCGCGGGCAGTACGGCCACAGGCAGCTGCAGGCTCCGGCCCACCTTCTGGAGTCCCTGGACCGGCCCGTTCCACCACTTCCGCTGCGGTTGCACAGCCGCGTTCGAACTCATCGGCATCCTCCCGGAACACGCCTGGTTTGGCGGTCGTTGCAAACTGGTGTAGACCAGTTGCGTTACGGTGCGGAGCCCTGCCGTTAAGGCGTGGCGCCGGTGATCGTCATCATTAAGGACAGTGCGGTTACCCGCCCGTGAAGTTGGGCCAACCGTGCGTTACCGTGACGAAACGGACCCATGGTGGGGCCGCCCCACGCACGCACAGACCAGGGAGAAGGACATGGCCAGCAAGGCTGAGAAGATCGTCGCCGGGCTCGGCGGTATCGAGAACATCGACGAGATCGAAGGCTGCATCACCCGCCTCCGCACCGAGGTCCACGACCCCAGCAAGGTCGACGAAGCCGCGCTCAAGGCCGCCGGAGCCCACGGTGTCGTCAAGATGGGCACCGCGATCCAGGTCGTCATCGGCACCGACGCCGACCCCATCGCCGCCGACATCGAAGACATGATGTGACCGGCTGACCCGTCGGCCCACCAAAGTCCCACGCGCAGGCCCCGCTCCG
>NZ_MAPV01000187.1 GCF_001700505.1 Streptomyces mutomycini
CCGACCGGCACGTGTCGGAGAACGATTGTTGCTCGCCGGAGGATCGGAGAGATCTTTCTAGAGTTATTTTCTAGAAAACCACTCCAGTCCGGTGCCCCGGCGGTCCACACTGAGTGCGTGCCCTCACCGGAGATCCCTCTTTCGCTCACACCGCGACAGGCCGCCGACGGGGCGATCGTCACGGCCCACCTGCCGACCGGCGCCACCCGCATACGCATCCCGCCCGCCCAGGACGGCGACCTCGTACGGGCCCGGGCCGGCGGACGGGACGTGCTCCTGCGCATCCGGGTCACCGGGGCCGGCACATCGAAGGGCCGCCCGTGGCCGGCCCTGCTCGGTATCGCCGCCGTGATCGGAGCCGTCGTGCTGCTGGCCGTCATCGGCGCCGAAGACGACAACACCTCCGCGATCCCATCGGCCCGCCCGTCGGCGTACGAGCCCCACACCGAGGATCCGTACGAGGAGGACGCGTATCCCGGGGAGATCGAGGACACCTACTCCGAGGCACCCGACGCCGAGGGGGCGGACACCGGGGACACCCCGGACGCGGGCGACACCCCGGAGACCGAGGACACCTACACCGAGGACCCGTACGACACCGCGAGTGAGGCTCCCGACCCCTACGAGACCGGTACCTGCCTCAACGGCACGCTTCCGGACTCCACGACCGCGCAGGAGGTCAGCGGCGTCGACGAGGTCTCCTGTTCGGCCCCGGACGCCCACTACCGGGTGATCGAGACAATCCCCTCGACCTCGGACATGAGCAGGTGTGACGCCAACTCCAGTACTCAGTACGCGTTCTCGTACCGCTACACCCTCAACGGGGCGACGCTCAACGAATACGTGTACTGCCTGGTCGGCCTCGGCTCGTACGCGCGCTGAGGCCCTCCGGTGCGACCCGGCGGGGGGCGGGTCGCGCCAGGAGGACGCCGGAGGCCCCGGGTTCAGCCCTGGGGCCTCCGGACGCTCCCGCACTGGGGCGCGCATACCGGCCGCGTTGACGCCGTGCCGCGGTACGGGTCCCTGACGCGCCGCGAGGGCTAATATCCGGGCCATGGCTCTGACCATGAACGACATGGACCGGTTCGAGGCCTCCATGCCCCGCCTGAAGGCCATCGCCTACCGCCTCCTCGGCTCCGCGACCGACGCCGAGGACGCCGTACAGGACACGTACCTGCGCTGGCAGGCCGCCGACACCGGCCGCATCGAGGTCCCCGAGGCATGGCTGACGAAGGTCCTCACCAACCTGTGCCTCAACCAGCTCACATCGGCCCGCGCCCGGCGCGAGACGTACGTGGGCCAGTGGCTGCCCGAGCCCCTGCTCACCGGGGACCCCATGCTCGGCCCTGCCGACACCGCCGAGCAGCGCGAATCCGTCTCGTACGCGGTCCTCACCCTCATGGAGCGCCTCTCCCCCAACGAGCGGGTCGTGTACGTGCTGCGGGAGGCCTTCGACTATCCGCACCGGAGGATCGCGGAGATCCTCGACATCACCGAGGCCTCCTGCCAGCAGATCTTCCACCGTGCCAGGAAGCACGTCGCGGAAGGCAGGACCCGTACCGAGATCGACGAGGCGGCCGCCGGCCGGATCGTCGCGGAGTTCCTCACGGCCGCCACCAGCGGCCGGACCGAGCCCCTCGTGCGGCTGCTCACCGACGACGCCGTCTCGATCGGCGACGGCGGCGGGAAGGTACCGGCCCGCGCCACGCCGTTCGAAGGCGCACCCGCGGTCGCCAGGTTCATGCGGGGCATGTTCACGCCCGGAAAGGCCAAGCGCGCACTCGTGGGCGGCTCACCCTCGGTCTACGCCGCGACCGCCAACAACACCCCTGCCCTCGTGGTGGTCCTCGACGGCCGGGTCATCGCCGTCATGTGCCTGGAGATCACCGCCGACGGCATCGCCGCGTTCCGCAGCCAGGTCAACCCCGACAAGCTCGAACGCGCGACCCGCCAGTGGGCCGCCACCGACCACGGAGAACCCCTGCTCATCCCCTTCTGACCGCAATGTGACGTGCCTCACATTGCGGTCCTGTCAGGAAACGGCGGGCTGCCCGGTTCAAGGGGCGAACCCACGAGACAGGAGCAGGGAAATGAAGCACCGCATCGTCGTCCTCGGAGCCGGGTACACCGGGGCCACCGCCGCCGGCCGCCTCGCCAGGCGCCTGCACCGCCAGGACGTCTCGATCACCCTCGTCAACGCCGAGCCCGACTTCGTCGAGCGGGTCAGGCTGCACCAGCTGGCGGTCGGCCAGGGCCTCGAAACCCGACCCTTCAGCGAGATGTTCGCGGGCACCGGCGTCGAACTGAAGCTCGCGAAGGTCACCGGCATCGACGTCGACCGCAGGACCGTCACCGTCGGTGTCACCGGCATGGCCGACACCGAGGACCTGGAGTACGACAGCCTCCTGTACGCCCTCGGCAGCGGCTGGAACACCCAAGGCGTCCCCGGCACCGCCGAACACGCGCACGACATCACCGGCCGCCCCGGAGCACTCCGGCTGCGCGAGCGCCTCGCCGCGCTGGACGCCGGACAGCCCGTGGTCGTCGTCGGCGGCGGCCTCACGGGCCTGGAGGCCGCGACCGAGATCGCCGAGGCGCGCCCGGACCTCGATGTCGCCCTCGTCGCCCACGGCGCGCTCGGCGACTGGCTCTCGCCCAAGGGCCGCGGACACGTACGCAAGGTCTTCGCCGGGCTGGGCATCACGGCGCACGAGCACACCGCCGTCACCGCCGTCGAGGCCGGCCACGTCACCACCGCCGACGGCAAGGACATCCCGGCCGCGGTCACCGTGTGGACGGCCGGCTTCGCGGTCCACCCGATCGCGCAGGAGACCGCTCTGGAAGTGACCGGCACGGGCCAGATCGTGGTCGACAGGACCATGCGCTCGGTCTCGCACCCGGACGTCTACGCGATCGGCGACGCGGCCATGGCCATGGGCCCCGGCGACAAGCCGCTGCGGATGTCGTGCGCCTCGGGCGGCTTCACGGCACTGCAGGCCGCCGACACCATCGCGGCTCGCCTGGCCGGCACGAAGATCCCGAACGTGCCGATCCGCTACTTCAACCAGTGCATCTCCCTGGGGCGCAGGGAAGGCCTGATCCAGTACGTCACCGCCGACGACCGCGCGGTCCGCGCGGCCCTGACCGGACGGCTCGCCGCAGTCTACAAGGAACTGGTCTGCAAGGGCGCGGCCTGGGGCGTCGGCAACCCGACGTTCGGCATGCCGACCCGGCGACGCCGCGTGGTGCGGGCCGGGGCGGGCCCGGCCGTCAAGGAGTCGGCCGCCGTCGACACATCGGCCTGAACCGGCCGGGCGGGCCCACCGGCGCCACCGCAACTCACACCCGACGGGGAGCCCGCCTCGGCATCCCGGCCTCGACGAGCGTGATGCCCCCTCACCCGTCGTCCCTGCCACAGCACTTGGGAGGGTCGGCGGTGCGGGTGTCGGCACGGCAAGGGCGACAACGCGAGAGGCCCTCAGGATTTCTCCTGAGGGCCTCTGGCCTGCTGTGCACTCGGCAGGATTCGAACCTGCAACCTTCTGATCCGTAGTCAGATGCTCTATCCGTTAAGCTACGAGTGCTTGTCCTCGGCCTGAGCCTCGGTCCCGCTCCCCGGACTTTTCTGCCCGGTCGGCGTTGCGAGAACAACATTACATGACCTGCGCCGTGACGCGAAATCCATTAGCCAAACCAGCCCTGAGCTGCGAAAACGCCGTTCTGGGAGATCTCTGTGCGGCCGGGAACGACCGAAGCCCCGTGCCAGGGGCACGGGGCTTCGGGATCCTGCGGAGGCGGAGGGATTTGAACCCTCGATGGGCTTTAAGACCCAAACCGCATTAGCAGTGCGGCGCCATAGACCGGACTAGGCGACGCCTCCAGCACACTCCGCGCGAGCGCGGATGGTGCGTGCAGATGATGACACAGTTGAGCGTGCTGTCACCAATCGCCGCCCACGGTACTAGGCAGGTGGGCGGCGAGGCAAAGCGCCCTGCGGCGGATGTCCCGGCGGCGTGCACCGTCCGTGCTCCCTCACGTGCCCGGCCGTGTCCGGGCTCCGGGCTTCCACCGCGCACCCGGTCAGACGTCCGGGCACGGCTCTTCCGGTCGGCCCCCCATGAGTTGCGCAACGTGCGGGCGTGAGGAGCGTTAGAGAGAACGAGGGCTCCGCCCTCCGTCCCGACACCCATGTGCCCGGCGCCCGCCTCCACCCTGCGGGCGCCGGAGCAGGCCGGCGCGCTCCCGGGCGCGCCAGAACAACAGGAGCCCCGCATGCTTCGCCGCCTCACCCTCACCGCCGTCGCGTCCCTCGCCGCACTGTCCGCCGCCGCGCCCGTGGCCACGGCCCTGCCCGCTCTCGTACCGCTGCCCCCGCTTCCCGTACTCCAGGGGGACTGGCCGGCGGCGCAGGACACGGAGACCCGGCTCACCGTGACGGTCTCGGAGTCCGGCAATCCGGCGGCCGACGGGACATTCGAGCTGGAGTGCGACCCGGCGGGCGGCAGCCACCCCGCCGCGCAGCGTGCCTGCGACCTGCTGGACGAGGCCGCGGAGTCGGGGGACAACCCCTTCGGGGCCACGGACCGCAACGCCATGTGCACCCAGCAGGCGGGCGGACCGGCCGCCGCCCGGGTCCAGGGCACCTGGCAGGGGGAGGAGGTCGACGCCCGGTTCAGCCGGGCCAACGGCTGCGAGATCTCGCGGTGGAACAATCTGGTGCCGGTGCTCCCCTCCGCGAGGTAACCGGTTCGGCGGGGCGTGCGCCGGAACTCAGCCCGGCGGGACGGCGCGCGCGGGGGCGCACGCAGGCCGCCTCGG
>NZ_MAPV01000188.1 GCF_001700505.1 Streptomyces mutomycini
GGCGCTGAAAGCCAGCGCGACCATCCCGATACCCATCAGCAGGGCGAGCAGCCAGGCGACCGGGCGGTGCCAGCGAGCCGTGCCCCGGTAAGGGCGCAGGGAGCCGCCATGGCGCCCGTAGGGGCCGTTGCCGTCCTCGTCTCCGCCGTCGGGACCACCAGGGTCGTAGGAAGCGTCGAAGGCCCGCTCGCGGCCGTACACGCCGTCCGGCCCGTAACCGTCGTCGTAGAGGTCGTCCAGGGCGCCGCCACCCGGACGCGCCCTGCCGGCCTCGGCTTCCGCGCGGGCCTCGGCGGCGGCGAGCAGGCGCTCCACCGCGGTGGGTTCGTGGATCTCGGCGGACCGGACGAAGTCCTCGTCGAACACCACGGCGGCGAAGTCCTCGTCCGCGCCCCCGCGGTCGTCGTCGGGCTCCCAGCCGTCCGGGAACGGCCTGCCCCCCACGTTGTCCGGCACAGCTTCAGCGTAGCCTCGGCGGACCATTTTGGGCAGGGAGCCCGCAAACTCGCCCGCCCCGCCGGGACCATCGTCGGACGGATGCCCGCTAACGGATGTGGCCGTCGCCGGTGACGATGTACTTCGTCGACGTCAGCTCCGGCAGCCCCATGGGCCCACGGGCGTGCAGCTTCTGCGTGGAGATGCCGATCTCGGCGCCGAATCCGAACTGGCCGCCGTCCGTGAAGCGCGTGGACGCGTTCACGGCGACCGTCGTCGAGTCCACCAACTGGGTGAAGCGGCGGGCCGCCGCCTGCGAGGTGGTGACGATCGCCTCGGTGTGACCGGAGGACCAGAGCCGGATGTGCGCCACGGCTGACTCCAGGGACTCCACGACCGCGGCGGCGATGTCGTACGAGAGGTATTCGGTCTCCCAGTCCTCGGGCGTGGCAGCCACGACGCTGGCCTTGGACCCCTCGGCGTACGTGAGCACCCGCTCGTCGCCGTGCACGGTCACCCCGGCCTCGGCCAGCGCGTCCAGGGCCAGGGGCAGGAAGTCAGCGGCGATGTCCTTGTGGACCAGGAGGGTCTCGGCGGCGTTGCACACGCTCGGGCGCTGCGCCTTGGAGTTGACCAGGATCTCGACGGCCATGCGGAGGTCGGTCTGCGCGTCGACGTACACGTGGCAGTTGCCGGTGCCCGTCTCGATGACGGGGACCGTCGACTCCTCCACGACCGTGCGGATCAGGGAGGCGCCGCCCCGAGGGATCAGTACGTCGACGAGGCCGCGGGCCCGCATCAGTTCGCGCACCGAGTCGCGGCTCTCTCCCGGGACGAGCTGCACCGCGTCCGCCGGCAGACCGGAACCGCCCACCGCGTCACGGAGCACGCGCACGAGTGCGGTGTTGGAGGCGTACGCCGACGAGGAACCGCGCAGCAGCACCGCGTTGCCCGACTTCAGGCAGAGCGCGGCGGCATCGACCGTGACATTGGGCCGGGCCTCGTAGATGATGCCGACCACCCCGAGCGGCACCCGCACCTGGCGCAGATCGATGCCGTTGGGGAGGGTGGAGCCCCGGACCACTTCGCCGACCGGGTCGGGGAGCGCCGCCACGTCGCGGGCGTCCGCGGCGATCGCGCGGATCCGCTCCGGGGTGAGCGTGAGCCGGTCGACGACCGACTCGCTCGTCCCGGCCTCCCTGGCCTTCGCGACGTCCTCGGCGTTGGCCTCGACGATCTCGCTGGTGCGCACCTCGAGTGCGTCCGCGATCGCCAGCAGTGCGTCGTCCTTCGCCGCGCGCGGGAGTGGCGCGATGTCGTCGGCGGCGGCGCGTGCCCGGTAGGCGGCCTGGGCGACCGGGGACATGTTGTCGTACGGCGAAAGCGTGGTCATGCCCGCAGGGTAGTGCGCCCACTGCGGGCGTCCCTCACGTATCCCGTGATGCGAGACAGCCGTACCGGTGCTTGGGCACCCCGTCGGGCCTGCCTGGTGTACCCCGTCGGGCCCGCCTGGGCGTACGCAAGCGCCCGCACCGCCGAGCAGGGACGCACCGACCGGCCCCGGCCTGTCAGTACGGGTGCACACCGACAGGTGCTGCCGGTGGCGGGCCGTAGCCCTCGGCGATACGCAGGTGGTACGTCTCCCGGTCGATGACCTCCAGACCGACGATCTCCCACGGCGGGAGCTTCGCGCTGGAGCGGTGCTCACCCCACAGCCGCAGTGCCACAGCGGCGGCGTCGTGAAGGTCCCTGGCCTCTTCCCAGTAGCGGATCTCCGCGTGGTCGTTGGCATACCGGCTGGTCAGCAGGAAGGGGTGGTCGTGCGCCAGCTGCTCCAGTCCGCGCCTGACCTCCTTCAGCGGCGTCTCGCCGCCGGAGACGCTGAGGGTGATGTGCCACAGCTTGGAGCGGGTCAGCTCCTCTTCCGTCACCACCGGTACCTGCTCCAGGCTCTCGTCGGTGGGCGTGCCGACGAAGTCGGCTCCCGCCCCGACGCTGGTCAGGGCACGACTGCCCGTTCCGCGGGGCAGCGCCCCCGGGCGTGCTCGTCTCACCGGCGGCCTCCTGTGATGCCTGGCTGTACCGACCCCTTTGTGTCCCCGTGACAAAGTTGACCAGCCCGGGGCCGGGCGTGTGGCGGTTTTCGTGAAGGTCTCCGCCCTGAGGCTGGACTTTCAGCCGTTTCGGGGGGCCGGGTGGGGCGTGAGGACGACGAGATCGTCCCTGTGTACGACTTCCCGCTCGTAGGCGGGGCCCAGTTCACGCGCCAGGTCGCGGGTCGACCTGCCGAGCAGCTGGGGGATCTCCTTGGCGTCGAAGTTGACGAGCCCGCGGGCGACGGCCCGGCCTGCGGGGTCGCGCAGCTCGACCGGGTCCCCGGCGGAGAACTCCCCCTCTACGGCGGAGATCCCGGCGGGCAGCAGGGAGGTGCGGCGTTCGACGACGGCGCGCACGGCTCCTTCGTCGAGCGTGAGGGCGCCCCGCGGGGTCGAGGCATGGGCCAGCCAGAGCAGCCGGTCGGCCGAGCGGCGCCCGGTGCGGTGGAAGTACGTGCCGGTGTCGCGCCCCGCGAGAGCGTCGGCGACGCGGCTCGCCGAAGTGAGCACCACCGGGATCCCGGCGGCGGTGGCGATCCGGGCCGCCTCGACCTTGGTGACCATGCCACCGGTGCCGACGCCCGCCTTCCCCGCGCTGCCGATGGTGACGCCTTCCAGGTCGGCCGGCCCGCTCACCTCCGCGATGCGGGAGGTGCCCTGCTTGCTCGGGTCCCCGTCGTAGAGTCCGTCGACGTCGGAAAGGAGCACGAGGAGGTCGGCGTGGACCAGGTGGGCGACGAGCGCGGCGAGCCGGTCGTTGTCCCCGAAGCGGATCTCGTCGGTGGCCACCGTGTCGTTCTCGTTGACGACGGGGAACGCACCCATCTCCAGCAGCTGGTCGAGCGTGCTGTAGGCGTTGCGGTAGTGGGCGCGCCGACTGGTGTCGTCCGAGGTGAGAAGCACCTGGCCGACCCGTACGCCGTAGCGGGCGAAGGACGCGGTGTAGCGGGCGACGAGCAGCCCCTGACCGACACTGGCCGCGGCCTGCTGCCTGGCCAGGTCCTTGGGTCGGCGGACGAGCCCGAGGGGGGCGAGGCCCGCCGCGATGGCTCCGCTGGAGACGAGGACGATCTCGCGCTCCCCGCCGCTCCTGACCTTGGCGAGCACGTCGACGAGCGCGTCGACCCGGTCGGCGTCGAGCCCTCCCGCCGCGGTGGTGAGGGAGGAGGATCCGACCTTGACGACGACCCTGCGGGCGTCCGTCACTCCGGGCCTACGCCCCGCGCTCACCCCGGAGGGTGGGCGGAACTCGCCTTCGGGTGCCCCCGCCGCGCCTTCGGATTCCCTTGCCCCTGACACGTACGCCCGTCCCCATCACGTCGTCCTGCTCGGTTCTCCTCAATCTACGCGAGGGTCCGGGCGGGCACCGCGCCGTCTCAGCTGCTGTCACCCACTGGACACCCCTACGCAGACCGACCGCCCCGAGTCACCTTTCGACATGCCCCCGAATGGAGCCATTTACGTAATCTCCACCAGCCATTCATCGGGCTACCCTCTATTACGTGACAGATGAACCGACCCCGCAGAGGCGCATTCTCCTCAGATCGGGCAAAAGCCCCTTCGACGTGGCTTCGCTCGAGCAGTCCCTCGACAGAGATGTCTTCGCGACCAACGCGGGCAACCTGATCTTCAGCGACGCGGCCCACAAGATTCTGACGACCCCTCGGGCAGCGGTCTTCTCCAACGGCATCCGCACGGACCCGTCGGCGGCCGCTCGCATAAACGAGGAGTTCGACGTCTTCGTCGTGCCCCTGGCGAACGCCTTCCGCCCGACCTTCGAGCGCCCCCTGCGGCGGATGACACAGCTGATCAAGAAGCTGCGCATCCCCGTGGTCGTCCTGGGTGTCGGCGCGCAGGCCGACCTCCAGTACAACGCGTCCCGGCTGAAGCCGATGGAGGCGACGGTCAGGGAGTTCGTCACGCAGGTACTCAACCGCAGCGCCTCCATCGGCGTACGGGGAGAGTTCACCGAGCAGTACCTCAAGAGCATGGGGTTCCGGGACGTCGAGGTCATCGGCTGCCCCTCGATGTTCATGAACGGCGAGACGTTCTCGCTGGAGAAGAAGGCCGAGTCGCTCACCGCGGAATCCCGCATCTCGGTGAACGGATCGCACAGCGCCGTACGGTCGCACGGCCTCGACGCCATAATCCGTCAGGCCCACGAGCGTTATCCGCACCTGCGGTTCGTCGGTCAGAACCTCCTCGAGGCCCAGCTGCTCCACTGGCGGGAGACGTCGAACCCGATCGGCGCCCAGACCTCGATGCCGACCCATCCGTCCCACCCGATGTACCGCGAGGGCAAGGTCAGGCTCTACGTCGACCCGGCCACCTGGATCGAGGAACTACGCGCGTTCGACTTCTCGTTCGGCTCGCGCATCCACGGAAACATCGCGGCTCTCCTGGCCGGCGTTCCGAGCACCGTGCTCTGCAGCGACTCACGGACCCTGGAGCTCTGCCGGTACTTCGGCATTCCGCACCGCAAGATCTCCGAGACGCCCGCGAACACCGACCCCGCCGAACTGTACGAGGCGGCGGACTTCGGCGAGCTGGTGAACGGGCACAAGGAACGCTTCCTGCGCTTCACCGGCTTCATGGAGCGGAACGGCCTGGAGAACACCTTCCACCACGGCGACAGCGGCAAGGCGTTCGACGCACAGATGTCCAAGCTCGCCCTTCCACCCGCCGTCCGCCCGTGGACCGAGTCCGACCCCGACTCGCTGAGCAGCCGTTTCAGCTGGATGCAGAGCCGGATGGACGAGCTGGCCGCGCAGAACGCGGTGCTGCGCGGCCAGCTCGAGAAGAAGGGCGCCGGCCCGGTCAGGCTGAGGGTGCAGACGAGCGAGGGAACGGCCGCGCGGCCGTCCGCCTACCGGCGCGCCCGGCGCGTGGTGGGGGGCCCGGTCCGGAAGCTGCTGCGCCCCGAACAGTAGGGATCACGTCCCCTGCCGCCGCGCCCGCTCAGACCTCGTGGGCGCGGCGCGGCGTGTGCGGGCGGGCGGACCGGGCCGCCCTGCGCGCCTTGCCCGACAGCCGCCGCAGGAAGACGGCCATGGACTGACGCCCCGGCGCATCGACCCGCTTGCGGCCGATCCATTCGGGCACGGTCACCTCGTATGCGGAGAGAGGCAGCGCCGCACCCTCGCCGAAGTGCGGGTAGTCCAGATACAGCCGGCCCCGCAGACCCTTCCGGACCACACGGGGCTTCTTGCCGTCCTTCATGAACTGCAGGATGTCCAGAAGCAGGTCGAGTCTGCCCTTCTCGAGGCAGATCAGCCTGAGCCGCTCGTTGACCTTGAGACGCCGGGCAAGCCCCGGTGACCAGTGGGCCTCCAGCAGCGGCGCCGCCAGCTCCATCTTCTTCTTCCGCACCTCGTCGGACTGCCGCAGCAATGCGGGTCCGAACTGCGGGAGCAGCGTGATGACGAACGGCCGGACCATCAGGACGTCCCGCTTCGGCCCCGGCGGCACATGAGCGGCGATGAGGCCCATCAGTGCCCGGGCGGAGTCGAAGCGGAGCAGGTAACTGCCGCTTTTCGTCACGTGCTTGCCGTCGTCTCGGCCCACCAGGTAGTAGCAGGTGTAGTCGGCCACGACGGAGACGCCGTTGCCCCGCAGATACGCCTCCATGGTGAAGAGTGCGTCCTCACCGGTCTTGAGCTCCTCGTCGAACTTCATCCCGAGCCGCACCAGAAGGTCCCGGCGGAACAGCTTCTGGGCGCTCAGGGTGAACTTGATGTTGGAGGAGTAGAGGTCTGCCCGCTCGACCGTCTGCTTCCACATCGACTTCGCCGCACCGCGGTTGACGCCGACGACCTTCCCCAGCACCACATCCGTGCCGGCCCGGTCGCCCATCGCGACCATCCGCTCCAGGGCCTCCTCGCCGAAGTAGTCATCCGCGTCGAGGAAGAAGACGTACCGGCCGCGGGCCAGACCCAGCCCGACGTTGCGCGGGCCGCTGGGACCGCCGGAGTTCTTCTGACGTACGACGCGCATGTCGATGGCTGTTCTGGCCGCGAACTCCTCCAGGTACTCCCCCGTGCCGTCGGTGGAACCGTCGTCGACGGCCACGATCTCGATGCGACCGGCCGGAAGCGTCTGCGCTTCTACGGAATCCAGGCAGCGGATCAGGTACGGCATCGCTTCGTATGCGCCGATGATGACGGTCACATCTGGTGCGCTACTACTCATTTCTCCCCGGTTCACACATAACACTATCAATCAGGAGAACCGATGGAACGCTGCATATGCCCCGTTCCTGCACGGCCACGCCAAACGGCCCGTACGTTCCCCTCCCTTGGGAGAAGACGGACGGGCCGTTGCGTAGGTTGCGTCGTGAACCAGACGTGTTTCGGACAACTGGACGACAGCCGGATGACACCGCGCGGTCGGTCGGAACGCGGCCGGTGGCGTCACTTCCCGCCGCCGGCCGGGCACACTGCGATCAGCGCAGGGCCGAAGGGTCCGCACCGATTTCCGCGTCGGCGTCGGGGGCCGGCGCGTCGGGATCGACCGCGGCCTCGGCCTCGGCGGCGATCTCCGCCGTCCCGTCCCCGGCACCGCTGAACTCGGCCTCGGGGTCGGGCAGCGGGGCGGGCGGCTGCCCGCCGACGCGCTGCGCGACACCCGCGTTACGGGCTTCCGCCTTGACCGTGAGGGCCTGCACTGCGGCGTTGAACTGCTCCATCGAGGTCGGCTCGTCCGGACCGAGCAGGTAGGCCTTCAGCTCGTGGCGCGCCTCGGCCAGCGGGTCCGTGGCCGGGTCGGCGACGGCGCGCAGCAACTCGTCGATCTCCTGCGCGCTGTTGGAGAGTATGACGGCCGCCCGCACTGCGGTGTTCTGGCGCCTGAACTCCTCCGCGCCGAGCTCCGCGGAGTCCGTGACCGCGTACGGCTTGCCGCTCGCGATGAAGTCGGACACCACACTGGAGATGTCCGAGACCATGGCGTCGGACTGGTTGAAGCAGTCGTACAGCTTCGGCTGCGCGCCGGTGACCGTCCTGTGCTCCCACCAGCCGAAGGAACGCCAGTAGGCGTCGTTCCATTCGACCCGCAGGCCGGCGATCTCGGTCTGGCGCGCCGGATCGGAGAGCGCGACCCGCGACTCCTCCGACTCGTCGCCCCCTGACCGGCCGGGCTTCGCCAGCGCGGCCAGGCGCGCCTCGATGCGGATCAGTTCCGCCGCGGCCTCGGCCTGCCCGGCAGCGGCGGCCGAGGCTTCCTTCACCCAGCGCGGGTCCGCGGCGCGCTCCCGCGCGGACGCGACCAGGAGTGCCTTGATCCGGGCGTTGACGGCCTTGGCCTCGGGGCTGCGGATACCGGTGAACGGGTGCGGCTTGTAGATGACCCGGACCGGGCTGTCCGCCTTCAGCAGCCGGCGGACGATGTTCTCACCGGCCAGCAGCAGCGAGGTGTTGCCGGGGTTGTTGTCCCAGCCCTCCCAGGTGGGCGCGTACAGCACCGTCGGGATGGGGTTCCTCGTGGTGCCGGTCCAGCTCTGGATGGGCGCCAGCTGCGGCCGCCCGACCTCGACGATGTCCTCGTCGCGGACACCGACGTCGGCCAGGGCGTAGCGGTCCCGGCCGGCGCGGCCTGCCGTCCAGACCTCGTCGTACACCTTGGAGTACGGGTTGACGCTGGCCAGCTTGTCGCTGTCACCGTGGCCGATGAAGACGTGCTTCATGGTCGGGACGCGCAGCATGTGGATGTTCTTGCCGACGTTGGCCGGATAGAGGCACACACGGACGGTGGAGAGGTTCAGGTTCATCAGGTGGGTGCCGGCGGGCACGCAGACCACGGGCACGGAGGTGTCCGCGAGCTGCGCGACCAGGTTGCGCTCACGCATGACGATCAGCGGGCGGCCCTCGACGGCGGCCATGGTGTCGAGCCACATGTTGCCCTGGTAGGCGGACTCGCTGGAGCCGGAGAAGTAGAGCACGACGGTCGGCTGGTACTCACCCAGCCAGGTGTCCAGGGCGTTCAGCACGACCTGGGCCGACGGCGCCCGCCGGCCGCGACGGAGGTACGGGACGAGCAGGGCGTTGTAGCCGAGGGCGAGCAGCAGGGTGAGAGCGGCCCCGATGTAGCCGATGAAGTCCTCGCCGGTACCGGCGGCGATGAGAACCCCCACCACAGCGGGGAGGTCCAGGTGGAGCATCTTCTCGCTGGCGCGGTGCAGCAGCGCACGGGGCGGGGCGTCGGGGATGCGGACGGCGTGCAGGTCCACGTTCCGGGTGACGATCGGCAGACTGCGGCGCAGGCGGATCAGCGTCGTCAGAGCGCCCTGCGGGGCCTGCAGACCGTAGAAAAGGAGGAAGCACGCGACGGCCGCGTAGAAGAGCGGCTCCTCGGCGAGGCCCAGCCGGGCCAGCAGCAGGATGATCATCAGCTGGCGGAGCAGGAAGCGGATGGACAGTCCCGCCCGCACCTTTCCGAGCCGGTTGACCAGATAGCTGCCCCGCTGGTGCAGATACCAGTCCGCGATGTACGTGACAGCCGTGGCCGCCGCGAAGAACCAGATATCGGGGACAAGAGCGGCAACCAGGACGCAGGGGTATCCCAGCATCATCAATGCCGCTGCCAACAGTTCTGACCGGCTGCCCACACGGGCCAGGCGGATGGCTGTCGAAATCACGAAGGACCTGCTCCAGGGGGTGCCGGTTGATTCACGTATAGAGGGAAATGTGAAGACTCGGATTCACGCACTCGGGCCTCTGGATTCACCTTTCGGTGAGCCCAGAGGCCCGTAAAAGTACATTTGTCAAGAATTATTACACATCTTCTTGACGGTCAAGAACCGAGGCCAGCGCCTGCTCGAATCCCGATGCTTCGGTGACATCACGGGTCGGGTCCTGCTGCCGCACGTCGATGACGTGGCCCGTCATCGCGGACAGGAGTACGTCCAGCGAGGTGCGCGCCACGGCCTCGGACGAGAGGAGCGAGCCCTCGGGCTCCGAGCCGAACGCCTTGGTGCGCATGGGGGTGGCGGTGCGTTCCGGGTTCACACAGTTGACCCTGACGCCTTCGCCCGCCCACTCGTCGGCCAGCGCCTGGGTGAGGTTCACCATGGCGGCCTTGGTGGAGGAGTAGAGGCTGTACTCGGCGCGGCCCCGGGTGTAGCTGCTGGAGGTGTACAGCAGCAACTGCCCCTGGGTCTCCGCCAGGTACTTGTACGAGGCGCGGGCGATCTGCACCGGCGCCAGGTAGTTGACGTTCAGTGCTTCCTGGATCGTCGTGTTGTCCGTCTCCGCCAGCTTGCCGATGCGCAGCACGCCCGCGGTGTTGATCACGTAGTCGATGCGGCCGGTCTCGGCGTACGCCTTGGACAGCGCGTCGTCGATGTGCTCCGGGTTCTCGACGTGCGTACCGGTGGTGGAGCGGCCCAGCGCGTACACGCTGGCGCCGTACTGCTCGGCCAGCGCGGCGATGTCGGCCCCGATGCCGTACGAACCGCCGAAGACGACCAGGGTCTTGCCCGAGAGCAGCTCGCGGTAGGCGGCCTCGTCGGCCGGGCGCGGGGCGGCGGTGGAGGCCAGCTGGAAGAGCTTGTCGGTGATGAAGACGTCGACCGGCTGGGTCACCTTCATGTTGTACTCGTCGCCCGCGACCACGTAGATCGGCACGTCGGGGAGGTACCGCAGGACCACCGAACAGTCGTCGGTGGCCTGGAAGTTCGGGTCACCGGCCGCGACCTCGTACGCCTTGCGGATCGTGGACAGCTTGAACGCCTGCGGGGTCTGGCCGCGGCGCAGCCGGGACCGGTCCGGGACGTCGGTGATGAACTCGCCGTCCTCACCGTGGGTGCGGGTCACGATGATCGTGTCGGCGGACGGGATGGCGACGTCGACGGCCTGGTAGCGGTCGAGGGCGTCCACACAGTCCTTGATGACGCGCTGTGACAGCAGCGGACGGACCGCGTCGTGGAAGAGGACGTTGCGGTCCTCGCCCTCCGCGAGCCCCTCGCCGAGGGCCGAGATGGCGCGCTCGGTGGTCTCGTTCCGGGTGCTGCCACCCTCGATGACCTTGATGACCTTGGTCAGCCCGGCCTTGGCGACGATCTTCTCGACGTCGGGCACGAAGCCGGGCGCCATGAGCACGATGACATCGTCGATGCCCTCGGCGTTCTCGAAGATGCTCAGCGTGTGCTCGATGACCGCCTTACCGGCGATCTTCAGCAGCTGCTTGGGGATCGACAGTCCCACGCGCTGGCCGGTCCCACCGGCGAGAACGACCGCTGTGGTCCGGGGCTTGGCTACATGCGGCACAGACACAGACGACCTACCTTGCGATGACAGGGGGGAACAGTGTGATGGTCGCACTCTCCGTGACTATCTCGCAAGGTGGACGTTTACCTGCACTCGCCTCTGGGAAACCCGCAGTTCACCGCCTGGCCAGGCAGATTGGGTCCTTCGAGGTCGTCGCCGGAGTGACAGACTCCACAGACGTGTTACGCAATCCGCACATCACCGGCCGCGGATACGTGCCCCTACCTGCTCGTTCTCTGCGAATCCTCGTCGAAGCCGGTCCGGATCCGGGTGCCCCGCGGCGTGGGGGGGGCACCCGGATCGACGGCTAGAAGGGGTCGAACTCGTCGTACTCGCGCTGCGCGACGTCACGCTCGGACTCGCGCTCGCGGCGGCGCTGCGCGGCCGGGCGCGGAGCCTCCATGCGGTGGTCCTCGCCACGGCGGCCGAGCATCTCCGCACCGGCGGCCATGGTCGGCTCCCAGTCGAAGACGACCGCGTTGTCCTCGGCACCGATGGCCACGCCGTCGCCGGCCTGGGCGCCCGCCTTGCGGAGCGCGTCCTCGACACCGAGGCGGTTGAGCCGGTCGGCGAGGTACCCGACGGCCTCGTCGTTGTTGAAGTCGGTCTGACGGATCCAGCGCTCGGGCTTCTCGCCACGCACACGGTAGATGCCGTCTTCCTCCACGGTCACCGTGAAGCCGGCGTCGTCAACGGCCTTGGGACGGATGACGATCCGGGTCGACTCCTCCTTCGGCCGCGTGGCCCGCGCCTCGGCGATGATCCCGGCGAGGGCGTAACTGAGATCGTTGAGGCCCTTGTGCGCGATGGCCGAGACCTCGAAGACGCGGTAGCCGCGAGCCTCCAGGTCGGGGCGGATCATGTCGGCGAGGTCCTGGCCGTCCGGGATGTCGACCTTGTTGAGGGCCACGATGCGCGGGCGGTTCTCGAGGCCGCCGTACAGCCGCAGTTCCTCCTCGATCATGTCCAGGTCCGAGACGGGGTCGCGGTCCGACTCCAGCGTCGCGGTGTCCAGCACGTGCACGAGTACGGAGCAGCGCTCGACGTGCCGCAGGAACTCCAGGCCGAGGCCCTTGCCCTGGCTGGCGCCCGGGATGAGCCCCGGGACGTCGGCGATGGTGTAGACGGTCGAGCCGGCGGTGACGACGCCCAGGTTGGGGACGAGCGTCGTGAACGGGTAGTCCGCGATCTTCGGCTTCGCCGCGGAGAGCACCGAGATCAGCGAGGACTTGCCGGCGCTCGGATAGCCCACGAGCGCGACGTCGGCGACGGTCTTGAGCTCCAGGACGATGTCCCGGCTCTCCCCCGGCTCGCCGAGCAGCGCGAAGCCGGGCGCCTTGCGGCGGGCGGAGGCCAGCGCGGCGTTGCCGAGGCCTCCACGGCCGCCCTGGCCTGCGACGAAGGTGGTCCCCTGGCCGACCAGGTCCGCGAGGACGTTGCCCGCCTTGTCGAGGACGACGGTGCCGTCCGGGACGGGCAGCACGAGGTCCTGGCCGTCCTTGCCGGAGCGGTTGTCACCCGCGCCGGGCTGGCCGTTCGTGGCCTTGCGGTGAGGGTGGTGGTGGTAGTCGAGCAGCGTGGTGACGGACTGCTCGACGACGAGGATCACATCGCCGCCGCGTCCGCCGTTGCCCCCGTCGGGGCCGCCCAGCGGCTTGAACTTCTCACGGTGAACGGAGGCCACGCCGTGGCCTCCGTTACCCGCGGCGGCATGCAGCTCGACGCGGTCCACGAAGGTGGTCATGGTGGGTGCCTCCAGGTACTGCGGAAAAATACGGGAATGTCTCTTGACGTAACGCGCCGAGGGCGGACCCGCTTCCCCGATTACCGGGAAAGCTGGGATCCGCCCTCGGAAGGTGCTGTGTCGTTCGGTCGTTGCCTGACTCAGGCAGCGACGGGAACGATGTTCACGACCTTGCGGCCACGGTGCGTACCGAACTCCACTGCACCGGCGGTCAGCGCGAACAGCGTGTCGTCGCCGCCACGGCCGACGCCCGTGCCCGGGTGGAAGTGGGTGCCGCGCTGGCGGACCAGGATCTCACCGGCGTTGACGGCCTGACCGCCGAAGCGCTTCACGCCGAGCCGCTGAGCATTGGAATCGCGCCCGTTCCGAGTGGACGATGCGCCCTTCTTGTGTGCCATGTCTCGTCAGTCCCTTACTTCGCAGCCGCGGGAATACCGGTGACCTTGATCGCCGTGTACTGCTGACGGTGACCCTGGCGACGGCGGTAACCCGTCTTGTTCTTGTAGCGAAGGATGTCGATCTTCGCGCCCTTGTGGTGGTCCACGATCTCGGCCTGGACCTTGATGCCGTCCAGGACCCAGGGGTCGCTGGTCACGGCGTCGCCGTCGACAACGAGCAGGGTCGAGAGCTCGACCGTGTCGCCAACCTTGGCGGTGGAAATCTTGTCAACCTCAACGATGTCGCCGACAGCAACCTTGTGCTGGCGACCACCGCTGCGCACGATGGCGTACACGCGGATCTCTCTCTCACTCGGAACGGATCCCCTGATGCCAGCCGCCCGCGCGGGCCGGGGCCCGCGACAGTCCGGAAGGATGAGCGGCCTCCCCCGGGGACGAATCACCGGGAGGGATGTGCTCAGGGGGTAGGCGCACAGAAACACGCCGAGGCTCAAGATTACGGGGAGGGGTGCGGGGGGTCAAACCGGCCGCCGGCCGAAGCCGCCGGACGCACCCCGGACTCGTGGGGACACGCCGTACGGACAGGCTTTTTGTCCAGAGATCGTATGCTTCCCCGAAGACCCGCGCCGCAGAAGGTGGTCCCGTGAACTACCGAGTCCAGCCCACCGCCCAGGTCGACGGAAGTGCCGTGATCGGCGCAGGCAGCAGCGTCTGGGAACTCGCACAGATCCGCGAGGGAGCCAGTCTCGGCGAGGGCTGCGTGATCGGCCGTGGCGCGTACGTGGGCGCCGGCGTACGCATCGGCGACAACGTCAAGATCCAGAACTACGCGCTCGTGTACGAGCCCGCCGAACTCGGTGACGGAGTCTTCGTCGGCCCGGCGGTGGTCCTCACCAATGACCACAACCCGCGGTCGGTCGACACCGAAGGCCGCCGGAAACGTGGCGGGGACTGGGAGGCCGTCGGTGTACGGATCGCCGAAGGCGCGTCCCTGGGCGCGCGCGCGGTCTGCGTGGCACCGGTACGGATCGGCCGCTGGGCCATGGTCGCGGCCGGGGCCGTGGTGACCAAGGACGTGGCGGACTTCGCACTCGTGGTCGGCGTGCCGGCCCGGCGGACCGGCTGGGTCGGCCGGGCCGGCGTCCGCCTCGTGGAGCGCGAGGGCGAGCCGGGGGTGTGGGTGTGCCCCCGGTCCGGCACGGCGTACGTGGAGGAGGACGGCGTCCTGTCCGAGCGCTGAGCGGCCGGCGCCCGGCCCGCCGGCCACAAGCCCTCACCACCCGTATCCGGAATCACGGACACCGCCCCCGATGCGGGTGGCGGCTCCATGACGCGACGCCGACACCACCGAGCAAATCCCGCCTATTCTTGGACAATTGCCTACGATCTGCCCGACGTCACACCTTGATCCGACCTGGCAGAAGGGTGCTCAGTGAAAGTCATCAGCATCGTCGGCGCCCGCCCGCAATTGGTGAAGCTGGCACCCGTCTCGGCCGCTTTCGCCGGCACGGAACACGAACACGTCATCGTGCACACGGGACAGCACTACGACGCGGACCTGTCGGACGTGTTCTTCGACGGGCTCGGCATCCCCGACCCTGACGTCCACCTGGGCGTCGGCTCCGGAAGTCACGGAGCGCAGACCGGATCCGTGCTCTCCGCGCTGGACCCGGTCCTCGAGCGGGAGAAACCGGACTGGGTCCTGGTATACGGAGACACCAACTCCACCATCGCCGGCGCGCTGTCCGCGGTGAAGATGCACCTCCCGGTCGCCCATCTGGAAGCGGGGCTGCGCTCCTTCAACCGGCGCATGCCGGAGGAGCACAACCGGGTGCTGACGGACCACTGCGCCGACCTCCTCCTCGCGCCGACCGAAGAGGCGATGCGCCACCTCGCGGCGGAAGGGCTCTCCGACCGCTCCGAGCTGGCCGGTGACGTCATGGTCGACATCTGCCTGCGGATCCGCGACGCGGTGCTGGCCGGCGAGCACCCCGAGCCCGCACTGCCCGAGGGCATCGACCCCGCCCGGCCGTTCCTGCTCGCCACGCTGCACCGTCCGGACAACACCGACGACCCCGCCCGCCTGTCGGCGGTCCTGGAGTCCCTGGCCGGCCTGCCCGCTCCGGTCGCACTGCTGGCCCACCCACGCCTGGTCTCCCGCGCCGAGGAGCACGGCATCAAGCTGGACCAGGGTTCCGTCCACGTCGGCCGTCCGCTCCCGTACGCGGGCCTCGTCGCTGCCGTGCTGGCCTCCTCCGGCGTCGTCACCGACTCCGGCGGCCTCCAGAAAGAGGCGTTCCTCCTCAAGAGGATCGCCACGACCGTCCGCCCCGAAACGGAGTGGGTGGAGACGGTGGACACCGGCTGGAACGTCCTGGTGCCCGATCCGCACGCGATGGACGCGGATGCCTGGGCCGACACGGTGACCCGGGCCGCGCCGACGGCCGACCCCGGCACGCCCTACGGCGACGGCCACGCGGCACAGAACGTCGTCCGCATCATGGAGGGTTGGGACGCGGGTAGCCGGCGCGCGTGACGCATGGAGCGCCACGAACAGCACAAATAGGCATATGTCACCATGCTAGCGTCATCTGTTATGTCAGCGTCCTCCAGGTCCGGGCCGCCCGCGAAAGGCGCACGGCCACACGTGATCTACCTCGCCATCGGTTTCCCGCCAGCTGCGAAGAGCTGCGCCTACCGCATGCGTGAGACCGCGAACCAGTTCGTCAACGCAGGCTGGGACGTCACCGTCGTCACGATCGCCCGCGAATCCTGGGAACGGGACTCCGGCGTCGACCTGACCCTCCTGGACCAGGTCGACCCGCTCGTGCGCGTCGTCGAACTCCCCTTGGCACGTGAGGATCTGGAGACAGACATCCGTCTCTACGACGAGGAACGCGCGCTCAGGCCCAACGAATGGGTGGCCCGGCTCCGGGTCCGGCAGACCGGCACCTTCCCGGAGCCGAGCTTCGGCGAGTGGCGGGGCGCTCTCGAACAGGCCGTGCTGGACATCCACCGCAACCACCACGCGGACCTCCTCCTCGCCAGCTGCGTCCCCTACGTCAACCTCGCCGCGGCGTGGAGGTTGTGGGAGGACGCGCGGGTCCCCTACGCGGTCGACTTCCGCGACGGCTGGTCCATCGATGTGATCGAGGGCGAGGAAGCCTTCTCCCGCGACTCCGAGCCCGGGCGCTGGGAGCAGAAGATCCTGGACCACGCGGTCTCCCTCTGGGTGGTCAACGACCCGATCGCCGCGCACTACCGCACGCGCTACCCGGATTTCGCCGACCGGGTACGGGTCGTACGCAACGGTTACGACGCGGACAGCTCACCCGGCCGCGCACACCGCCCCGACCCCGGATCCGGCCTCGTCTTCGGTTACCTGGGCACGGTCAACTTCACCGCCCAGCAGCTCGAAACGGTGCTCAGCGCCTGGCGTACGGCCCGCGAGCAGGAGCCCCTGCTGGCCAACGCGCGTTTCGAGGTACGCGGCCACATCGGCAACGGCGCCGGCCGCGAGGCCAACCGCCACGCCGAGATCCTGAAGCAGGCCGAGGCCGACGGTGTCCACTTCGGCGGTCCCGCCGCCAAGGCGGAGGTCGCCTCGGTCTACGCCGGCTGGGACGCCATGGTCCTCATCCTCATCGGCGGCCGCTACGTCACCTCGGGCAAGGTGTACGAGTACATGGCGACGGGGCTGCCGATCGTTTCCGCGCACCTCGTCGAACACGACGCGTCGAACGTCCTGCGCGGTCACCCGCTGTGGACCGGCGCCGCCGGTCTGGACGAGGAGGCCCTGGCCCGCTCGTTCGTCCGCGCGGCGCACATGGCCGTCGGAACCGGCGACACCGTCCACGCGGAGGCGATGGCCCACGCGAACCGGTTCACACGGGAGTCGCTGATGACCGCCGCCGTCAGGGACCTGATCGCTCAGCTCGCCTCGGACCGCGCATCGGGTACGAACCCCGTGGGCGCGACGGTGCCCGCCGAGAAGCCCATCGTCACAGGAGGGACCGCATCGTGACGGAGGTTCTGTTCGTCGCCACCAAGCGGCCTGAGCCCGGCATCCTCGCGGACTCGGTGGACAAGTTCCGTGACCGCGGCGCAGCGGTCCACCTGGCCGGCACCTTCCATGTGGCGCGGGTCGCGGAGGAACTGTCCCTCATCGCGCTGGACGGGGTGCATCAGCTGCCCCGGGGGCTCTCCCGCAGGAGCGGTTCGGTGCGGCGCAGAGCCGAGGCGTCACCCCTCGGCATGCGGGTGTGGCTGCAGTCGCAGCGGGACCGGCCCTTCCGGCGGCGAGCCCGGAAGGCTCAGGTCATCGTGGCCCTGGACCCGGGGGCCGTCTACACCGTGTGGCGGCTCGCGCAGTACAACCCGACGGCGGAGGCCCACTTCGGCATCCTGGCCGCGCTCACGGCGCTCGACAGACGCAGACAGCGGGGGACGGCCGTCCGCCGGGCCGCGCTTCCGGCTCCGGGGGTCGTGAAGGACGTACGCCGCTCCATCGACGGGGTTCCGGCCGCCCTGATGCGTACGGCGACTGCGCGTCCGGTCATGCGCTCCGCCCTGGGGGCCCGGCTCTGGCGTTCGGCGCTGAGCGCTCCGGGTGTGCCGGTCTCGGCACGGGTGGCGGCCTCCCGCTACGTGGCGGAGGGCATGCGGTGGGCCGGACGTACCAGTGGGGCCGCCATGGCGCTCACGACGGCGGCCTCCAGGATCCCCGACCTCGCGCTCCGGGCGAAGCTGCTCGACGACGGCGTCATGACGGAGATCGCCGGGGGCATCATCCCCCGCGACCTGCACACGGCGGTCGGCGCACGGCTCGCACAGGCCGACCAGCAGTACGCCGAAGGCGACCACGAGGCCGCGTCCGAGGCTCTGGACCGGGCGCTGTTCCTCAGCTTCCACCGCATGCTGCACGTGGACGGACTGAGCTCGCCGCTCCTCGAGAACGCGCAGGACCACACCGAGCGCCTCCATGCCTCGACCGCGTTCCAGGCGGTCGCCCGGCCCCGGGGCAGGAAGACCCCCGCAATAAGCCCTCCCGCCGGCCGTCCGCTGCGCCTGCTCGTCACCACGAGCGCCAACGCCAATTTCCTCCAGCACGTCCTGTCCCGGTACGAGGACCATCCACGGGTCGAGCTCCGCTACCTGGACCTCGCCGCCCGGAAGCAGCTCAAGCGCGTCTCGTGGGCCGCGCGGCTCATGCTCGAGGACCGGCTGGCCGTCGGCGCGACCGGTTACCGGGCGGATGTCGAGCGGCTGATGCGTCCCTACCTGGACTGGGCGGACACGGTGTTCCTCGACTGGTCCGTCGGCCCGGCCTCGATGCTCACCACCATCGACCCGGGCGACACCCGCATCGTGGTGCGCCTGCACAGCTACGAGGCGTTCACCCGCTGGCCCCACATGACGGACTTCTCCCGCGTCGACGACCTCGTCTTCGTCGCCCCCCATGTGAAGGACCTGGTCACGTCGCTGGTACCGCGGCTGCGCGGCGCCGGAGCACCGCGGACGCACCTGCTCGACAACGCGATGGAGCTCTCCGGGTTCGTCCGGCCCAAGCCGGCCGAAGCCCGGTTCAACCTCGGTCTGATCGGCGTCAGCCAGGTCGCCAAGGATCCGCTGTGGGCGGTGGACGTGCTCAAGCGCGTGCGTGAGCACGACGAGCGCTACCGGCTGCTTCTGGTGGGCGGTGACATGAACCCCAGGACCAGCGTGGCCACCGCTGACTACCGGAAGCGTTTCGAGCGGGCGCTGAAGCCTCTCGTGGCATCCGGCGCGGTGGTACGGCTGGGCCCGACCGATGACGTGCCCGGTGTGCTGAGCGACATCGGCGTGATCCTCAGTTCGTCCGTGCGCGAAGGATGCCATGTGGGGCTGATGGAGGGCGCCGCGAGCGCCGCCGTGCCGGTCGTCCGCGACTGGCCCTTCTACGCCGGGCGGGCGAACAGCGCGCGGACCCTGTACCCGGAGGGCTGGGTCGTCGGCTCTCCCGAGGAGGCCGCCCGCCGCGTCCTGGACACCACCTCGGCCGAGGAGTCCTGGCGGAAGGCGGGCGGGCGTGCTTCGGAACACGCCCTCTCGGCCTGGGACTGGAGCGTCGTCCGGGAGCGGTTCGACCGGCTCCTCCTCGACGGGGGCTGACCGGCCGGGCCCGTGGGGTCAGCCCCCGATGACGACGCGACGGACGCCCGGCCAGTTGACCGGGTCCGTCGTGCGGCGGCCGTCGACGAGGACGCGGACGTCCGGCAGGTCGGCGGCGGCCAGCTCCCTGTACTCGGCGTGGTCGGCCTGGAGGATCGCGGCGGTGACGGTCTGGCCCGCGTGCGGCACGAGACCGTGCGCGGTCAGTTCGTCGGCCGTGTACATCGGGTCGGAGACGAACGGCACCGCGCCACGGGCCTTCAGCGCGTCGACGACCCCGAAGACGCCGGAGAAGGCGGTCTCCTTGACTCCCCCGCGGTAGGCGGCGCCCAGCACCAGGACCCCGGCACCGTCCAGGTCGCCGTAGGCGGCGGCCAGCAGGTCGACGGCGTACCCGGGCATCGCGGCGTTGGCCTCACGCGCCGAGCGCACGACGGTGGCCTCCGGGTCGTTCCACAGGTACATCCGCGGGTAGACCGGAATGCAGTGGCCGCCCACGGCGATGCCGGGCTGGTGGATGTGGCTGTAGGGCTGGCTGTTGCAGGCCTCGATGACCTTCGTGACGTCGATGCCGTTCTTGTCGGCGAACCGGGCGAACTGGTTGGCCAGACCGATGTTGACGTCGCGGTAGGTGGTCTCGGCGAGCTTGGCCAGCTCGGAGGCCTCCGCCGTCCCGAGGTCCCAGACGCCGTTCGCGCGCGGCAGGTCCTCGCGGTCGTCGAAGTCGAGCACGGCCTCGTAGAACTCCGCCCCGCGCCGGGCTGACGCCTCGTCGATGCCGCCGATGAGCTTCGGGTAACGGCGCAGGTCGGCGAAGACACGGCCGGTCAGCACCCGTTCCGGGGAGAAGACCAGGTGGAAGTCGACACCCGGGGTCAGACCGGAGCCCTCGGCGAGCATGGGCGCCCAGCGCGTGCGCGTCGTGCCCACCGGCAGGGTGGTCTCGTAGCTGACGAGGGTTCCCGGCCTCAGGCCCGCGGCGATCGCCTTCGTCGCCGAGTCCATCCAGCCGAAGTCCGGGGCGCCCTGGGCGTCCACGAACAGCGGGACGACGACCACGACGGCGTCGGACGCGGCGACCGCGGCCGCGGTGTCCGTCGTCGCGGAGAGCAGGCCCGCGCCGACGGTCTCCTTGAGCCTGACGTCCAGATCGTGCTCGCCGGGGAAGGGTGCGGTGGCCGCGTTGACGAGTTCGACGACCTTCGCGTCGACGTCCGCGCCGACGACCGTGTGGCCCTTGACCGCGAACTGCACGGCGAGCGGGAGACCGATCTTGCCGAGCGCGACTACACAGATGTTCATCGGGTCACTTTCCTCTTCAGCCTGGACAGCATGTGGCGCAGCCGCTTGCCCGCGCCCGGGTCCGCCTCCCACAGGGGCGCCGTCGTGATCACGAGCCGGCCCTTGGGGTTCCGGTTCGCCGCGACCCGGTACGGGACGTCCTGCCGCCAGCGGCGGGCCAGGGGCAACGGCATCCCGCCGGTCCTCACCGGGATCTCGTACGCCGAACCCGCCACGTCCACGTACACCCGGACGCCGAGCTTCGCCTTGACGGCGTGGACCGGGATCCGGGCGTGTACGGCCGTCGCCCGGCCGTCGCCGGTCGTCATGCGGTCGGACTCCCCGACAGGGGCGGGAAGGGCGTGGCCGGCCGGCAGACGGCGCGCACCGGGCTTGTCGGCGCTCTTCGGCATGGCGCCCTGGGCCAGACGCACGGTCAGGGAGCCGGTGTCGCCCAGGACACCGACCCTGACCGTGAGCAGGAGACCCATGTCGTCGCCGGCCTGGTCCCATTCGGCGGCGACGAGCTCCGTGGCCTGCGCCAGCCGCCCGGGCACGGCCTCGCCGAGCAGTTCGTAGACCCGGTCGGGGAGGCCGAGTTCCTCGTCGCGGAAGCCGGGGTACAGCGCGAAGGCCCGGCCGTCCTCCAGCAGGAAGGGCGGGGCACCCCGCTCCGTCTCGTCCGTGACGGCACGGATCAGCTCGTCCACGGCACCCGCCCGCGCGAGGCAGATCCGCACCCGGCGCTTGACGTCGAGGGAGTCCCTGAGCCCGTCGGTGAGGTACTCGTCCGCGAGGGCGGCGATCCCCGCGCACACCTCTCGGCGGACCCCGGCGTCCAGTGCCGGGAAGTCGCTCTGCACGAGCTTGGAGAGCTCCCAGGTGAAGTGCCGCCGGAGCAGCGCGTCACGGTCGGGGCCGGCCTCGACGAGTGCGGCGGCGTGCTTCATGATCGCGGCCGTGCAGTGCAGCCGGGACAGGTGGTCGGCCCGATAGGTGATGTTGCCGGCGTCGCCGCGCTTCACCGCGTAGTAGAAGTCGTAGTCCGCGAGAACCGAGATCCTGCGGGCCCGGACGCACGCCTCGACGGTGAACGGCTGGTCGCTGCCCACCGGCAGGTCCTCGGGAAAGCGCAGCCCGTGCTTCTCCACCAGCTCCCGGCGGAAGAGCTTGGTGTTCGCCAGGGTGAAAGGCAGCTCCGAGCGGAAGAGGTCGATGTCGGGATCGTTCCGCTTGTAGAGCTTCTGGTGCACATACCGGCCGTTGGTTCCGACCATCTTGCCGATGACCACGTCGGAGTCGTACTCGTCCGCACACGCCACCATGCGCGCCAGGGCTTCCTCGCCCAGGTGGTCGTCGGCACCGATGAAGTAGACGTACCGCCCGGTGGCCACGTCCAGGGCACGGTTGCTCGGTGCCGCCGGACCTCCGGAGTTCTCCTGGTGGATGACCTTGACGGTGCCCGGGTACTCGGCCGCGAAGCGGTCCAGTTCGGCACCGCTCCCGTCGGTGGACCCGTCGTCCACGGCGACGACCTCGAGCCGGCCGGCACCGATGCTCTGCCCCACCAGTGAGTTCAGGCAGTCGGTGAGATACGGCATCGTGTTGTAGACGGCCACGACCACGGACACATCGGGCCGGGTCAACCGGCCACGCCCTCGGGCGGCATGGTTCTCTCGTCCAGCCGCACGGCGAGTCCGGTCGCCGCGGATTCCAGCAGCCCCTCGGCCACCTCGACGGTCAGCAGGCCCTGACGCAGGGTGCAGATGTCGGCCGGCTGACCCAGTACGGCGTCCCGGAAGAGCTCGTGCTCCACCAGCAGCGGCTCACGCTTCGGGATCGCGTAGCGGATCATGTCGCCCTCGGAGACACCGCGGAACGCGCGCAGGGCCTCCCACTCGGTGGCCACCGACGCGTTCGAGTGGAACGTGAGGTCGGCGGTGAGAGTGTCCGCGATGAAGCAGCCTCGCTCACCGGTGACCGAGGTGAAGCGTTCCTTGAGCGGGCTCAGCCAGTTGACCAGGTGGTTGACCATGGTGCCTTCGGAGAGCTTGCCCACGGCGGAGATTATGTCCTCGTGCGGGCGGCCGGACTTGGAGACGGTGTGGGCCGCGATCGAGGCGTACGTCTGGCCCGTGACCCAGCCCGTCAGGTCGATGTCGTGCGTGGCGAGGTCCTTGACCACGCCGACGTCCGCGATGCGGTGCGGGAAGGGGCCCTGGCGGCGGGTGACGACCTGGAAGACGTCACCGAGCTCCCCGGCCTCCAGGCGGCTGCGCAGTGAACGCAGGGCCGGGTTGCAGCGCTCGATGTGGCCGACACCGGCCACCAGGTTCCGCGACGCGAAGGCGTCGAGCAGGCGGCGGGCGCCTTCGGCGGTGTCGGCCAGGGGCTTCTCGATCAGGGCGCTGACACCGGCGTGGGCGAGCTGGAGCCCGATGTCTCCGTGCAGGGCGGTCGGGCAGGCCACTACCGCGTAGTCGATGCCGAGCGTGATGAGGTCCTCGACGGTCGGCAGGACGGGGGCGCCCTGCGCCCAGCCGTTCTTGTCGCCCAGGGGGTCGACGACTCCCGCCAGGGTCACGCCTTCGAGTCCCGCGAGGACACGGGCGTGGTTGCGGCCCATGGAGCCGAGACCGACCAGGCCGGCCCTCAGTACGGTGGTCACAGCTTCTCCCCCAGTGCGTTCACGGCGTCGGCGATACGGGCCGGATCCCCCTCGCCCAGCGAGGGGTGGACGGGGAGGGAGACGACCTCGGCGGCGGCCCGCTCGGTCTCGGGCAGGTCCCAGTTCCGGCCGGCCTTCTGGTCCGGCTCCCAGTACGGCTTGAGCCGGTGGATCGGGGTCGGGTAGTAGACCGCGTTGCCGATGCCGGCCTCGGTGAGCCCGGCCATGAAGGCCTCGCGGTCACCCCGCACCCGGATCGTGTACTGGTGGTAGACGTGCCGGGCACCCCGGGCGACCGGTGGCGTCATGACGTTCGGGGCGGTGATGTGCGCGTCGAGGTACGCGGCATTGGCGCGGCGCCGCTCGGTCCACCCGGCGACCTTGCCCAGTTGTACGCGGCCGACGGCGGCGGCCACGTCCGTCATGCGCATGTTGGCACCGACGATCTCGTTGGCGTACCGCTGCTCCATTCCCTGGTTGCGCAGGAGGCGCACCGTGTGGGCGAGTTCGGCGTCGGCGGTGGTGACCATGCCGCCCTCGAGGGCGTGCATGTTCTTGGTCGGGTAGAAGCTGAACGTTCCGCCCTCACCGAACGCGCCGACAGGGGTGCCGTCCAGGGCCGCCGCGTGCGCCTGGCACGCGTCCTCGACGACGGCGAGTCCGTGTTTCCGCGCGAGGGGCCCGAGCCTGTCCATCGCCGCCGGGTGACCGTAGAGGTGCACCGGCATGACTGCGGCCGTGCGAGGCGTGACGGCCGCCTCGACGGCGGCCGGGTCCAGGCCGTAGCTGCCGGGCTCGATGTCGGCGAACACCACGTCGGCGCCGGCCAGCCGGACGGCGTTCGCGGAGGCCGCGAAGGAGAAGGAGGGGACGATCACCTCGTCGCCCGGGCCGATGCCGAGGGCGAGCAGAAGAAGGTACAGCGCGGAGGTACCGGAGTTGACGGCGACGCAGTGCCGGCCGTCGACCAGCTCGGAGAAACCCTCCTCGAAGGCCGCGACCTCGGGGCCCTGCACGACGCGCCCGCTGCGCAGCACGCGTACCGCGGCCTCGATCTCCTCTTCACCGATGACCGGGCGGGCAGCGGGGATCGGCTGCTCGTCGATGGTCGTCATGGACGTCCTCCTTGAACACCGCAGGAGCTCTCCACAGGCGGAGCTCCGGGGTGCGGGAGGCCTCACGGGACCGCGCGCAACCCCACCGGCACAAGGCCGGGCGCCCCACCGGGGAAAGAGGACCCGGCCGGCAACGAACCGGGTCGGCCATCGACCGTGGTCCCTCGATATCTCGCAGGAAGTCCACGGACAGCGACCGCCGTCACATTATGAGGCATTTCTCCTGTCATTTCAGACCATCTGACCGGCAGACGCACCGGGTCCGGACCAAAAAACGTGTCCCGCCCCGAAGACTTCGGGGCGGGACACGTCTCGGTCGTGACCGGTCGCGGACTGCTCAGCCGGCGATCGGGCCCGAATCGGCGGACACGGTCGAAGCCGTCACGGAAGGCGACGACTGCTCGGCTGCCACGGTCTTCTTCGCCGTTGCCTTCTTCGTCGTCGTCTTCTTCGCGGCGGTCTTCTTCGCGACCGTCTTGGCGGCGGTCTTCTTGGTGGCCGTCTTCTTCGCCGTGGCCTTCTTCGCGGTCTTCCGCGCCGCGGTCTTCTTGGCCGGAGCTTCCGATTCCGCCGCCTCGGTGCCAGAGGCATCGGGCGTGTCGGAGTCGGCGTCCGTGACCACGACGGCCGCTGCCTCCTCGGTGCCTGCGGGCGATCCCGCCGGAGCGGTGACCTTGCGGGTCACCCGGCGACGGGCGCGCGGCGGGGCAGCCGGAGCCGGCTCCTCGTCAGCCGCCGGTGCCTCGGGCTCCGTCGCCTTCTCCGCCTTCACGGGCTGAGCGGGCGCCGGGGCCTCCACGACCGGGTCCTCGGCCGCGACGGGCTCCGCCGCGGGCTCGGCCGGCTGCACCGGAGGTGTCACATCGGCCTGCTTGGGCGAACCCGCCGGGGCGGTCGCCTTCCGGGTGGCCCTGCGACGCGTACGGGCCGGGGGCGCGGCCTCCGCCTCCGGCGCGGCCTCCGCCTCGGGCGCGGCCTCCGCCTCCGGGGCGGCCGGAGCCTCCACCGGGGCCTCGGCGGCCGGCTCGGGCTGCGGCTTCACCTCGACCGCCGGAACCGCCGGGGCGGTCTCGGCGACAGGGGCGGGTGCGCCGGCCGGAGCAGTGGCCTTGCGGGTCGCGCGCCGGCGGCCACGGCCGCGTGACGCCGCCGCCTCGGCCTCGGCCGCGCTGCTGTACAGCTCCTCGTCGGCCACGAACTCCGGCTCGGGCAGCGCCACCGGGGCGGCGACCTCGGCGGCCACCTCGGCCTCGGTCTCCACCTCGGCCTGCTGATCGGCCTGCTCGTGGTCATGGCCGTGCTCGTGCTCGGCTGCGCCGCGGCCGCGCTTCTTGGACCGCTTGCCGCCACCGCCGCCCCCGGCAGCCGTGGGCTGCTCCATGTGGACGATCACGCCGCGCCCGTTGCAGTGGACACAGGTCTCGGAGAAGGACTCCAGGAGACCCTGGCCCACCCGCTTACGGGTCATCTGGACCAGGCCCAGCGACGTGACCTCGGCGACCTGGTGCTTCGTACGGTCGCGGCCCAGGCACTCCAGCAGCCGTCGCAGCACCAGATCCCGGTTGGACTCCAGCACCATGTCGATGAAGTCGACGACGACGATGCCGCCGAGGTCGCGCAGCCGCAGCTGGCGCACGATCTCCTCGGCCGCCTCCAGGTTGTTCTTGGTGACGGTCTCCTCGAGGTTTCCGCCCTGGCCGGTGAACTTGCCGGTGTTGACGTCGACGACGACCATCGCCTCGGTCTTGTCGATCACCAGCGAGCCGCCGCTCGGCAGGTAGACCTTGCGGTCCAGCGCCTTCATCAGCTGCTCGTCGATGCGGTACGTCGCGAAGACATCGACCTCGGAGGTCCAGCGCGACAGCCGGTCGGTCAGATCCGGCGCCACGTGCGACACATAGCCGTGGATGGTCTCCCAGGCGTCGTCACCGCTGACGATCACCTTCGAGAAGTCCTCGTTGAAGATGTCCCGGACGACCCGGACGGTCATGTCCGGCTCGCCGTAGAGCAGCGTCGGCGCGTTGGAACTGCTGGTGTTCCTGGACTTCTTCTGGATCTCTTCCCACTGCTGCTGCAGCCGCTCGACGTCACGGCGCAGCTCGTCCTCGCTCGCACCCTCGGCGGCGGTGCGCACGATGACGCCCGCGTCCTCGGGGACGATCTTCTTGAGGATGGTCTTCAGCCGGGCGCGCTCGGTGTCGGGCAGCTTGCGGCTGATGCCGGTCATGGAGCCCTCGGGCACGTAGACCAGGTAGCGGCCGGGCAGCGAGACCTGGCTGGTCAGGCGGGCGCCCTTGTGGCCGATCGGGTCCTTCGTCACCTGGACGAGGACGGACTGGCCGGACTTCAGCGCGGTCTCGATGCGGCGCGGCCCGTGGGCCATGCCGAGCGCCTCGAAGTTGACCTCGCCCGCGTACAGGACGGCGTTGCGGCCCTTGCCGATGTCGACGAACGCGGCCTCCATGGACGGCAGTACGTTCTGCACCTTGCCCAGGTAGACGTTGCCGACGTAGCTGGTGGCCTGCTCCTTGTTGACGTAGTGCTCGACGAGCACGTTGTCCTCGAGGACGCCGATCTGGGTGCGTTCGCCGCTCTGGCGGACGACCATGACGCGCTCGACGGCCTCGCGGCGGGCCAGGAACTCGGCCTCGGTGATGATCGGGACGCGACGGCGGCCCTGCTCACGGCCCTCGCGACGGCGCTGCTTCTTGGCCTCCATCCGGGTCGAGCCCTTGATGGACTGGACCTCGTCGAAGCCGGTGCCGGGCTCGCGCTCGGCTTCCTTGCGGCGCGGCTCGCGGACCTTGACGACCGTACGCTCCGGGTCGTCCGTGCCCGTGCCCGTCTCCTCACCGGAGGCGTCCCCGCTGCGGCGGCGACGACGGCGACGGCGACGGCTGCTGCTGGACCCGGAGGAGGACTCGTGCTCGTCGTCCTCCTCGTCGTCGTGCGCCTGCTGCTCGTCCTCGGAGCGGTCCGCGGCGGCGTCCTCCTGCTGCTCGGCGTCGTCCGCGTCGTTGGCCTCACCGCGACGGCGGCGGCGGCCGCCACGACGGCGACGGCGCGAGGGCCGGTCCCCGTACTCATCCGACTCGTCGCCCTCGTGCTCGGCGTCCGTCTCGGGCTCGGCCTCGTCCTCGACGGCGGCGGGGGCCGGCTGCTCGGCCGGGAGGGTGACCGGAGTCGCGGCCGGCTCGGTCTCGACGGCCTCGCCACGACGGCGGCGGCGACGGCGCGAACCGCCCTGCGGCGCGGACTCGGCCTCGGCGGGCTCGGCGGGGGCTGCGGCCTCGGCGGTCTGCCTGGCCTCGGCCTTGCGCGGCGCGCGCTCCTGGGGCTTCTGCTCCTCGGCCTCCTCGCTCGCTCCGTACGCCGGGGTGCCGGCGGCGGCCGCCGCCGCGGCGGTCTCCGGGGTCTGGAACATCGGCTCGGAGAAGACCGGGGCCTGGAACACGGCCACGGCGGGGCGCGTCGCGCGACGTCCCTTGCGGGCCGGCTCCTCGACCTTGCCCGTGAACTCGGGACGGCCCGCGGCGGCGGTGGCACGGCGGCGCTGACGTCCTCGCGGAGCGGCTTCCTCGACCTGCTCGGTCTCGGCGGCCAGTTCCTCGGCTACGGCGGCGGGGAGACTCTCGGCCTTCTCGGCGGCCGCCTCGGCGACCTCCTCGACCGGCTGCGGCGAGCCTGCCGGAGAGCTCGCCTTGCGGGAGGCACGGCGGCGCGGGCGCGACGGGGGCGCAGCCTCGCCGGCGGGCTCCGCGGCGGCCTCTTCGGCACGGGCGGTCTCCGCGGCGGCCTCGGCGACCGGCTCGGCGACGGTCGCGGGCTCGGCGTCCGGGGCGCCCTGCGGCGCACCGGCGGGGGCCGACGCACGGCGGCGGGCACGGCCTCGCGGCGCGGCGGCGGGCTCGGCAGGCTCCACGGGCTCGGCGGTTTCGGCGACGGGCTCGGGAGCCTTCACCGGCTCGGCCACGACGGTGTCCTGCGCGACGGTCCCGGCCGGCTGAGGGGCACCTGCCGGAGCGCCACCCGTAAGGCGACCGCTCCGGCAGGTGCCCCTCAGCCGGCCGGGACCGTCGCGCAGGACACCGTCGTGGCCGAGCCGGTGA
>NZ_MAPV01000189.1 GCF_001700505.1 Streptomyces mutomycini
CCGCCGCGGCGGGCGGCAGCGCGAAGGCCGTACGGGGCCCCGTGGGCTCGGCCGCGGCGGCGCGTTCCTGCGCCGCGGCGAGAGCCCGGCGTGCGCGTCGCCCTCCGGGCTGCTGACCCGCCTGATCCGGCTGCGCCTGCTGACCGGGGGCCTCGGGAGAGGCGAGGGCGGGCAGCGCGGGGCGGCCGCCGCCCTGCTGGCCGGTCCGTCCGGAGGTGTTCTGCGGCACGCCCTGGGGCGGGACCGTCTGCCCGCGCTGCGGGCGGCCGCCACCCCCCTGCGCACCCTCGGCAGCCGTGACCACGGACCCCTCCGAGGGGGCGGAGGCCGCCGCAGGGAGCGCCAGCGCCTGCCGGGGCTGCTCCGCCGGGGTCGTTGCACCTGCCTCCGCGGGGCTGGGTCGCCCGCGCCTGCGACCGGAGCCCCCGCTCTGCTGAGCCGCGGTCAGTTCCTCTTCCTGCTGCCGTTCCTGCGGGGCCGTGGAATCACGGCGTGCCCTGCGCCGGCCGGTCGGCTCCGCCGCCGCGGTGTCACCGGAATCCGGACCGGCCGCTTCCGCGTCGACGGGGCTGTCCAGGAACGCGTCCGTCGACGCCCTGCGCGCCCGGCGGCGGCCGCCCTGCGTGGGCTGGGGCACGGGCTCCGCTGCGGGCTCCGGTACGGGCTCCGGTACGGCGGTCTCCTCGGGCACCGGGAGCGGCGGGGGCGCGATGGTCCCCGAGCCCGTGCCGAGCGGCACCTCCAGGACGTACGCGCTGCCGCTCATCCCCGGCATCTCGTGCGTCTGGAGCACACCGCCGTGCGCGCGTACGATCCCGCGGACGATCGGCACGTGCACCGGGTCGCCCCCGGCGAACGGCCCACGCACCTCGATGCGCACGACGTCACCGCGCTGCGCCGCGGCCACGACGACCGTGGAGTCGACGTAACCGCCGCCGGGCACCGGCCGGGCCTTGCCGGTCGAGTCGACACCGGCGACGTCGGCGACGAGATGGGCGAGTGCCGTGACCAGCCGGCCCGCGTCGACCTCGGCCTCGATCGGCGGTGCGTGGACGGCGAACTGCGCACGTCCGGGACCGATCAGCTCGACCGCGCCGTCGATGCCCGCGGTCACCACGGAGTCGAGCAGCACCGCCTGCTTGACGAGCTCCTCGGTGCCGGTGTCCAGGCGCTGGTAGCTCAGTACGTTGTCGACGAGCGTCGTCATGCGCGCGTAGCCCGCGGCCAGGTGGTGCAGGATCTGGTTGGCCTCGGGCCAGAGCTGGCCGGCCGGGTCCGCGGCGAGGGCCGAGAGTTCGCCGCGCAGTTCCTCCAGCGGCCCGCGCAGGGACTCGCCCAGCACGGCGGTCAGCTGGGCGTGCCGCGCCTCGAGGCCGGTGAGAAGCTCAGCCTGCTCCTCCAGCTCGGAGGCGTAACGCTCGGTCCGGTCCGCGCTCTCGGTCGCGTGCTGTTCGGTGAGTGCGGCGATCTCGGCCCGGTGGCTCTCGGTGAGTGCGGCGACCTCGGTCCGGTGGCTCTCGGTGAGCTCGGCGATCTCGGCGGCGTGCCGTTCGGTCAGCCCCGAGACCTCGCCGGTGTGCTGCTGCGTCAGTTCCTCGTAGGGCCTGCGGTCGGTGAACGTCATGACGGCGCCGACCAGCTGGTCCCCGTCACGCACCGGGGCGGTCGTGAGGTCCACCGGCACCTGGGCACCGCTCTTGGACCAGAGCACCTGCCCGCGCACCCGGTGCTTGCGGCCGGACCGCAGGGTGTCGGCGAGTGGCGACTCCTCGTACGGGAACGGGCCGCCCTCCGCGCGCGAGTGCAGGATCAACGGGTGCAGTTCCTGGCCGCCGAGGTCGCTGGCGCGGAAACCGAGGATCTGTGCGGCGGCGGGATTGACCAGGACGACCCTGCCGTCGGTGTCGGTGCCGACGACACCCTCCGAGGCGGCCCGCAGGATCATCTCGGTCTGGCGCTGCGAACGGGCCAGCTCGGTCTCGGTGTCGACGGTGCCGGAGAGATCCCGTACGACGAGCATGAGCAGCTCGTCGCCGGTGAAGCTGGAGTGGATGTCGCTGTACCCGGCCTGCCCGCTCTCCAGGGAGGCACTGGTGACCTCGACGGGATAGTCGGTGCCGTCCGTCCGGCGCGCGGTCATCCGCGTCGGCTTGGTCCTGCCCTGCTCGTCCGCGGCGTCCGGCCTGCGCATCGACCCCGGGATCAGCCTGGAGTCGAACTCCGGAAGCAGATCGAGCAGTCCGCGCCCCACGAGCGCGGTGCCCGGGGTCTCGAACATCTCGAGGGCGATGGTGTTGGCGTTGACGACCGTGCCGTTGCAGTTGACGAGCAGGAGCCCGTCCGGGAGGGCGTCGAGTATGGCTGCGAGGCGAGCAGCGCCTCGGGATGGCCTGCTGCTCACGAGACGCTTCCTCCCTGAATACCGCACCTTGCCGACAGCGGGCCCCATCCTGCCCCTCGGGCCTCAGGCTGTCACGGGAGGAGTCTAAAGGCAGGGAGCGTGTGGCGGGCGGCGGATGAGGGGGAGCTCTCACCAAGGTTCTGTGCACACGGTGTACGCCGGGGGCTCACACCGTGAGTGCGAGCGCCCCGTTTGACGTGCGCCGATGCGTCGCGACGGGAGTCCGGAGGCTGCCCGAAGTGCCCCTGGAACGCGGCTGAGAGGGCCCCCGAGGCGGCCTGCGTGCGCC
>NZ_MAPV01000019.1 GCF_001700505.1 Streptomyces mutomycini
GCGGCCGGCCGCATCCCCGGGGCCTTGCGCAGCAGCTCCCCGAACGAGGCGTTGAGTTCGACGCGCGCCAGTGGAGCCCCCAGGCAGTAGTGGATGCCGGCGCCGAAGGAGATGTGCGGGTTGTCCTGCCGGGACAGGTCCAGTGTCTCCGCGTCGGCGAAGCGCTCCGGGTCCCGGTTGGCGGACGCGAAGAGCAGGGCGACCTGCGAACCACGCGGAATGACGGTGCCGTCGACCTCGATGTCGTCCAGGACCCAGCGCGCGAACATGGGCACCGGGGTGTCGTAGCGCAGCAGTTCCTCCACCGCGGTCGGCAGCAGACCGTGGTCCCCTCGCAGGGAGGCCAGTTGCTCAGGGTGCCGGAAGAGCATCCACCAGCTGTTGACGGTGGCGTTGACGGTCGCCTCGTGACCGGCGTTGAGCAGCAGCACGCAGGTGGAGATGATCTCCTGCTCGGTCAGCCGGTCCTCGTCGTCATGGGCGGCGATGAGCCCGGAGATAAGATCCGTCCCCGGGTCCGCGCGCCTCGCTCCGATCAGTTCGCGCAGGTAGCCGGAGAACTCGACCGACGCCTGTACGGCGGCCCGCGCGGTCTCCTCCGGCGGGTTCAGCTCGAACATCCCGCAGATCGCGGCCGACCACGGCCGCAGGAGACCCCGGTCGGCCTCCGGGACGCCGAGCATCTCGGCGATGACGGCCACCGGCAGCGGCTCGGCGACCGCGCTCAGCAGGTCGCCGCCGCCCGCCTCGACGAAGTCGTCGACGAGCCCGGCCGCCAGCCGCTCCACGGTCGGGACGAGCGCCTCGACCCTTCTGGGTGTGAACGCCTTGGCGACCAGCCGCCGGATACGGGTGTGGTCGGGGGCCTCCAGATCGAGGATCCCGTGCCCGTTGAGCGTGTGGAACGGCTCGTGGGCGGCGGGCGGAGCGGTGACGCCGAACTCGTCGTGGCTGAAGCGGTGCAGGTAGGTCCGCCCCAGCCGCCGGTCGCGCAGCAGCCCGGACACGTCGGAGTAGTGCGGGATCAGCCACTGCCGGGTCGGCTCGAAGTAGTGCGCCCTGCCGGTGGCGCGCAGCGCGGCGTAGGCGGGGTACGGATCGGCGACGAACGCCGGGGACCAGGGGTCGAAGGACACGTGCATGGGCCGACGCTATCCGGGCGTGACCAGCCGCGCCTCGTAGGCGAAGACGGCAGCCTGGGTGCGGTCCCGCAGCCCCAGCTTCACGAGGACGCGGCTGACGTGCGTCTTGATCGTCGACTCGGCGACCACCAGGTGCGAGGCGATCTCCAGGTTCGACAGGCCCTGGGCGATCAGCACGAGCACCTCCGTCTCCCTCTCGGTGAGGTCGCCGATCCTGGCCATGGCGGGCGGCCTCGGTGCCTCGGCGATCTTCGAGAACTCGGTGATCAGCCGCCGGGTCACCGTCGGAGCGAGCAGCGCCTCGCCGGACGCCACCACCCGCACGCCCTCGGCGAGCTGCCGGGCCGAGGCGTCCTTCAGCAGGAAGCCGGAGGCGCCGGCCCGCAGGGCCTGGTACACGTACTCGTCGAGGTCGAACGTGGTCAGGACGAGCACCTTGGCGTCCGCGTCGGCGGCGACGATCTCGCGGGTCGCCTCGATGCCGTTGAGCTCCGGCATGCGGATGTCCATCAGCACCACGTCGGGCCGCAGGGCCGCGACCTGGGAGACGGCCTGCCTGCCGTCGACGGCCTCGCCGACGACCTCGATGCCGGGCATCGCGTTGAGCAGCACGGAGAAGCCCTCGCGGACCATCATCTGGTCGTCGACGATCAGTACCCGGATGGGCTTTTCGCTCATGCTCCCTCACCGGCCTCCACGCGCTCCCGCTCCGCCGGAACCGGGAGGAACACGGCGACCTCGTAGCCGCCGTCCCCGGTCGCCCCGGCCGTCATCTCGCCGTTCAGCATCGCGACGCGCTCCCGCATCCCCGTGATGCCGTGCCCGGCGCCCGGTGACGGCTTCACCAGACCCCGCGCGGGGCCGTTGACGACCCGCACCCCGAGCCCGCCCAGCACATAGCCGATCTCCACCTTGGCGGCGGCGCCCGGCGCGTGCCGGAGCGTGTTGCTCAGCGCCTCCTGGACGATCCGGTACGCCGACAGCTCGACGCCCTGCGGCAGCACCCGCACCGCACCGGTGACCGTCTTCTCCGTCTCCAGTCCGGTCTCCCGGACGTTGTCCAGCAGCCGGTCGATCTCGGCGAGGGTGGGCTGCGGGGCGTCCGGCGCCTCGTAGTCCTCCGCCCGTACGACGCCGAGTACCCGGCGCAGCTCGGTGAGCGCGGCCACGGCGTTCTCCCGGATCGTGACGAAGGCCGCTTCCAGCTCGGGCGGCGGATTCTCCACCCGGTACGGGGCGGCCTCCGCCTGGATCGCGACGACGGACATGTGGTGGGCGACGACGTCGTGCAGTTCCCGGGCGATGGTGGTGCGCTCCTCCAGGAGCGTGCGCCGGTCCCGCTCCACGGCGGTGACGGTGCGCTGCACGGTCACCTCGCGCTGGGCGTCGCGGCGGGTCTGTACAACCGTCACGACGAGCAGGGCGAACGCAGAAGTGAAGGCCATGCCGCCATTGGTGGAGGAGGGATTCCAGGGGCCGATGGTCTCCATGAAGGAGCCGATGAACAGGGTGATCAGCCACATCCAGGCTGCCGTACGCGGCCTGGTCCGCGCCGCGACGACGATCAGGACGCCCAGGTGGCACACAAAGGCGTTCGGCGCCCACGGCCAGTCCCCGCTGCCCACCACGGCCATCACCGGGGCCAATGCGATCGACGCCCAGAAGGCGAGGACGGGGCGGAGCAGCGTCATCAGCAACGTGGCGACCGGCAGGAACGCGGTGATGAGTGTCGCGATGCCGAACGGGGAGTAGGTGTTCGCCGAGAAGACGCCTCCCAGCAGCGCGATCAGCGCGACCGCGGCCACCACCGCGTGCGGGAACCAGACGGCCCGCGTCCGGATCGGCTTCGGGAGCCGGCGGATCACCGGCCCGCCCGTGCCCAGCGGCGCCAGCGGGCGGTAGTCGAACACGTCGTGGAAGAGGTCCTGCCGCAGGCCGTCTATCGCCCCTGCGGCCAGCCGGAACTCCGGGCTTCTGGTCTTGGTCTCGGTCACGCGTCCAAGGTAGGCGTCCGCCCTGCCCGCAGTCGTCAGCAGTGATGCGGATCCCTGGCCGTCCGTCGCAAGGACTACCAGGCCAGTTGGGCGATCTCCTCGGCCACCACGGCGCAGGCGTCCGCCGCCGGGTCGATCAGCGGAAAATGGCCGACCCCGTCCAGAAGCGTCAGCCCCACCATCTCCCCGGCCTTCGCCGCCGCGTCCACGAAGGCATCCGTGACGGCCTGCGGCACCGTGGTGTCCTCCACCCCCTGGACGACGGCCGTCGCGATCCCGGTCGGCAGCAGCAGCGCGGGGTCGACGTGCGCGCTGCGCGCCTCGAAGTCGTCCGCTCCACCGAGCAGTTGGTGCAGCGCGCCCGAGCAGACGTCCAGCTCCACCGCGCTCGCGAAGTCCCCGATCGGCGCCAGGGCGACCACCCCGCGCAGCGGCGGTGCGGCGGGCAGCCGCCACGGGGAACCCTCCGGGAGCACGTGCCGGGCGGCCGCCCACAGGGCGAGCTGCCCGCCCGCCGAGTGGCCGGTGACCACGGTCTTGCGCGGATCCGCCCCCGGAAGCTCCCTGGCCGCCAGCACAGGCAGGGCGTCCATCGCCGCCGCCACGTCGTCGAAGGTCTCGGGCCAGCGCCCCGCGACCGGACCCGCCGTGCCCTGCTGCGGGATCTCACCGCCGCGCCGGTACTCGACGCTGGCCACGGCGAAGCCGCGCCGTGCGAGGAAGTCCGCGAAGGGCGACACGTGCTGCCGGTCGTACGGCGCCCGCCAGGCCCCGCCGTGCAGGAGCACGACCAGCGGAACCCCGGTCCGGCCGTCCCGCGGCGCGAAGAAGTCGATCACCTGGTCGGGGTGGCTTCCATAGGCCGCGGACCCGTCGGGCGCGACCGCCGGATGTGCGAACGCCGACTCGCTCTCGGCGGCGTCGCGATCACGCGCGGCAGAATCCGACATGCTGCTCCAACCGTCCTGGGCCTTGCCCAACTGGACTGACCTGCGGGGACGGTACCAGTACGCGGGACCGCGGCCGTACGGGCCCGGAGTGTGGACCCGCACGGCCGCGGACGCTCAGACCTCCAGCACCTCGGCGAGGATCCGCGCCGCCCGCTCGGCGTCGGCGAAACCGACGTACAGCGGGGTGAAACCGAAGCGCAGGACGTCCGGGCGGCGCAGATCGCCGACCACACCGCGCTCGATGAGCGCGCTCATCACCGCTTCCGTCTCGTCCGCGTCCTCGCACCGCAGGGAGACCTGGCTGCCGCGCTCCGCGTGGGCGGCCGGGGTGACCGGGGTGACCCGGCCCTCGGGGACGTACGCGGCGACGCACTCGAGGAAGAAGTCCGTCAGCGCCAGGGACTTGGCGCGCACGGCCTCCACCGATACGCCCTCCCACACGTCCAGCGACGCTTCCAGCGCCAGCATGGACAGGATGTCCGGGGTGCCCACCCGGCCCCGTACGGAACCGTCCGCGGGCACGTATCCGGGGGTCATCCCGAACGGATCGGCGTGCGACGTCCATCCGGGCAGCGGGGAGTCGAAGGCGGCCTGATGGCGTTCGGCGACGTACAGGAAGGCCGGCGAACCCGGCCCGCCGTTCAGGTACTTGTACGTGCAGCCGACGGCCAGGTCGACGCCGTGCGCGTCGAGGCCCACCGGCAGGGCGCCGGCGCTGTGGCACAGGTCCCAGACAGCGAGCGCGCCCGCCTCGTGGACGGCGGCAGTGAGACCGGGCAGGTCGTGGAGCCTGCCCGTGCGGAAGTCGACGTGGTTCAGGAGGACGGCGGCCGTACGGGGTCCGAGCGCGGCCGGCACGTCGGCCGGGGCGACCGGGACGACCCGGTGGCCCGTCATCCGGGCCGCCGAACCGGCGATGTACCCGTCCGTGGGGAACGTCGTCGCGTCGACCAGGATCTCGTCACGCCCGTCGCCCGCGAGACGGGTCGCGGCGACGACGGCCTTGAAGACGTTCACGCTGGTGGAGTCGCCCACCACGATCCGTCCGGCGGCCGCACCGACCAGCGGGGCGATCCGGTCGCCGATCCGCTCGGGCGCGCTCCACCAGCCGCTCTCGTCCCAGGAGCGGATGCGCAGGGAGCCCCACTGACGGGCGATGACGTCCTGCATCCGCGCGGGGACGTGGCGGGGCAGCGCCCCCAGCGAGTTGCCGTCGAGGTAGACGGTGTCGTCGAGGGTGAACAGCTCGCGCAGCGCGGCGAGTGTGTCGGCGGAGTCGAGCGCCTCGGCGCGCTCCTTGAAGTCAGACATGGCTGCGCGCCGTCCACAGCTCGGGGAACACGCTCTTCGTGGCCCGCTTCTCCAGCCAGGCGACCCCGGCCGATCCGCCGGTGCCGGTCTTCGAGCCCATCGCCCGCCGGGTGGCGGTCAGATGGTCGTTGCGCCAGCGCCACACCAGCTCGCCGACGTCGGTCAGCACCTCACCCAGCCGTACGAGCTCGGCGTTCTGGTCCGCGTCGGCGTAGATCTCCGCCCAGACGGCCTCGACCGCGGGCGACGGCTCGTACTTCTGCGACAGGTCCCTCTCCAGCACCGACTGCGGGACGGCGTATCCGCGCCGGGCCAGCAGGGCGAGCGTCTCGTCGTACAGGCCGGGCTCGTGGAGCGCCTTCTCCAGCTCGGCGTGGACCCGGGGGGCGCCACGGTGCGGCACGAGCATGGAGGCGGACTTGTCACCCAGCAGGAACTCCATCCGGCGGTACATCGCCGACTGGAAACCGGATCCCTCGCCGAGGGAACCCCGGTAGGAGTTGAACTGGGCGGGGGTGAGGCCGGCGAGCGGCTTCCAGGAGGCGTTCAGCGCCTCCAGCTCACGCAGCGAGCGCTTCAGGGCGTCACGGGCGACCGGTATGCGGTCCTCCCGCAGGGCGTGCGCCGCCGTCTCCCACTCATGGACGATGACCGTGAACCACAGCTCCATGACCTGGGTGGTGACGAGGAAGACCATCTCGCCGGGATCGTCCGAGCGCAGGTGCTGGAGGTGGGTCAGGACATCCGCCTGGACGTAGTCCTCGTACGGAGTCGTTCCCGCGAAGTCCAGGTGCGGTGTGTCCGCACCGGTGGCTTCGGGGTCGGGGTTGATGGTCGACATTTCTGTCTCCTCGACACGAGCTTCCGGGTAGCGGTCCGCCCCTTCCTCTGAGGTGGTGGAGCTCCGGTCCCCTGCCCGGCATCCTAACGGCCTTCCGCGGAACGCGTCGGGCCCCGCGGGCTGCGGCCCGCGGGGCCCGGAGGGGTGGGGTCCGTCTCAGCCCAGGATGTCGGCGGCGGTCTGCGAGGAGTCGCGCAGGAACGTCGAGCAGCGCTCGTACTCCGCCTGCTCACCGATGGCCTGCGCGGCGCGCGAGAGAGCGTGCAGGGACCGCAGGAAGCCGCGGTTCGGCTCGTGCTCGAACGGGACGGGGCCGTGGCCCTTCCAGCCCGCGCGGCGCAGGGCGTCGAGGCCGCGGTGGTACCCGGTGCGCGCGTAGGCGTAGGACTCGACGACCCGGCCGCCCTCGTACGCCTCGTCGGCGAGCTGCGCCCAGGCCAGCGAGGACATGGGGTACTTCGCCGCGACATCGGCGGGGGCGGTGCCGGCTGCGAGCAGCTCGCGCGGCTCCGGGTCGTCGGGCAGGTGGGTCGGGGCAGGGCCCCCGAGCAGGTTCTCATGGATGGACATGGCTCAAGTGTGCCCGGATCCGGGTTCCGGCTCCAATGGCGGGGCCGTGACGCCGCAGTTCACCGAGCACGCCGGGCGGGGCTCCGGCCGGGCCGCGGGTGTCGTCCGTACGGCCCACCAGGCGATCACCGAACCCGCCACCAGCAGACCTGCGCACATGGGCATGGCCCGCCGGAACGTCGAGGCGAACTCCCCCGCGTCGCGGTACGCCTCCGTTCCCATCCCGGCCAGCAGCGGCAGTGCGGCCACCGCGAGCAGCCCGGCGGCCCGCGCCGCCGCGTTGTTGATGCCGCTGGCGAGGCCTGCCCGGCCGGTGTCCACGGCGGCCAGGACGGTCGCGGTGAGGGGGGCCACGAGAGTGACCATGCCGACGCCCAGCACCAGCACGGCGGGCAGGACGTCCAGCGGGTAGGAGGCGCCGGGGCCGACCCGCAGCATCAGCAGCATCCCGGCCGCCGCCAGCAGCGGTCCCACGGTGAGCGGGACGCGCGGCCCGATACGCCGCCCGAGGTCCCCCGCCGACGCGGAGAACAGCAGCATGAGCACGGTCGTCGGCAGGAGCGCGGTGCCCGCGCCCAGCGCCGAGTAGCCGGCCACCACCTGGAGCTGGATCGCGGACAGGAAGAAGAACCCGCCGAGCGCCGCGTACACACAGAACGTGACGACGTTGACGGCCGTGAACTGCCGCGACGCGAAGATCGACGGCGGGACCATGGGATCCGCTCGGTGCCGCTCCACCCGCACGAACAGCGCTCCGAGGGCCACACCGCCGAGTGCCGCGCCGATCACCATGGCGGACGCGCCCTGCTCCGGGACCTCGATCAGCGCGTAGGTGACCAGGGCGAGTGCGAGCGCGGCGAGGGCCGCGCCGAGCACGTCGAACCGGCCATGGGCGTCCGGGTCCCTGGACTCCGGTACGTGGCGCAGAGCCACGGGCACGCAGACGGCGGCGAGCGGCAGATTGAGCAGGAACACCCACCGCCAGCCCGGCCCGTCCACCAGCCAGCCCCCGAGGAACGGCCCGACGGCCGCCCCGACCCCGCCGAGTCCGGACCACAGCCCCACGGCACGGGCCCGGTCGTCGGGGTGGAAACTCGCCTGGATGATCGCCAGCGAACCTGGGGTGAGCAGCGCGCCACCGACCCCCTGCAACGCCCGCGCGGCGACCAGCACCTCGGCGTTCGGCGCGATCCCGCACAGCAGCGAGGCCACCGCGAACCAGATCACTCCGACGATGAACACCCGCCGCCGCCCGAACCGGTCCCCGAGCGCACCGCCGAGCAGGATCAGCCCCGCCAGGGTGAGCATGTAGGCGTTGACGGTCCACTGCAGGGCGGCCAGATCGGTGCCGAGGTCCTGGCCGATGCGGGGGAGGGCCACATTGATGACCGTCGAGTCGAGCAGGGCCATGCTCGACCCGAGCACGGTGGTCAGGACGACCCACCGCCCCACGGGCGAGGCAACCCGGATCCCGCCTCCGTCCGCACCGTCCGCGTCAGTCATACAGGCAGGATCACCGCTGCCGGGCCCGGTGGCCATTCATGGACCCCACCCGGCCGCAGGACGGACCCGCGCGGCGTCGGGCAGCGGGGAGCCACCCGGCTCACCGCCTAAGCCCGCACCGCCCCCAGCCCCCGCACCAGCGCCGAGACACCCGCCCCGGCCTTGCTCCGCGCACACCCCACGTTCAGCCGCAGGAACCCCGGCGCTCCGTACACCGAACCGGGCATGATCGCGACCCTCTCCCGCTCGATCAGCACCCGCTGCAGAGCCTCCTCGTCCACACCCAGCGGACGCAGGTCGATCCAGGCCAGATAACCGGCCTGCGGCGGCTTCCAGCCCAGCCCGGGAAACGCCGCGTTCAGCCGCTCCTCGACCAGAGCCAGATTGCCCGCGGTGTAGGCGCGCACCGCGTCCAGCCATGCCCCGCCCTCCCGGTACGCCGCGATGTGCGCGGTCAGCGACAGCACCGCAGGCGAGGCGAGCCCTTCAGCCGTCTCCATCCTGCGCAGATACTCCGCCCGGTCCGCGGGGTCTCCGATGATCCCGTACGAACCCGTCAGCGCCGGGAAGTTGAAGGACTTCGACGCGGATGTGATGACCGCCCAGCGCCCGTCACCCGGGCCGCCCTCCTCCCCCATGACCCGTGCGTACGGGACGTGCGTGTACCCGTCATGGACGAAGTCCGCGTGGATCTCGTCGCTGATCACGGCCACCCCGTGCCTTCGGGCCAGCGCCGCGGTCTCCCGCAGCTCGCCCTCCGTCCACACCCGCCCCGTCGGGTTGTGCGGCGAACACAGCACCAGGACCTTCGCGTCGTCCCGCGCCAGTTCCCGTTCCAGGGCGCCCATGTCGCCCACCGGCACACCGCGCAGCTCCCGCCCGAGCCCGAGGACCGCCTTGCGGAACCCGTCGTACGTCGGGGTGTGGACGACCACGCCCTCGCCCTCTGCCGTCCACATCTGCAGCAGCTGCGACAACTGGCTGAGCACGGAAGGCCCGTAGACCAGCCGGCCGGTGTCGATCGCGGTGCCGTACCGGGTCTCGTACCAGTGCGCGACGGCCGACAGGAAGTCGTCCTGCTGCCAGGTGGTGTAGCCGAGGACCCCGTGGTCCAGGCGGGTCCGCAGCGCGGCCAGCACCTCGGGTGCGGTCGTGAAGTCCATGTCGGAGATGGTGAAGGGGAGCAGTCCGTCCACCCCGAAGCGGTCGGCGACGTCGTCCCACTGGACGCACCAGGTGCCCCTGCGGTCGACGACGGTGTCGAAGTCGTACTGCGGGGTCTCACTCACGGGGGTCCCCCACTCTCTCGGAACTCTCTCGGACATGGAGCGGGCCCGGCTCCCAGAAGGGGGGCCGGGCCCGCTCGTACATCAGTGACGTACGTGCCTACTTCAGCCTGGTGCCCGCGGAGCGCAGGTTGGCACAGGCCTCGGTGACGCGCGTGGCCATGCCCGCCTCGGCGGACTTGCCCCAGCTGCGGGGGTCGTAGACCTTCTTGTTGCCGACTTCGCCGTCGACCTTCAGCACGCCGTCGTAGTTGCGGAACACGTGGTCCACGATCGGGCGGGTGAAGGCGTACTGGGTGTCGGTGTCGAGGTTCATCTTCACGACGCCGTTCTCCAGCGCGGTGGCGATCTCCTCGGCCGTGGAGCCCGACCCGCCGTGGAAGACGAAGTCGAACGGCTGGCTGCCGGCGGGCTTGCCGTACTTGGAGGAGACGCCCTCCTGCAGGTCCTTGAGGAGCTCGGGACGCAGGACGACATTGCCCGGCTTGTAGACACCGTGGACGTTGCCGAAGGACGCCGCCAGCAGGTAGCGGCCCTTCTCGCCCAGGCCGAGCGCCTCGGCCGTACGCAGCGCGTCGTCGACGGTGGTGTACAGCTCGTCGTTGATCTCGTGCGTGACGCCGTCCTCCTCGCCACCGGTCGGGGTGATCTCGACCTCAAGGATGATCTTGGCGGCGGCGGCCTTGGCCAGCAGTTCCTGGCCGATGGACAGGTTGTCGGCGAGGGTCTCGGCCGAACCGTCCCACATGTGCGACTGGAACAGCGGGTTCAGACCCTTGGCGACGCGCTCGGCGGAGACGTCGATCAGCGGACGCACGTAGGCGTCGAGCTTGTCCTTGGGGCAGTGGTCGGTGTGCAGCGCGACCGTGATGTCGTACTTGGCGGCGACGATGTGCGCGAACTCGGCGAGGGCTACGGCGCCCGTCACCATGTCCTTGTTGTACTGGCCGCCCAGGAATTCGGCACCACCGGTGGAGATCTGGACGATGCCGTCGCTCTCCGCCTCCGCGAAGCCGCGCAGCGCAGCGTGCAGGGTCTGGGTCGACGTCACATTGATGGCCGGGTAGGCGAACTTGCCTGCCTTCGCCCGGTCGAGCATCTCGGCGTAGACCTCGGGGGTTGCGATGGGCATCTGTCCGCTCCTTGGGATGTGCGGGTGTGCAGTGCTTGGTCCCTGACCTGGGGGCGACGTCATCGTCGCCCTCATCTTCCCAGACTCTTGCTTCGGCTCCACGCTGCCCGTCGAGAAGTGCTCCCTGTTTCACGTGAAACAGGGAGCACCCCGAAAAAGCCCCAGGTCAGACCAGGTCGAGGTCGGCCGCGGAGTAGACCTGTACGTACGGCAGACCGGCCTCGGCGATCGCAGGAGCGGCACCGCGCTCCACGATCACGGCGACGGCCACGACCTCGCCGCCGGCCTCGCGCACCGCTTCGACGGCGGTCAGCGGGGAGCCACCGGTCGTCGAGGTGTCCTCGACGACGAGGCAGCGACGGCCCTTGACGTCCGTGCCCTCGATGCGGCGCTGCATCCCGTGGGCCTTCTGCGCCTTGCGGACGACGAACGCGTCAAGAGTCGCTCCGCGCGCCGCGGAGGCGTGGAGCATCGAGGTGGCCACCGGGTCGGCACCCAGTGTGAGGCCGCCGACACAGTCGTAGTCCAGCTCGGCGGTGGCGTCGAGCATCGCCTGGCCGACCAGCGGCGCGGCCTTGCCGTCCAGCGTGATCCGGCGCAGGTCGATGTACCAGTCGGCTTCCAGACCCGAGGAGAGGGTCACTTTGCCGTGCACCACGGCCTTGTCCTTGATCTGCTGGAGCAGCTCAGCGCGTACGTCAGTCATGTCAACGAGGGTAAGGGCTGCCGCAGAGGGTCAGAGCCGTACCCAGCTCCAGGTCGTCGTGATCTCCAGGGGCTCGATCGGGGTGACCAGCCGGGGGGCCGTGTTCAGCCCGTTCGGCGGACCGGACTGCGGCTCCACACAGACCGCTTCCGCCTGCTCGTCGTAGATCACCACCCACTCGTCGCGGCTCTTGACCGTCAGCTCCAGCTGTCCGGGCCAGGTGAGCTGGACGTCGACGCCATCGGGCATCCCGAAGCAGTCGTCCCAGGGCCCGGGGAGGGGGTCGATCCGGCGCCCGGTCGGCAGATGGTTGTCGCCCCGCTCCTCCTGCCAGGCCGCGTCGAAGGCGATCCGTACATCCTGGCCGTCCTGGCCTCCGAGGTTGCGGAGGAACCAGGGGTGCCACCCGGCCTGCGCGGGGAAGGAGTCGCCGTAGGTCTCGATGCCGAGGCTCAGCGTCAGCGATTCCTCCGTCAGCTCGAAGGACTGCGTGACCCGCCCCTCGTACGGCCACGGGTCGGCCAGGTCGTAGAAGAAGGCCACTTCCGACTCGCCCTGCCGGGCCGGCTTCCAGGAGGTGTCCCGGCCGGTGCCGTGGATGGCGTGCGGCGGAGCGTTCAGAGGCATCCGATGCGGCTCGCCGCCATTGCGGAACAGGCCGTTCTCGGTGCGGCCGCACCACGGCACCATGGGGAAGCAGCCGTACCGCTCGCCCTGGCGCAGCAGTTCGGTGCCCCCGATCCGCAGGCTGCTGATCCTGCAGCCGTGGACGGGGTCAACGGTCAATTCGACGTCGCCGGCGGTCAGCCGGGCGTTCTTCGCAACTCTGCTCACCCCACGACACTACTGGCGCGGGGCGGCTCCCTACGGCCTCCTGCGCCGCAGAGCCCTGCCCACCACCACGGCCGACGCGATCGCCAGGGCGGCCGCCGGGGCCGCCCAGCGCAGCGTGACGCCTGCGGCACCCGCCTCGGGCGACGGCACGGGGGCGTACCGGCCGCGCGGCGGTGCGTGGTCGACCTCCTCCGTGCTGCGGCCGATCATGGTGCGGCGGGCGTGCGCGGCCTCGGCGGGGGGCTCGGCGGGGGGCTCGTCCGGCACGGTGAACTCCAGCTCCGCGGACGGGTCCAGCGACGACGGGGGCACGGGCGCGTCGAACACGGACTCCTTGTCGTCCGCGGAGGGCGGCTCGGCGGACGGCGACTCGGCAGCCGCATCGGGGGACGACGCGTCGGGGGACCGCTCCTCCGCGGGTTCGCCAGCGTGCGCCTCGTCGTCCCGCGCCGCAAGGGTCTCCGTCACCAGTTGCTGCGTGAAGCGGTCCAGCAACCGCTGCGCCGCTGCGAGCGCCGCGGACGCGTCCAGGTCCATGATGCGGCCGTCACCAGTCGCCGTACCCGTGAATCCGATCGTCGTTCCACCGTCCGTCTCGGTGAGGCCGACGGTCAGCGCCAGCTTCGCCGAGCCCGCGCCCCGAGCCTCCACCCCCTCCCCGGTCACGGAGAAGGTGTCACCCCCGCCGGAGGGCCGCAGCATCAGCGCCCCGCGGTACGTGATCGTGTGGCCGTCGGCGCGGAACCTCAGCCGGCCGGCCAGCGGACCCGCCGACGCGTCGGCGTCCTGCTGGAGTCCCGGCACGCAGCGCGCGACGCGGGCGGGATCGGCCAGCGTCCGCCGCAGGGACGGGACCGGAACCGGAACGAACACCTCATGCTCCATACCGACCGAGCCTACTCAGCCCCGGCCGTCCCGTCAGCGCTTCCACACCCCGAGCACCGTGCGGACCGCACCCGCCCGCCGTACTCACGGTTCCTCCCAGTACCGCGGGTGGACCAGCGTCGACGGCGGCACCCCCGGCTGCCGGACCCGCTCCGCGGAGCGCCGGCCCGCGAGGAGCTCCCGCTCCCCCAGCGTCCGCAGGGCCGGCGCACCCGGGTCCATGCCGAGCCGGCCCAACCGCTGCCTGGCGGCCAGCACGAATCCCCAGTCCCGAGGGGACTCGGCCCGGCCCGTGGCCCGGTCCGGCCCCGCCGCGAATCCGGTGAGGCGTCCGCCGACGCTGTAGGGCCGGGTCGCCAGGCCACCCGCCCGTACCGACGCCTCCACGGTCCAGAACGTCGTCGGTCTGCTGCCCGGCGACCCCGCGTGCACCACCAGCCGGCCGCCCGGCTCCAGCACCCCGGCGATCAGCCCGTAGAACTCGGCCGCGTAGAGCTTCGTGCTCGCCGTGATCCCCGGGTCGGGGAGGTCCGAGACCACCACGTCGTAACGGTCGTGCGTGCCCCGCAGCCAGGTGAAGGCGTCCCCGGTGACCGTCGTCAGCCGGGGGTCCTCGTACGCCTGCCCGTTCAGCCCGGAGAGCGCCGGATCCGTGCGGGCCAGCCGGGTGACGGCCGGATCGAGCTCGACCACAACGACGGACGTCACGTCCGGGTAGCGCAGCACCTCTCGTGCCGCCAGTCCGTCGCCCCCGCCCAGGATCAGCACCCGTTGGTGGGCCCCCTTCATCGCAGGGTGCACGAGCGCCTCGTGGTAGCGGTGCTCGTCCCGGGAGCTCACCCGGAGCCGGCCGTCCAGATAGAGGTCGAGCGCACCACGCCCCCGACCCGTGAGGACGACCTCCTGCACGTCCGTCTGCACGGCGACCCGCACCTCGTCCCCGTACACCGCACGCCGTGCCGCCCGTTCGAAGTCGTCGACCAGGACGGAGGCCGTGACCAGGAGGGCGATCACCACGGCGTTGACGCCGATCAGCAGCCGGCGTGACCGCCGGCCCAGATCGCGGCGGAACACCCACAGCACGAGTGCCCCGCCCGCCGCCGCGTTGACCGCGCCGGTGAACAGCGCCCCGGTCAGCTGGCCCATCATCGGCAGCAGCAGGAACGGGAAGGCGAGCCCGCCGACCAGCGCGCCCACGTAGTCGGCGGCGAACAGGTCCGCGACCGCCCCGCCCGCGTCCTGCCGGTCGACCCGCTGGATCAGCGTCATCAGCAGGGGGATCTCCGCGCCGATCAGGATCCCGATGGCGAGGGAGAAGCCGACCAGCGCGTGACGCGACTCCCCGAGCCAGGCGAAGGACGCGTACAGGACGAGCGCCGATGTGCCGCCGACGAGGGCGAGCGCGGCCTCGATGAGCCCGAATCCCACGGCGGCGCGGCCGCGTAAACGTTTCGCGAGCAGCGACCCGATGCCCATGGCGAACACCATCACGGAGAGCACGACCGACGCCTGTGTGACCGAGTCCCCGATCAGATACGAGGCCAGCGCCACCAGCTCCAGCTCGTACACCAGGCCGCACGCGGCACAGATGAACACCACGGCGAGCACGAGGAACCGGCCGGTCCTCGGCCGCACGGAAAGCCTCGTCGCGCCCCGTCGCAGCGGCACCTGCTGGTCGATCATGAAACGAACGCTACGTGACGGAAAGGTCGCCCATTGTCACCCACACGGGTGCAAGTGACGCGCACCGGACGCACGCCCCGGCCCGCCGCGCGCCGCCCCGGACGAACCCGCTCGACGCCCTCACGACACCGCTGCCGGGACTCGCACCCCGACGCGCGTCCGGGTCACCACCAGCTGCCCCTCCTGCGGATAGGCGTGCCAGGTACGCCAGCCCACCTGCCCCTCCGTCCGGTGCGCGAGCATCGCGGTGAAGGCGTACGGGCTGCCGGGGAACGTCCCCGCCAGCCCGTACGCCTTCACCGC
>NZ_MAPV01000190.1 GCF_001700505.1 Streptomyces mutomycini
CCCCCGCCGGTCCCGCTCCTCGGTCCACGTCCCGTGCAGGACCACGGCCAGTGGTGCGCCTCCGACGCGGAGCGCGGCCGGGTCCGTGATGTCGAAGCTCACGTCCTGGCCGATGAAGCGGGATCCGAGAGGCACACCGAAGTACGTGTGAGCCCCGTAGAAGTAGGCCTGGCGCAGTGTCTCCGCGAACAGCAGCGGATCGTTCAGTCCGTTCTCGTCCGGGTGGTACAGCGCGTGATCGCGCGGCCACTGCGCCCCCACCGAGAACGTGTCCGTACCGGTACGGACACCGCCGGTGACGAACACCTCGGCGATGGAACTGCGATGCACCAGTTCGCGTGTGACGGGCTGGAGGAAACTGAGTACTTCGACCTCGGCACCTATTGATGGCGCCTGCATGATCCTAGAATCATCGAGTACGACAGACATCTGAATACCTCGCCTCTCGGCTGGAGTAACCCTGCGAGCGAACAGACGTGCGAAGCTTCTCTCTGCGCGTCATTAATATACCTGCGCGAAGGTATATTGCAAGGCTCACCACAGTGCGCTTCCATGGGTCAACTGCTCGCGACAGCAAGGGGGTTGGGGACGGTCAGAAGCTAGTCACCGGCGCAGCACGATATGGACGTCATGAGTAACGAGCGCAATGAACCAAGGGCCCGCCTCACCGCGGGCACCTCCTTCGACGACACTTCGCACCTCAAGCAGGAGCGCGCGATCCGCACCCGCGGAACGATCCTCAACGCCGCCGCGGCGGCGTTCGCCACCGAGGGCTTTCCCCAGGTCACCATCAAGGCCATCGCCGACGGTGCCGACCTGACCAAGGGAGCCGTCTACTTCCACTTCCCCAACAAGGAGGCGCTCGCCGTCGCAGTGCTGGAGGAGTTCTACCGGCGCATGCAGGAGGCCGTCAACGGCGCTCTGGAACACGGTGATCCGGCATCACCCTCGACCTTCGTGGAAGTCGTGAGACGACTCGCCCGGGCCTTCCACAAGGACATCTTCATCCACGCCGGGGCCCGTCTGCAGATCGAGCGGCCCTACATCAAGGCCGAGCTGCCGGTGCCGTACGTGGGAACGCTGGACGTGCTGACCGAGCTGCTGGAGAAGTGCCGCAAGGCGGGAAGTCTTCCCGAGGACACCAATCCGGAGGCCATGGCCCGGGCGCTCGGCGCCGCCGTGTTCGGCGCCCAGCACATGTCCTGGGTGCTCAACAACCGCGAGGACGTCGTGGAGCGCGTGGAGGAGATCATCGATGCCTTCGTGCCGTTGCGCTGAACGCCGGACTGCCCGGACCCTGGGGGTCCGGGCAGTCCGGCGCAGGACGGGCGCGGCCGTCACTCCTTGACGAAGGCCAGCAGATCCTCGTTGAGCCGCTCGGCATGGGTGGCGAACAAGCCGTGCGGGGCACCCTCGTACGGTATGAACCGGCTGCCGTCGATGAGTTCCGCCGTCCGCGGCCCGCAGAGGGCGTAGGGCGCCGCGAGGTCCTCGGTGCCGTGGATGACGAGCGTGGGCACGGTGACCGCGGCGGTCTCCGCGCGCTGGTCGGTGGTGAACAGGGTCCGGTAGATCTCGGTCCCGGCCCGCGGCGAGGCCTCCAGGCCGGTGCCCACCAGCCATCGCGCGAGTTCGGACGAGACCGGCAGACCCGCCGGATCCGCGTTCGGGCCGCCGAAGAACGGGACGGTGCAGTCGCTCAGCCACTGCGCCCTGTCCCGCCGGATGGCCTCGGCCATCTCCTCGAAGAGAGCGATGTCGAGCCCGTCCGCGTTGTCCTCGGTCCGCAGCAGGAACGGCGTCGTGGAGGCGACCAGTGCCAGCTTCGCCACCCGGCCGGCGCCGTACCGGGACAGGTAGCGCACGGCCTCGCCACCGCCGACCGCGTACCCCACCAGCACCGCGTCCCGCAGGTCGAGATGGTCGATGAGGTCGGCGAGGTCGGCTGCGAGGGTGTCGTAGTCGTAGCCGTCCCAGGGGGCGTCCGAACGCCCGCAGCCACGCCTGTCGTAGGTGATGCAGCGCAGTCCCCGCTCGGCGAGGAAGGACGCCTGGAACTCCCACATGCGGGAGTCCATCATGGCGGTGCCCAGCAGGATGACAGGGCGCCCGGCACCCCAGTCCTTGTAGTGGAGCCGGGTATCGTCCCTGGTCGTGACGTACGGCATGGGCGTTTCCTTCCTCTGGTTGAGCCTCTGGTGGCGGGTGGGACGCGTCAGCCGCGCGCGGCGCGCCCGGGTGCGAACAGCACCAGGGCCGCGGCGGCGAGGCCGAGGGCGACGAGCGGGACGAGCGTGATCGCGAAGGCGTCCGGATAGGCGTCGGCGGAGCGGCCCGCATGGGCGAGCGCCGGGAAGAAGACCGATCCGGCGATCGCCACACCGATGGCCGCCCCGCCCTCCTGGGCGGTGTTCAGCAGCCCCGACGCGGACCCGGCGTGCTCGGGTACGGCGGCACCCAGCACCAGGTTGGTCAGCGGTCCGGTGGTCAGGCCCATGCCGAGTCCGGCGACGAGCAGCATCGGCAGCAGCCAGAGCACGCTCCCGTCCGGACCGAGCCCGTTCGCCGTGAAGCCGATCGCGGTGTAGCCGACCGCGAGGGTCAGCGGACCGCAGGCCACCGTCCGGGCGGACAGCTTGCCCGCGAACCGCGCCGACACCAGCGAGGCACCGAAGTAGCCGGCGCCCACCGCGAGGAACACGAGACCGGACTCCAGCGGCGACAGACCCATGCCCTGCTGGAGGTAGAGGGCCAGGACGAAGAAGAACGAGCCCATCGCGAGGAAGTAGACGACCGTGGCGGCCAGGCCGACCGTGAAGAGCCGGACCCGGAACAGCGCGGGCTCGATCAGCGGCCCCGCGTTGGCCGCTGCCCGCCGGCGCAGATGCCGGACGGTCACCGTGACCAGGACGGCGGCCCCGGCCAGGCACCCCCAGACCCACACCGGCCAGTCCCTCTCCTGCCCCTCCAGGAGCGCGAACACGACGAGCGCCAGTGATCCGGTGACCAGCAGTGCGCCGGTCAGGTCGAGTCGGGTCCCGCCGGTGCCGCGCGACTCGGGAATCGTGCGCTTGACGAAGGCCAGCGAGACCAGGCACAGCGGGACGTTGATCAGGAAGATGGTCCGCCAGCTCAGACCCGCCACGTCGACGCTGATGAGGGCCCCGCCGATGAACTGGCCGAAGACGCCCGCCAGTCCGATGATCAGACCGTAGGTGTTGAAGGCCCGGTCGCGAGCGGCACCGGTGTAGACCGTGCCGATGATGCCGAGGACCTGGGGGACCATCAGAGCGGCGCTCGCGCCCTGGGCGATGCGGGCGACCACCAGGGCGTTGATCGTCGGCGCGAAGGCGCAGGCCGCCGACGCGAGCATGAACAGCGTCATGCCGATGAAGAACATCTTCCGGCGGCCGTACATGTCACCGAGTCGGCCGCCGGTGATGAGGCCCGCCGTGAAGGCGACCCCGTAGCCGACGACGATCAGCTGGGCCTGGGCGGCAGTGGCCTGCAGGTCCGTCCGGATGGCCGGGACAGCCACGTTCGCGATGAAGAAGTCGAGAACGGTGATGAAGGTGCCCACCAGCACCACCACGAGGGCACCGGCCGAGGGGGCGGCGGCCGGTGCCGGAGCGGCTGGTCCACCCTCGTCGACGATGAGGTCCGGGCTTGCTTCAGAGGTCATTCCGACTGCTCTCCTGTGTTGTGTTTCGTGTTTCTCGGTCACCAGGTCACGGGGAGACCCGTCACCCCGTGGAAGACGGTGCCGCGGCGGAAGACCGAGCTCGGCTCGGCCGCCAGCCGGAGGGTGGGGAAGCGCCGCAGCAGGGTGCGCAGCGAGAGTTCCATCTCCATCCGCGCGAGCGGGGCGCCCTGACAGTAGTGCGGGCCGTAACCCCACTGGAGGTGGCCGCCTGTGTCCCGGTCCAGGTCGATGGTGCGCGGGCATGCGAACACCGACTCGTCGTGGTTGCCCGCAGGAACGGAGATGACCACCGCGTCCCCCTTGGCGACCGGCACCCCTCCGAGGTCGAGGTCCTCGAGGGCCTGTCGGAGCATCGCGTCCTGCGAGATCGACCAGTAGCGCATCGACTCCTCGACGTAACCCGGGATGAGGGCGCCGTCGTCGGCGGCCACCTTGGCGAACAGGCTGTCGTCCTGCAGCAGCCCCAGGATGTTGAGGGCTATCTGGTTGGTCGTCGTCTCATGGCCCGCGACCAGCACCAGCCTGGCGATGCCGACGAGTTCGTCCATCGTGATCTCGCCGCTCGCGTGGTGCACGGCCAGCCGGCTGATCAGGTCGTCCTCGGGCCGCTTCGTCTTCCTGCGGGCCAGCTCGGCGAGGTAGTCGGACATCTCCACGAACGCGGCGTACGCCGCCGCCGGGTCCTCCTGGGAGATGGTCACCCGGGTCTTCTCGACGAAGAACGGGGAGTCCTCGTCCGGGACGCCGAGCAGCCGGGCGATGACCAGCGTCGGCAGGGTCCGCGAGAACGCCGCGTGCAGGTCCGCCGGCTTCTCCAGATCCTCGAACCGGTCGAGGAGGTCGTCGATGAGCCGCTGCACCGGCTCCTTGAGCCCGCGCACCCTGCGCATGGTGAACTCGGTCTGGATCAGCCCGCGCAGCCGGGCGTGTTCGGGGTCGTCCAGGCGCAGGAACGAGCTCGGGTTGCTGCCCGGCGGCAGCTGGATGCGCACCGGCGCTCCGGGCAGCCGCTCGTCGGCGCTGAGCCGGGGGTCGGACAGGGCCTGGCGCACGTCGGCGTACCGGGTCACCAGCCAGGCCAGCCGCGACTCGGCCGCGCCCGCCGGGATGCGTACGGCGCAGGGCGGCGCCTTGCGCAGCTCGTCCAGGATCGGCGGGGGCTCACCGTTCTCGGTCCGGGCGAACGGCCAGTCCAGCACACGCGTCTGAGCGTCGAGCGACATGGGAGGAACCCCTCTGCGAGTCGGTTGCACTTCCTCACCTACTCTTCCTTGCCGCCCTGACGTGTACCTGACGCGGAGGTTCCGCCTCCGCCCTGCGTGCCCCTCCGTTCAGTCGAGAAAGGCGGCCTCTATCCACCGGCGCACGCCGCCCTTGCGCATGCGGTGCAACCGCTCCACGGTGTCGGCCACCCGGCGCGGCCCGCCCACGGACAGGAACTTCTCCTGGACCATCTGGGAGTGCCGGGAGCGGGTGTCCGGGCCCGCGGCACCGAGCGGGATCAGACGCGTACGGGAGATGGTCCGGCCGTCCGCCAGCCGTACGACGACCCGGGCGCCGGTGGCCTTGGTGGAGCGGGAGAAGTCCCGGCCGCCGGCCTCCAGGCCACCCACGAGGTCGACGAGCTCGTCACCGCCGAAGCCGCGCAGCCACGGGGTGGCCAGCGGTCCCGCCTCGCGCACCGCCTCGCCGAACGGTGCGTCGGACAGGAAGAGTTCACGGGTCATCGCCGTGTCGTGCTCCAGCCGCACCCGGCGGGCCAGCGACCAGCGCACGGGGTCGTCCAGCTGCGGTGCGGAGAAGTCGTCCACGGAGAACTCGCCGGTCAGCAGGGTGGTGGCGACCGGGTAGGGAACGTCGAGGACGAGCGCGCCCAGCGGGGAGCGGGGGCCGTCGACGTACTGGGCCGCGCGCTCCCCCGCGAACAGCGTGTACAGGGACGCCTCCACGACGATCTCCCGCACGTCCTCCGGGCGCAGCGGGCCGAGTTCGCGGTGGATCTCGGCGGCGCAGTCCACGGCCGCGTCGATGCCGGGGCCGCCGGGGTGCATCTTGAAGGAGAGGGTCTCGGTGTGCCAGCGGCGGCCGAGCCCCTTCGCCACCGCCTGGGGCAGCGGAACCGTCGCGAACCGGGCGAGGAAGCCGTCCTGGTGCTCGATGATGTCGGGTGCGCCGCGCAGTCCGGCGGCGGCCGCGTCGCACGCGTCCATCGCGGTGCGTACCGGCGTGAAGGTGTTGAACAGACGTGCGTCGCTGGCCAGGAAGGCGCGCATCAGCGGCCAGTTGGGCATGGCGAACGCGAGCCCGAAGGCGTTCTCCCACTGGTCCGCCGTGGCCCGGTCGCAGTGCAGCCGGCCGGCCACCGCACCGGCCAGGTGGGTGTGCACGGCGCTCTGTCCGCGCAGCGGGCCGAGGGTGGCGGAGGCGGTGATGCGGGCCGCGCACTCGTTGGCCGCGACCACCGCGGTCAGCAGGGAGAGCCCGTCGAGCTGGCGGGCGTACGCGAAGGCCAGGGGCACGGCGACGGTGGAGTTGGACAGGTGGCCGGCGTAGGCGGTGTCGTCGAGGTTGAGCCAGGAGCCGAGGGCGGCGAAGACGCTCGCCGCAGTGCGCGGGTCGCGCTGCATGGGGTGGCCGAAGGCCGCCACCAGGCGTCGCCCCAGCGGGTGTTCGAGGCCGGCCCGGATCGAGGCTATCTGGGACAGCACCTGGCTGGCCGCGAGCTTGAGGACACGGCAGGGGATGTGTTCGGGACGCAGGTTCGCGGCCCAGTGGGACAGTTCCCGCAGCGGTGTGTCCGCGGGCGGGCGGGAGCGGGTGGTGGACCGCGCCTGGCTCTCCCACTGTTCGCACAGGGCCCTGGCCACGCTTTCGCTGAGTACAGCAGCCGTCATGGCGCGACATACCTTCTCTACGGGAGGGACGCGGATGGGACACGGGGGGCGGGGGCACCGGCACTTGCTCCCGGTGCCCCCGCCCGCCACTCGTGCGGGATCAGGCGCCGGGGACCTTGTCCAGGAACCCGTAGACGCCGTTGATTCGGCCGTCGTCACCGGTGACGAGGACGTCGAAGCCGATCGCGACGGGCTCGGCGCCCGCCTCGGTCACCAGGCCCCACTGGAAGCGGGCGATGTTGTGGTGGGTGTCCACCGCTCCGTGCAGCTCGAAGGAGAGTCCCTTGAACTGGTCCTGGGCACCGGCGACAACGGCCCCGAAGCCCTCGTGTCCCTCGACGGCGGCGAGCGGGTCGATGTACGGGGCGCCCGGCGCGAAGAGCTCGGCGATGCCCGCCGCACGCTTGTCGGCGTCCGTCTCGTTCCACAGGGCGAGGTACTGGGTGACGGTGTTGGTGAGGTCGCTCATGGCGGTCTCCTTCTCCTTGTGTCGCGATTGCGGTGACTGCCTGGCCGTCAGGTGCGCCGGCCAGGCGGGGGGTCTTGAGGTCCCGGGAGGCCCGGGGAGGTCAGGGCCGTCAGGTCGCGGGAGCCCACACGGCCAGGGCACCGGGCATGACCTCGAAGGTCGCCGACGGGCCGATGCCGTGCTGGTACTCACCGTCGTGTTCCAGCGGCAGCCGGTGACCGTCGGTGCGTTCCACGGTGATGGTGCGGCCGCGGGCGTAGACGGTGTCCGGGAGCCCCATGTGGGCCGCTGTCCTGGTGAGTTCGGGTACGTCGGCGGCGGGCACGCCGCCCCCGATGACGCAGACGTCGAGCAGTCCGTCGTCGAGGAGCGAGTCGGGCAGGACGAGGTAGCGCCCGCCCCGGTAGCGGCCGCCGCCGACGTTGGCGAGGACGGTCGGGCCCTCGTGCACCACGCGGCCGTCGACGGTGACACGGCCCGGGTACGGGACGTACGCGGCCGCGGTGTCGGCGAACGCCTTGGTGTACAGGTCCCTGCCCGTCAAGGGAATGTCCCGCGCCCTGATCAGCGCGTCGGCTATCACACCGGAGCAGGCGCCCAGGTAGACGCACTGCCGGGTCTCGGTGAGGCGGGCCAGGTCCAGCCGCCGCAGCCGGGCGCTGCCGCCGGCGCCCGAGTCGGTGAGGACCGCCTTGAGGGACTCGGTCCAGGGGCGCTCGCCCCACAGCATCTTGTAACCGGAGTTCCCGGTGCCGCCGGGCACCACGGCGAGCGCGGCGCCGGGTGCGAAGGCCAGGCCCTGCACCACCTCGCGGACGGTGCCGTCCCCTCCGATCACGACCACCAGGTCGGGTGCACGGCCGGGGCCTTCCAGGGCACGGCGCACGGTGACGGTGGCGTCCCCCGGCGCCGTCGTGGCGTGGACCTCGACGTGCTCCAGGCTACTGGCGCACAACTCGGCCACTTCACTGACCAGTTGGGGGCTGTGACTGCCGGATGCGGGGTTGGCCAGGACCAGGGCCCGGGTCGGGCCCGGAGCTGCGGCGTTGTCTGCCATCGGGCGTACTCCTCGGGATCGTGGGTGGCTTCGGCGGTGGCGTGACCGGGCCCGGACGGCTGTCGGGCACGGCCTCCACCACTGTGCCAAGAGGTGCTGACACGGCTCTGACGTGCTGCTGACGCCCGGAACCCGGCCGCCGGCGGGCGTGGAATGCGCTCAGCGCGCGGCCGAGGCGACGACCCGCTGCAACCGCTGGGCGAAGTGCATCGTGACGCCCTGTGCGTGGGCGTCGATGTAGAAGTGGCCGCCCGGGTACTCGCTGTGGCCGAGGTATGCCTTGCTGCGCTCCGCCCAGTGCTTCATGGCGTCCGGGTCCTCCTGGAGAGGGTCAGAGCGGCCCCCGTAGGAGGCCAGCGCGCAGCGGACCCCCGCGTTGTCGTCCACGTACTGTGCGGCGACCCTGAGGTCGGCGCGCAGGGCCGGGACGACCAGGGCGAGCATCGCCGGGTTGTCGTAGATCTCGGCGGGGAAGGACCCCAGATGCTTGATCCACTCGACCAGTTCGGGATCCGGCATCCGGCTCTGCTCCACGGTGGGTGAGTTCCAGCCCACCGGCGACCAGCCGGACATGCCGATCATGACGGGGGAAGGGCCCCCCTCCTCCTCCATCCGGATCGTCAGCCGGAAGGCCAGCTGTGCGCCGAGGCAGTGTCCGAAGAAGGCGAAGGGCCGGTCGTCGAGGTCGTCGAGCACTGCTTCGTGGAGCGCGTCGAGCAGCAGGTCCCAGTCCTCGTACGTGCCCTCCTCACGGCGGTTGTGACGGCCGGGCAGGGTCACCGCCTGGGAGGCGATGTCGGCCGGGAGCAGCTTCTCCCAGTCGCGGTAGATGATGGCGCCACTGCCCGCGTGCGGCAGCATGAAGAGCCGTACGGACGCGTCCGGGGACGGCTCGACGGGATGGAACCACTGGCCTGTACGGGACATCTCCGCGCCTATGGCACTGGTCACGATTTCGTTCCTCCATCGGTGAGGGTCCGGCCGATCTCGCGTACTGCGGGGAGCAGCACCTCGGCGACTTCCTTCAGCTGCGTCTGTGGGTCGAGCGATCCGATCCGCAGAACGAGGTGCCGGGCGCCGGCGCGGACGTAGCCGCCGAGCCATTCGGCACACTGCTCGGCACTGCCCCAGCCGTAGGCCTGGATGGCCGACATCTGTTCCAGGGAGCGCCCGTAGTAGTGGCTGATGTAGTGCTCCAGCTCGGCCCTGGCGGCGGTGGAGTCGCTGTTGACGGTGACCGTCGCGTACAGCGCGGGGGTCACAGCGCCGGGTCCGCGGCCCGCTTCGCCGGCGAGTTCGGCGATCCGCCGGCAGGCCCTGCCGTACGCGTCGACGTCCGGCAGGAAGGGCAGCCAGCCGTCGTAGCGGGTGGCCGCGCGGGCGAGCACCTTCGGGGTGTCGCTGCCCGCCAGCCAGAGCGGCGGGCCGCCGGGGGTGGCGGGGCTCGGCAGCCGGTCCAGCCGGTCGGCCTGCCAGTACTTTCCCTGAAAGCCGGTGGGCCGGCCCGGCTCGCCCGCGGACCAGGCGGTGCGCCAGAGGTCGGCGATCTCGTCGAGGCGGCCGACGCGCCCCGTGAAGGAGGCTCCGACCGAGGCGAACTCCTCCTCCGTCTCGGGCATCGGGAATCCGGAGCCGAGGCCGAGGACCAGGCGGTCCCGCGCGACGTGGCCGAGACTCGCCACCATGTTGGCGCCGATCAGCGGGTGACGCAGGGCGGGGGTGAGGGCGGCGGTGCCGACGGTGATCCGTTCGGTGGCGGCCGCGGCGGCGGAGAGCACCACGAGGGGCGTCGACTCCCTGTGGGCCGTCAGGGAGTCGCCGGCCCACAGGGAGTCGAAGCCCAGGTTCTCCGCCTGGCGGGCGAAGTCCAGGAGGGGGGCCGCCGCGTAGGTGCCGTTGATGGCCTGCTCCCTGGTCGGGAGCAGGATGCCGATGCGCAGGGATCCGCCCGGGGCCTGCGGAGGTTGGTGGGATCGTGCGTCGTCGGATGCTTGTCGCGCGGGTGCCCGCGCCCCTTCCGGGACAGGGCCGGGCCGTTCGGCGTCCATGCGTGCCGCTTCCTCTCTTCGTTCTGCCGTCACTTCTGGTTCAGATCAGCGGGTCGCGTGCCGGGGCGGTGAGCTGCTGCCGCACGGCGCGGCGCAGGATCTTGCCCGACGGGTTGCGGGGCAGGCTGTCGACGATGTGGTAAGCACCGGGGATCTTGTAGTCGGCGAGGTGGCCCCGCAGGGACAGCAGCAGCTCCCGGGGGGTCGCGGTGGTGCCGGGGCGCAGGACCACGGCGGCGTGCACCGCCTCGCCCCAGCGCGGGTCGGGCAGCCCGACGACCGCGGAGTCCGCGACGGCAGGGTGTGCGGCGAGCGCCTTCTCGACCTCGGCCGGGTAGATGTTCTGCCCGGCGACGATGATGGTGTCGTTCATGCGGTCGCAGAGGTAGAGATAGCCGTCCTCGTCGAGGTAGCCGGCGTCGCCCATGTGCAGCCACTCCCCCACCAGGGTGCGGCCGGTGGCTTCCGGAAGGTTCCAGTAGCCGAGCATCCGGGAGGGCGCCCGTACGCAGATCTGGCCGATGGCGCCGGGCGGCAGCCGGACGCCGTCCGGGCCTACCACTTTCACCTCGTTGCCGGGGCAGGGCCTGCCGACGGACTCCAGGACCGCGCTGCCCGGGTAGTGGTCCTCGGGAGGCAGGCACACCGCCACGCTGCCGGTCTCGGTGCTGGCGTAGATCTGGGCGAATTCGCAGTCGAACGTCTCAAGGCACTGCTTCAGCAGCGTCTCGGACATCGGGGCGGCCCCGTAGCAGACCTTGCGCAGGGAGACGAACGCGTCCGGACCCGCGGTCCGTTCGCCCGCCATCATCTGGAGCATGGCCGGCGCGGCGAAGGTGGTGGTGACCCGGTGGGTACGGATCAGCCGCACCGCCTCCTGCGGGTCGAACTGGGGCATGATCACGCTGGTGCCGCCGGCGTTGAACGTGTGCATGAACCAGCCGATGCCCGCGATGCCGAAGCCCGGCAGCGAGATCAGGGCGACGTCCTCGGGCAGCCAGTCGATCCAGGCGGCACCGTGTTCACGCATCGCCCGCGGCAGGGTGAAGAAGCTGCGGTGGGCGAGCACTGCCCCCTTGGGCAGCCCGGTGGTACCGCTGGTGTAGATCTGCACGACCGGGTCGTCGGGCCCGGTGCCGGACTCCAGTTCGGTGTCCGGCCGGCTCGCGTACCAGGCGGGCAGCCCGGCACCGCGGGCCGGTTCCCCGTCGGTGTCGGTCCCGTCGATACGGATCATCGTGTGGAACTCGGGCAGGTGGGGGCGGACCTTGGCGGCGGTGTCCCAGAACTCGTCGTCGACGAAGACCAGGACGGCGCCCGAGTCGCGCAGGATGTGGTCGACCTCGTCCGGGGTGAGTCGCCAGTTGACCGGGACCAGAACCGCGCCGATCTTGGCGCAGGCGAGGATCACCAGGTAGTAGTTCTCCGACTCGCGCCCCAGATAGGCGACCCGGTCGCCGCGCCGTACGCCGCTTGTGCGCAGGGCGTGTGCGGCACGGTTGCTCTCTCGGTGCAGCTTCGCGTAGGTGGTGATCCGGCCCTCGCAGACGATCGCCGCATGGTGCGGGCGGCTGCCGGCGTGGGCGCGGGAGGTGTGGTTGAGCGTCCAACTCACGTTGTCCGCGATGGTCATGGTGGTCATGGGGTCCTCCCCGTTCGTCCGGGACGAGTCGTGCGGGGTCATGCCGTGGGGACCGGGCACAGTTGCCCGTCGAGGAAGTCGGCGAGCTGCCGTACCGTCGGGTGGTCGAAGGTGATCGAGGCGGCCAGCGGCAGCCGGAACACCTGCTCGAGACCGGACTTGACGTTCTGCGCCATCAGTGAGTCCAGGCCGAGCGAGACGAACTCGGTCGACTCGTCCAGCTCGTCGTCGGCCTCCATCTGCAGGACGGCGACGACCTTCTCCCGGACCACCTGGGTGATCAGGGCCCTGCGCTCCGGTGCGGGCATGGCACCGAGCGAGGCGGCGTCGAAACCGTCGTCGGCGGCGCCGTCCTGCCGGGCGAGGCGGTCGTAGAACTGGTCACCGGTGGCGCTGCCGGCCACATAGCGGTCCCAGTCGAACTCGCCCACCACCCGCTGGGTGCGCGGGCGGCCGCCCCACAGCCTGGCCAGGGTGTCCAGGGCCCGCGCCGGTGAGAAGAAGCGGACGCCGCTGCGTTCGATCTCGCGGCTGAGGTGCTCCTCCAGCCGGGCGGACATGCCGACCCTGGCCCAGGCACCCCAGTTGACGGAGAGCCCGGGCAGGCCCTGGCGGGTACGCCACTCGGCGAGGCTGTCGAGCCCGGCGCTGGCCGCCGCGTAGTGCCCCTGGGTGGCTCCGCCGAGGACGGAGGCGATCGACGAGTACGTCACGAAGAACTCCAGCTCCGGGAAGGAGCTCTGCGCGGCCTCGTGCAGCAGCCAGCCGCCGTACGCCTTCGCGGCGAGCTGGGCGTCGATGGACTCCCAGGTCAGTTCGGCGATCAGCTTCTTGTCGTAGGAACCGGCCGCGTGGACCACGCCGCCGACCGGGTACGGTCCGGACGCCACCTCGTCCACCAGCGCGCGCACGTCCTGGGAAAGGCTCACGTCGGCTCGTACGAGGGCGAGTTCGGCGCTCTCGGCAAGCTCCGCCAGAACCGGTGCGGCCTCCTCGGTGGGCTTTCCGCTGCGGCTGACCAGGGTCAGGTGCCGGGCCCCCAGGGCCACGAGCTTGCGGGCCGTCACGAGACCGAGACCGCCGAGTCCGCCTGTGACGATGTAGGTGCGGTCGGGGCGGACGGCGGCTTCGGTGACCGCCCCGGTGTCCGCCGGGGGTGCGGCCGGCTCGTCGGCGTGTGCGCCCGGCAGGGACAGCCACACCTCGGCGGCCGGGTCGGTGAGGGCGGTGCGCAGGGCCTCGCCCGTCTCGTCCAGGCGGAAGTGCCGGCTCCCGTCGTGCGGGCCGGAGTGCGGCGCGAGCACGACCGACGCGGACGGGACGGTGAGCGTGGAGCGCAGGGTCCCGTCGTGGCGTACGAGGACCTCGTCCCCCTCGGTGAACCCGGCCCCCTCGCCCACCGCGCGCACGGTGCCGGTGGCCTGGGTGCCCAGCACGGGCGGGGGCTCCTCCTCCTCCCGTTCGGCGCGCCCGGTGTCCAGCGCGGTCCGGGCGTCCTCATCGGTGAGGGCGACGGCACGGACCTCGACCTGCACCTCGTCGGCGTCCGGCGCGCGGTCCGCGGCGGGCACCAGCGCCAGGTCGGAGAGGTCACCGGAGTCGGGGGCGCGCAGCTCGTAGCCGCCGCTCCAGGTGAGCGTCGCGTCGCCGGCGAGCAGCCGGCGGACGTAGCGCCTGCCGGGCCGGTGGGCGACCTGGTACTCGCCCGGGGTCTCGGCGGTCCACTCCGCGAGCAGCGGTTCGAGATCGCTGCCCGGTGCGAGGTCGACGAGGGTGGCGCGGTACTGCGGGTACTCGGTGAGCAGCACCCGTCCGAAGCCCCACAGGGTCGCGGCGGCGAGGTGCCCGCCGTCGCCGGCCGGGTCGCCGGGGAGCGCCTGGGCACCCTCGGTCACCAGCCACAGCCGGGGCGGCCGGGGCTGTCCGGCCGCGTCCATCGCGGTGACCAGGGCCAGCAGTTCGCGGTAGTTGTCCTCGCACTCGGCCCGCATCCGCTCGGCGGACATGGCTCCCGGCCGCTGCCGCCATACCCGGCAGACATCCGTGACGGTGGGGTCGTCGAGGGCCGCCTTGAGGTCGGTGGTGTCGGGCAGCGACGTCACCTGGATGCCGGACTGTCCGGCCGGTACGGCGGCACGGCCGGCGGACCGGTCGAGCAGCAGCAGGTGGCGGCCGCCGGCGGGGGCGGTCTGCGCAGGGAGGGCCCTGCGCACCCACTCGGGGCGGTGCAGGAACTGGCGGCGGCCCGTGCGGCCCCCGGGGCGGGCCAGCCGGACGCCGAGGAGTTCGGTGACCGGGTCGCCGTTCTCCAGAAGGAGGATGTCGGCGACTCGGCGGTCCTGGTCGCCGTGGACACGGGCGAGGACACGGAGCTGCTCCCCGCGGGGCTTCCTGAAGTGCCGTACGGAGGCGATCTCGCGCGGCACGAACACCGGGCCCTCCGGGTCCAGGACGACAGCGGCCTGCACCGCTGCCTCCAGGAGTTCGGCGGGCACGTGCTCGACCGCGGTGGCGTCGCGGCCGGTGAGCTCGCCGGTGACCAGTCCGTCCCGGTGCCGGGAGGCGCGCAGCAGCAGGCGCATGCGCGGACCGTGCGGGCGGCCGACGGATGCGAGGTCGGTGTAGATGTCCTCGTCGTCGATGTGGTGTCCGGAGGGCGTCAGTCCGGCGTCCAGCTCGGCCAGCTCGGAGACCGGCACGACCGGTTCGCGTTCGGCGGCGATCGTGGCGCTGGCGTGGATGTGCTCCTCGCCTCCGACGAGAGTGAAGACCTGCACGTCGGCGCCGCCGCCGGCGCGCGGACGCCACCGGGACGTCAGGACCGTGGCGGTCTCGGCGGTCGTGTGCAGTGGTGCGAGCAGCTTCAGCTCGCGGATGGCGGCACGGGTGTGTCCCCCGACCGCGTCCTGGAGCGCGAGGAACAGGTCGATGTACGCGCCGGCCGGAAGTGTCGTGCGTTCTCCGTCACCGAGGTCGGCCAGCGCGCCGAGGTCCTCGGCGGTGAACTCGGCGGTGAACTCCCTCACCCCGCAGGCGAAGCGTTCCTCCGTGCCGAGCAGCAGGTGACGTGCCCTGCCGCCGGCCGCTCCGGTGCGCCTGGCGCTGACGGAGGGCAGCCAGTACCGCTTGCGCTGGAAGGCGTAGGTGGGCAGGAAGGTCTTCGCGGCGGCGGCGCGGTCCGCGTGGTAGTCGGCCCAGGAGACCGTCAGGCCCGCGGCGTAGTAGGCGGCGAGTGCGGCCAGGGTGGTGCCCGTGGAGTCGTCGCGGCGGCGCAGGCTGGCCAGCCACACGTGGTCCTCGACGGTCAGGCAACGCCGGGCGAGGGCGGTGAGGGCGGCCTGCGGTCCGATCTCGATCAGGGCGTGGCGGCCGCGCTGGGCCACCGCCCGGATGCCGGCCATGAAGCGCACGGGTTCGCCGATGTGCCGCACCCAGTAGTCGGCGGTGCCGATCTCGCGGAGACGGGCCGGCCGGCCGGTGGCGTTGGAGATCAGGCTGATGGTCGGCTCGTGGAACGTGATGCCCTCGATGGCGGCCCGGAAGGCGTCGTAGACCTCGGCCATCAGGGGTGAGTGGAAGGCGTGCGAGACGGCCAGCCGGTCGACGCGGGTGCCCCGCTCCTTGAGGAGGGTGATGATCTCGTCGAGGGCGGCGGTGCCGCCGGAGACCACGCACTGGTCGGGGGCGTTCACCGCCGCGAGGGCCAGGTCCGGATGGCCGGCGAGGAGGGGCTCGACGTCCTCGGCGGGCGCGGACACGGCGGCCATGCCGCCCGGTGTGCTCACCGCCTGCATCAGCCGCGCGCGGGCGGCGACCAGGGTCACGGCGTCCGGCAGGTCGAAAAGGCCGGCCACGGCGGCGGCCACGACCTCCCCGATGCTGTGCCCGATGAGCACGTTGGGGCGCACGCCCCAGGACATCCACAGCTTGGCGAGCGCGTACTCCAGGGTGAACAGGGCGGGCTGGGTGTACTCGGTGCGGTCGATCGCCTCCGGGTCGGCAGCGGTACCGAGCACCAGTTCGGCCACGGAGCGGCCCAGATGCGGGGCGAACAGCTCGTCGCACAGGTCGACGTGCTCGCGGAAGACCGGGAAACGCTCGTAGAGCGCGGCTCCCATGCCCGCGTACTGCGAGCCCTGGCCGCTGAACATGAACGCCGTCCTGCGGATGCCGGAGGGCCCCTCGTGCTTCTCGTCGGCGGCCTTGTCCAGCAGGTTCGTGAGCGCCGTGCGGTCGGCGACCGGGCCCGCGACGCGGTAGGGGTGGTGGGTCCGGGAGACGTTGGCGGTGTAGCAGAGTTCGTCCAGCCCGACGTCGGGACGCTCGTCCAGCAGCTGCCGGTAGTTGCGTGCCTGGGCACTCAGGGCGGCGGCGCTCTTGGCGGAGAGGGTGAACATCGGGACCCCGCGCGGGGCCGGGTCCACCGGCGCCGGCTCGGCCGGGGCCGGAGACTCCTCCAGGACCACCGCGCCGATCGTGCCCGCGAAGCCGAAGCTGTTGACGACCGCGCGCCGGACCTCGGCCTTCCACGGTTCGCACGCGGTGGGCACGCGCACCGGGTAGAGGTCCCACGGGATGCGGCCGGAGGGTGTGTCGAAGTTGAGGTGCGGGTAGATGGTCCCGGACCGCATCTGGAGCACCGACTTGATCACGCCGACGATGCCGGCCGCCGGCTCCATGTGGCCCAGGTTGGTCTTCACCGAGCCGACGAGCAGCGGGTCGCTCTTCGTGTGCGAGTCGGCGAAGGCGTCGCCGATGGCACCGAACTCGATGGGGTCGCCGAGCGGGGTGCCGGTGCCGTGCGCCTCGACGTACTGGATGTCCTCGGGGGCGAGGTGCCCGGCGGCGAGGGCGGCGCGGATGACCTTCTCCTGGGCGGGGCCGTTGGGCACGGTCAGGCCCGCGCTGTCGCCGTCCTGGCCGACGGCCGTGCCGCGCACCAGGGCGAGAACGGTGTCGCCGTCCCGGGTCGCGTCGCTGAGGCGCTTGAGTACGACGACGCCGCAGCCCTCGGCACGGGCGTAGCCGTCGGCGGCCTCGTCGAAGGTCTTGCACTGCCCGTCGGGGGACAGCATCTGCGCGTTGGAGAACATCACCGAGGTGCGCGGGTGGTGCAGGGCGTTGACACCGCCGCACAGTGCGATGTCGGACTCGCCCGCACGCAGGCCCTGTACGGCGAGGTGGAGGGCGACCAGCGAGGAGGAGCACGCGGTGTCGATGCTCATGCTCGGGCCGCGCCAGCCCAGGAAGTACGACAGCCGGCCCGACAGCGGGAACATGGTGATGCCGGAGGCGAGGTTGCCCTCCAGCTCCTCGTACGGCAGTGAGTCCAGCTCCATCGAGTAGTCGATGGAGCTGGCGCCTATGTAGACGCCGCCGTTGCCGCGGCGCAGCGGTGTCGGGTCGATGTTGGCGTGCTCCAGGGCCTGCCAGGCCGTCTCCAGCAGCATCCGCTGCTGGGGGTCCATGTACTGGGCCTCCTTGGGCGAGATGTTGAAGAAGGAGGCGTCGAACTGGTCGATGCGGTCGAGGAAGCCGCCCGCCGAGGTGTGGATCTTCCCCTTGTCCTCCGGCGATTCGGGCGTGAACGCGGCCACGTCCCACCGGTCACCCGGTATGGGACCTATTCCGCTGCGCCCTTCACGCAGGAAGGCGTCGAACTCGTCGGGCGAGTTGCTGCCGCCGGGGAATCGCAGACCGATCCCGACGATCGCGATGGGCTCCGGCGCCTGCGCCGGCGCCCGGCTCGTCTCTTCCGTGTCGGATTCCGTACGCGGCATGGAACGACTCCTTGGGTCCTGGGCCTGATCGGTCAGCGGATGGACGGGGCGGACAGGGCGTCGGCCAGGTGGTCCACGAGGTGGTTGACCGTCGGCTCGTTGAACAGCACGTTCACGTTGATGGACAGATCGAGGAGCTGCTCCAGGCTCTGTCGTATCTCGGTCAGCCGCAGCGAGGTGAGACCGAGGTCGAAGTAGCTGATGTCGACGGGGAGGTCCTCCGACTCGGCCATGAGGAGAACAGCCTTGAACTTCTGTACGACGAGTGTCTCTATCTCGTCGGCGAGTTCGGTTCGCGGCAATTCACGCAGCCGCTGGGGCACGGTGATCTCGGCAGGTGGCATGGCGGTCATGCAAGCAGCGGCGGCTGACACCTCACTGACGGCGCGTGAGCCCGGTGGCTGGATCAGTCCGGTGTCAGCGCCGAGTCAGATTCGGCTGCCACGATCGATTTGCTTCGAACATCAATTCCCCGAATCGTCCGCACACTCACGGAACGACCCCCACCGGAAGACCGGTACAAGACACATTCCGATATTCGGAAAGGCTGATGATGCTTCGCGAAGCTGCGCAGGAGGAGAGTGCTCCGGCACCATCCGGATTGCAGGAGGAGAGTGCTCAGGCACCATCCGGATTGAAGAGTTACGACCTCTACATCGCCGGCAAGGACGTCGCCGGGGACGGTTGGGTCTACACCGTCAGCGGGCGGTCTCTGCTGGAGGACGTGTTCACCAGTGTGAGCCTCAAGCGCTCCCTGGAGCAGGACCCGGAGTCCGAGGCATCCCAGCACCCCTACGTCGTGGGCCGCTGCGCCATCGCCGACGACGACGCCATCGACCTCGCCACACAGGCCGCCGCGGCCGCCGCCTCGGACTGGGCGGCCGTCCCGCTGGAGCGGAGGATGCGGCTGGGCACCCGCTTCCGCGAGGAACTGATCAAGCACCAGGACGAGTTCCTCGAGATGCTCGTCGCCGAGTCGCACCCGGTGAAGCTGGCCCGGTGGGAGCTGAGCTGCCTCCTGCAGATCTACGCACCCGGCAGCCTGCGCTGGTACATGAAGCAGATGCGGGTCGAGAAGGAGTACTCGGGCCGCAAGCTGATCCTGCAGCGCCAGCCGGACGGCGTGGTCGCCTTCAACCCCCCGCAGAACGCCCCGCTGCCCAGCGCCGCCCTGTGCGTGCTGGCCCTGATGGCCGGCAACAGCGTGGTGGTCAGGGCGCCGCGCAGCATCGCGCTGAGCACCATGTGGCTGCTGCGCGACATCGTGGCCCCGCTGCTCGAGGAGCTCGACGCGCCCCCCGGCGTGCTCAACGCGGTGTGCAGCAACCCCAAGCAGACGATGGACCGCTGGATCGCCGACCCGCTGATCAACGACATCTTCTACATCGGCGGCAGCCAGGAGGGCCTGCGCTTCGAGCAGCGGTGCGTGGCCCACGGGAAGAAGCCGATCCTCGAGCTGGCCGGCAACGACGGCATCGTGGTGTGGAAGGACGCCGACATCAAGTGGGCCGCCGAAGCCATCACCGAGTCGTTCTTCGGCTCCGGACAGATCTGCATGGTGCCCAACTACGTGCTGGCCCATCCCGACATCGCCGAGGCGCTGATCGCCGAGGTGCGCGAGCAGGTCAAGGGCATCCGGCCGGGCTTCCCGGAGGAGGAGGACGTCCTCCTGTCACCGGTGCGCCGCAGCGAGCGGTTCTTCCGGCTGCTGCGGCAGGCCCTGGACAACGGCGCCTCCCTGGTGACCGGCGGCAATCGCACCGAGCTCGACGGCACACCCTCGGAGACGGGCGTCTTCCTGCAGCCCACCGTGCTGCGGGTCGACGGCCTGGACCGGGCCCGCACCTTCGACGTGGTGCGCGAGGAGACGTTCTTCCCGCTCATCCCGATCGTGGTGGCCGAACGCGACAACGACGACGCCCTGCTGGAATCCTTCCTCCGCTTCGTCAACTCCAACTCCTACGGGCTGCGCAACTCCCTGTGGTCGCGCTCCGACCACGTCATCGAGACCTTCGTCCGACGCGTCGTCAACGGCGGGCTGCTGAAGGTCAACGACTCCCACATCGGCTTCCTGCCCTACCTGCCCAGCCACGGCGGCACCGGCCGCACCGGCGGAGCCTTCGGCGAGGCCAACTACCCGATGCTCAAGACCTCGCACGTCCAAGGGGTCAGCATCGCCCGCGACATCAGCCCCTACGACGCGGTCTTCGGCGCCTGAGCGCCCGACCCGTCGGCCTTCCGGAGGTATCCCCGTGCGTTCCCTCGATGCTGCTCGGGCCGTCTGCGAGCAATTCCACCCAGGTCTGCTCAAGGAAATCGAGCAGTTCCCCTATGCCGACCGGGAGCAGCCCGGCGGCCCCGTCATCGACCTGTTCCGCATCCACGGCGGGGTCGGCCTGCTGATACCCAAGGAGTACGGCGGTCACGGAGCGGCGCCGCTGGACGCGCTGCGCGTCCAGCTGGCGCTGGGCGCCCTGTCCCCCTCGCTCGTCGCGGCCGTCTCCATGCACCACTTCACCGCGGCGATGCTCTACTCGCTCGCCGGCAAGGCGGGCCGGCTCACCGCCGCGCAGACCGAGCTGCTGCGGCGGATCGTGCCCGACCAGCAGGTGATGGCCTCCGGCTGGGCCGAAGGCCGCACCGAGCAGAACATCCTCACTCCCGCCGTCACGGCGCGGCCCGTCGAGGGCGGATACCTGCTCTCCGGCTCGAAGAAGCCGTGCAGTCTGTCCCGTTCGATGAGCCTGCTCACCGCGAGCATCGCCATCCACCACGAGGACGGCACCGCCGAGCTGGCACTCGCCCTGGTGCCGGCCGACGCTCCCGGGCTGTCCGTCCACCCGTTCTGGGGCAACGAGCTGCTCGCCGGCGCGGAGAGCGACGAGGTGCGGCTGGCGGACGTGTTCGTGCCGGCGGACATGGTCGTACGTGCCGGGGCGGACGACCCGCACCGGCTCGACGACCTGCAGACGGCCGGCTTCGTCTGGTTCGAGATGCTGATCGCCGCCGGCTACGCGGGCGGGGCCGCCGCGCTCGTCGAGCAGGTGCTGGATCGTGAGCGCGGCAGCGTACAGGAACGGGCCGCCCTCGCCATCGAGATGGACGCCGCGCTGGCGCTCCTGGAAGGTGTCGCGCGGGCGATCGGCCCGGAGACGGACGATGAGTCGGTCGCCCAGGTCCTCGTCGCCCGCTACACCGTCCAGAAGGCGCTGCCGAAAATCGCCGCGCAGGCGCTGGAGCTGCTCGGCGGACTGGACTTCATCCTCGGTTCCGCCCACGGCCAGGCTGCCGCAGCCGTGCACGCCCTCGCCTTCCACCCGCCGGGCCGCGGCGCCGCCGCCGAGCCGCTGCTGCGCTACTTCGACGGCGGCCCGCTGGTCCTGAGCTGAGTCACCGCACCCTCGGGCAGCGAGCATCGGCCCCCCACCACACTTGGAGTGAGAGATCCGTGACCGTCATCCAGGAAGCACCCGTCGAGACCGAGGCGGAGATCCTCGGCCTGTACCGGGCCCATCTCAGCAAGGGCCGGGCCACTCTCGCCGAGCTGTTCGGCAGCCACATGGAAACGGCGTCCGAGGGCGCCTGGCTCACCACCAGCGACGGTGAGCGTTTCCTCAACGCGGGCGGGTACGGCGTCTTCATCATGGGCGCACGCCACCCGATCGTGATGGAGGAGGTGGAGCGCCAGCTGCGGACACACCCGACCGCGACGCGCATCCTGCTGGAGCCCACCGTGGCCCGCGCCGCCGAGGCGCTCGTCTCCGTGATGCCGGAGGGCCTGGACCGCGTGCACTTCGCCCTGTCGGGCGCCGAGGCGGTGGAGACCGGCCTCAAGCTCGCACGGGCCGGCGGCCGCAGGCGGACCGTCTCGATGCGCGGCGGCTACCACGGCAAGACGCTGGGCGCGCTGTCCGCGACCGCGAAGGACGTCTACCAGGCGCCCTTCCGGCCGCTGATCCCGGACTTCCTGCACATCCCCTTCGGTGACACCGACGCGCTGGAGGCGGAACTCGCGGCCCACCCGGGTGAGGTCTGCGTCATCCTCGAACCCGTCCAGGGCGAGGGCGGTGTGATCATTCCGCCTGCGGGCTACCTCAAGCAGGTCGAGGAGCTGGTCCGCGAGCACGACGGCTTCCTGATCCTCGACGAGGTGCAGTCCGGTTTCGGCCGGCTCGGCGAGTGGTGGGGCGCCGACACCGAGGGCGTGGTGCCCGACGTGCTCCTCACCGGCAAGGCGCTCGGCGGCGGCGTAATGCCGGTCTCCGCGGCCGTGGCGACCCGCAAGGCCTTCCGCCCCTTCGACAAGGACCCCTACGTCCACACCGCCACCTTCTCCGGCCAGCCGGTCCTGATGGCCGCGGTACAGGGCGCGATCCGTGCCATGAAGGAGGAGCGCCTGGTCACCCGGGCCATGGACCTGGGTGCGCGGCTGCTGCCGAGGATCTCGGAGATCGCCTACCGCAACATCCCCGAACTCGTCGTGGACGTACGCGGCCGTGGGCTGCTCATCGGTGTGGAGCTCGTCGAGGCCGGGCTGGCCGGCGAGCTGCTGATCGAGCTCTTCAACCACGGCGTCGTCGCCAACCACTCGATGAACGGCAGCTCGGTGGTGCGGTTCACCCCGCCCGCCGTGATGAGCGACACCGATGTGGAGTTCCTCCTGAACTCCTTCGACCTGGCCACACGCGACCTCGTCCGGGGCGCGGCCAAGATGCCGGAAGGCGGCAACTGATCATGCGTCACGTAGAGCTCGAAGCACTGATCCCCGCGGAGCAGGCCACGACGGTCTTCGACTCCGTACGACGCTGGGAGCGGTTCCCCGACCTGGCGCCCCATGTGAAGGCGACCACCGTGCACGCCACCTACCCGGCCGAGAACGCCAGTTCGAGCTGGGAGCTGCACTTCCGCAGCGGTCTGCTGCGCTGGACCGAGGACGACACCTTCCTGCCGGAGCTGAATGAGATCCGCTTCGAGCAGTCCGACGGCGACTTCGACTCCTTCACCGGCACCTGGGCCATGACGCAGCTGGGTGACGACGTGGCGGTCCGCTTCGACGCCGACTTCGACTTCGGTATCCCCAGCCTGGAGGGGATCCTCGACCCGATCGCCGAGCGGGTCATCAAGGAGACCGTCGCCTGGGCCCTGACCGGCCTGTTCCCCGCCGTCCGGCTCTCGGGCGGCGTCGACCTCACCGAGCCCGCCGCCATCGGCGCCTAGCACCGCCGCAGGAGCTGACCATGGACCAGGCAAATCCCTTCGAGACACCGAGAACGTACTCGCTGCACCGCGCCGAGTACCTGGTGGGCCTCGCCGTCACCACCGGTCTGATCATCGCCCACTTCGGCGAGATCCGCTGGTGGGTCGCGATCGCCCTGTTCCTGTACATCGACCTGATCGGCTACATCCCGGGCGCCATCGCCTTCAAACGCAGCGGCGGGCGGCCGATCCCCAAGACCTACTACGTGCTCTACAACGTCATGCACAGCCTGATCACCCAGGCCGCGGTCGCGGCGCTGTGGTGCTGGCTGGTCGAGCCGGAGTGGGCGCTGCTGGTACTGCCGTTCCACCTCTTCGGGGACCGCGGCCTGTTCGGCAACTTCATGAAGTCGTTCGCGCTGCCCTTCGAGCCGGTACGCCAGCCCGGCTACCTGCGGCTCCTGGACGACCTGGGGCTGGCCCATCCCAAGGCGGTCGGGCACGCCACGGAGCCCACCCCGGTCGGCCACGTCCCGGCGCAGCCGGTCCGCCGGCAGCGGCAGGAGGCCGTGCGATGACCGCCGCCACCGAAGTGCGTACCCTGCGGCGTCCCGTACGCCAGGACCCGGCCGAGCGACGCCGGGCGCTGTACCACCTGGCCTCCCCGGTGTCGGTGCTGACCGTCGGCCCCCAGGAGCGGCCGCACGGCACCACGGCGAGCACCGTGACGCTGGTGTCGCGGGAACCCCTGCTGGTGGGGGTCGTGCTGCGGGCGGGTTCGTCCTTCGCACGGCTCGCGGCCGCCGAGGGCCGGTTCGCGATCAACGTGCTCAGCAGCGGGCAGGCCGATGTGGCGAGTCACTTCGCGGACAGCGACCGCCCCGACGGCAGCGCGCAGTTCGCGGGCCTCGCCTGGACGGCGGACTCGTACGCGAAGGCACCGCTCCTGGCCGGGGCGCTCGCCCACTACACCTGCCGGTTCCACTCCGCACACGTGGCGGGCGACAGCGAGTTGCTGCTCGGCCATGTCGTCCGGGCCAACGCCCGTGACGCCCATCCCCTGTTCAGCTACGCCGGGGAGCTGTTCGCCGGCTCCCTGCACCCCGCGAAGGAGGCAGCCGCGTCATGACCGGTTCTGTGGCACCCGAGGCCGACTGGGACAAGGCTCCCGGTCTGCTCGACGGAGCGAAGGAGCTCACCCTCGGACCCGAGGAGTGCGACCTCGCCTACTGGTTCACCTCGGTGGCGCAGGGCACGCTGCGCGACCGCGGCGAGACCGGGCACCACGTGGACGCCGTCGTGCCCGGTTTCCTGAAGGAGCCGGGGCCCCTGCGCGACGCCCTGGTGCTGGAGTTCGGGTTCCGCGGGCTCTCGGAGGAGATCGCGACGCGGCTGCTCGGCCACTACGTCGCCATCGCCCCCGGCGTCCCCGAAATGGAGTTCTACTCGACCCAGTTGATCGACGAGGCGCGGCACGCCCGGGTCTTCCGCAACCACCTGGTGGAGCTGGGGGTCCCGCAGAAGACGCTCCTGAAGGACATCGACGAGATGGCCGCGGACTACCGCAAGCGGGTCCTGGACCCGGTCGTGGACTTCACCCTCGACATCGTCCGCGACCAGGCGGACTTCGCAGGCGGCGTCGCAGTGTTCGCCATCGTCATCGAGGGGGTGCTCGCCCCGGCGGCGGAGCTGAGCGAGCGCAAGTGGACCCCGCTGTCGCCGGCCACCGGCGAGATCTCACGCGGCACCGCCATCGACGAGATCAGGCATCTGACGGTGGCCAGCACGATCCTGCGTGATCACGTGGCCGCGCACCCCGAGTACCGCCCGCGCCTGCTGGAGATCCTGCGGGCCGGTGTGCAGCTCTGGGACGAGATCCCCGACCGCGAGTTCGTCATCCACCGCGAGGAGCTCTTCCAGCAGGGCATGGCCCAGCACGCGGACAGGATCGGCGACTACGAGATCTGGCCGGGCGTCCGGATGCTCGACACCACTCCGGAGCAGCGCTACGACATGGCCGAGCGCTGGACCGACGAGATGGCCGAGTCGCGGATGGCGTACATGGGGCTGCCGCTGGAGGCCCTCAGCAGTCCGCAGGCCGGCGCATGAGCGGGGGGCGCGCGGCGGTGGTGGCCGGGATCGGGGCGTACACACCTCCCGGTCTGGTCACCAACGACGACCTGGCACAGCGGCTCGACACCTCCGACGCGTGGATCCGCTCACGCACCGGGATCGCCGAGCGGTATGTGGTCGCGCCCGGCACCGCGACCTCCGACCTGGCTGTCGAGGCCGGGCTGCGAGCCCTCAAGTCCGCGGGCGACGAGCACGTGGGAGCAGTCGTCCTCGCCACCACCACACCCGACCAGCCGTGCCCGGCGACCGCCCCGCAGGTGGCCGCCAGGCTGGGGCTCGGGCAGGTGCCTGCGTTCGACGTGGCCGCCGTCTGCTCCGGCTTCCTGTACGGTCTCGCCACCGCGTCCGGGCTCCTGGCGGCGGGCGTCGCCGACAGCGTGCTGCTGATCGCCGCCGACGCGTTCACCACGATCGTCAACCCGGAGGACCGCACCACGGCCGTCATCTTCGCGGACGGTGCGGGCGCGGTGGTGCTGCGGGCGGGCTCCGCCGGCGAACCGGGGGCCGTGGGCCCGCTGGTCCTCGGCAGCGACGGCGAGCTCAGCCACCTCATCGAGGTGCCGGCGGGCGGCTCACGCCAGCGTTCGTCCGGTCCGGTGACCGACCCGGAGGACCAGTACTTCCGGATGCTCGGCCGGGACACCTACCGGCACGCGGTGGAGCGGATGACCGGAGCTTCCCAGCAGGCGGCCCAGCTGGCCGGCTGGAGCATCGGGGACGTCGACCGGTTCGCGGCCCACCAGGCCAACGCCCGGATCCTCGATTCGGTCTCGGAACGCCTCGGGGTGCCGGCCGAAAGGCAGTTGACGAACATCGCCCGGGTCGGCAACACGGGTGCCGCCTCGATCCCGCTGCTGCTGTCGCAGGCCGCGGCGGACGGCCGGCTCACCGCCGGGCACCGGGTGCTGCTGACCGCGTTCGGCGGAGGCCTCTCCTGGGGTGCGACGACCCTGGTCTGGCCCGACGTCCAATCGGTCTGACGGCCCCCCGGCCGACCGGACTCCCTGTCCAGCACGCCATTTCGTACGCCTATGCGTACACCCGTCACGTACGCCGGTTTCGCGTACACCTTCGAAAGGATCCGTCATGCTGGAGCAGCTCAAGGAAATCCTGTCCAACAAGCTCAAGGTGTCGCCCGAGGCCATCACCCCGGACGCCACCCGGGAAGACATCGAGCTGGACTCGCTGGCCGTGGTGGAGCTGTCGCTGCTGCTCAAGTCCGAACTGGACCTGGACGTCAGCGACGACGATCTCCTGGAAGCCGAGACCGTGGCTGACATGGTCCGGCTCATGGAGGAGCGGAGCGCGAAGGTCTGATGGCCGGCATGGACATCGCCGTCACCGGGATCGGCCTGGTCACCCCGGGTGGTATCGGGGTCGGGCCCAGCTGGGCGGCGGTCTGCGACGGCAGGCCGGCCGCCGCCCTCGACCCGGTACTGGCGAACAACCCCGTACGAATATCCTGCCGGGTTCCCGGCTTCGATCCGGATTCTCTGCTCAGCGCGCGGCGGGCACACCGCCTGGACAGGTTCGTGCAGTTCGCCCTCGTCGCCGCCCATGAGGCCGTGGCCGACGCCCGTCTCGACCCGACCACCTGGGACGGGGCGCGGGTCGGTGTGGTGCTGGGCTGCGCGGACGGTGGTCCCGGCACGGTCGAGGAGCAGCACGATGTGCTGCGGGAGCAGGGCGCCGACCGGGTGTCCCCGCTGCTGCTGCCCATGCAGCTGCCGAACATGCTGGCCGGTCAGACGGCCATCGAGTTCGGGGCCACCGGCCCCAACCTGGTGGTGGCCACGGCCTGCGCCTCGGGTGCGACCGCCATCGGCACGGCCCGGGACCTGCTCATCCTCGGCCGCTGCGACGTGGTGCTGGCGGGCGGCAGCGAGGCGATGATCACTCCACTGGTCATGGCCGGCTTCGCCCAGATGGGCGCGCTGTCGCGGCGCGAGGACGACCCCGCGTCGGCCTCGCGTCCCTTCGACGCCGACCGGGACGGCTTCGTCGCCGGAGAGGGGGCCGGGATCCTCGTCATGGAACGCGTCGTGGACGCCCGGGCCCGCGGTGCGCACGTCCACGGCCGGATCATCGGCTTCGGGGCCACCGCGGACGCCCACCACATGACGTCGCCGCACCCGGACGGCGCCGGCATCGAGGCGGCGGTCCGCGCGGCTCTCGCCGACGCCGGCGCGGACCCTGACGACGTGCAGCACGTGAACGCCCACGGCACGTCGACACCGCTCAACGACCTGGCCGAGGCACGCATGATCCAGCGGACGCTGCAGGGCGACCCGCTGGTCACCTCCACGAAGGGAGTCACCGGACACCTGCTCGGCGCGGCCGGCGCGGTCGAGGCCGCGTTCACCCTGCTGAGCGTCGAACACGAGATCATTCCGCCCACCGCGGGCCTGTGCATCCCCGACGGACGGATCGACATCAAGCTCGCCCAGTCGGCCACGTCGATGCCGATCGACCTCGCACTCAGCAACTCGTGCGGGTTCGGCGGCCAGAACACGGCGCTGGCGATCGCTCCGGCCTGAGGGCCTCAGGGCCTCAGGCCGGCACCGGCAGCACGTGTGGGGGCGGACGGCTCGGAGCCGTCCGCCCCGACATGTTTTCCGGGGCACCCTCACCCCGCCCCCGTAC
>NZ_MAPV01000191.1 GCF_001700505.1 Streptomyces mutomycini
ACCCCGGTCCCTCCCGTCCCCGCCCGTTCACCCGTGGTCGGCCGGCTCGGGGTCGTGACCGTGATGGTGGGCATCTTCTCCCTGGTCACCACCGAGATCCTGCCGATCGGCCTGCTCACGCCCATCGGCACCACCTTCGGGATCTCGGACGGCAGCGCGGGACTGATGATGACCGTGCCCGGCCTCCTGGCAGCCGTCGCCGCCCCCGTGGTGACCGTCGCGACCCGGCGGATCGACCGGCGGCTCATGCTCTGCGCCCTGATGCTGCTGCTGGCGGTGGCCGACTTCCTCGCCGCCGCGGCTCCCGCCTACTGGGTCATGATCGCGTCCCGTGTTCTCGTCGGGCTCGCGATCGGCGCCTTCTGGTCCATCGGCGCGGGGATCGCGCCCCGTCTGGTCCCCCCGGAGCAGGTCGGCAGGGCGACCTCCGTGATCTTTTCCGCGGTTCCGCTCGGTTCGGTGCTCGGTGTGCCTTTCGGGGTGTTTCTCGGCGATGCCGCCGGGTGGCGCACCGCGTTCACTGCGATGGGGCTTCTCACGTTGGGCGTGTGCGGGGCCCTGATCGCGCTGATGCCTCCGCTGCCGCCGGAGAGCACCACGGGCCTCGGCGTCCTCGGCGGACTGATCGGCGCGGCCCGTATCCGGGCCGGACTGATCGTCACGTTCCTCGTCGTGCTGGCGCACTTCGGCGCTTACACCTACGTCACGCCCTTCCTGGAGGTGGAGACGCACGCGAGCACGCGCTTCGTCACCCTCGTGTTGCTCGTCTACGGCACGGCGGGTGTCGTCGGCAACTTCGCCGCGGGCGCGCTCGTACGGCGCTCGCTGCGCGGCACCTTCGGTGTGGCGGCGGGCATGCTGGCGGCCTCGACCCTGCTGTTGCCGGTCCTCGGCACGGATGAGGGCGGCGCGGTGGTGCTGCTGATCGTCTGGGGGCTGGCGTACGGCGCGGTGCCCGTGTGCAGCCAGATGTGGTTCCTGACATCGGCGCCCCGGACGCCGGAGGCGGCCTCCGTGCTGTTCACCTCGTCGTTCCAGGCGACCATCTCGCTCGGTGCGCTGGGGGGCGGAATCGTGGTCGACGCGTCTTCCCCGACGACGGTGATGATCCTGGGCGGGGCCACCGCGGCGCTCGCGCTGGTGACGTTGCGGGTGATCGGCGGTCCGGGCGGCCCTCACACCGGGCCCCGCACGGCGGACGGACGCCGGAGCACGGCCGTCCACCGTGCGGGGAAGGAGAGTTGACTCGCCTACGCCATCGACTCGGCGTAGCGGAGCGCCAGTTCGGCCGCGCCCGCTTCCGTCAGCGAGCCGTGCAGGCGCATCCGGGCCACTCCCCCGTCGGGGTAGGCGTCCAGGCGTACGTGGGTGACCACGGCCTCGGTGTCCAGGACGAGGCCGATCCAGCCGGCCGCGTTGCCCTTGAGGCAGGCGGTGTCGATCTCGACCGCGCGGACCGCGCCCCTGGCGGGCAGGCGGAAGCGCACCCAGTCGTTCGTGTCCCGGACCCGGCGGCGGCGGTTCTCCCAGCCGTCGTCCATCGTGCGGGAGGTGCCGGGCAGGATGATCTGGGCCGGCGAGGAGTAGAACCGGTCCGACGCGTCCTCGTACGTGCCGCCGTTCAGGATCGAGATCAGGTCGACCGTGCCGAGTGCGGCGAGCCAGGCCGGATCGGGGACGACCTCGCCATGGACGCGGAGGCGGGCGATGCCTCCGTCGGGGTGCTGGCAGACGCGCAGGTGCGTGTAGCGGCGGCCACCGGTGATCTCGAAGCCGTTGGCGGCGTGGCCGCGTACGGGTGTCGGCGGGATGATCTCCTCCCACTTCACGTCGTCGGCGAGGAGTTCCTCCGGTCCGGGGGCGCCCTCCACGGCCGTCGCTCGGACGGAGACGCGCTGTGGGTAGTTCCCGCGGAAGTGGGCGGTGTCGACGACGATGCCGCGGATGATTCCGGGTGCGCCCAGCCGGACGATCGCCCAGTCGTGGTCCTCGGGGGCGGGGAAGGGGTGCTCCCCGTCCGCGCCCCGGCGGCGGCGGGTCTCCCAGCCGTCCATGATCTTGCCCTTGTGGCCGAACCGCTCGGGATCGAAGACGGCCGGTCCGCGGATCAGGAGGTTCTCGCGCTCGGCGAAGAACTCGTCGTTGGCGGCGATCACCCCCGCTCCGAGACGGCGGTCCGCGAGGTCGACCAGCCCGGTGAAGGTGAAGTCGCCCGAGCGGTAGTCGGCGTAGGGGTCGCCGCCGCCGTAGGAGGCCGCGTCGTTCGCGTGCGGGTCGTTGGAACCGGGCTCCGTCTGGATCTTGTCGGTGGGCATGTGCTCACTGTGCCGCCCGGCCACCGATCAGGTCCATCGAAAGTTTTCGTACGGTTCTTTCAGTTCTGCTTAACGAAAGTGGAGGCCACCTCTTCCAGCGCCGCCAGCACCCGTGCGACAGCCGGACCTTGTTCGGCTCCCTGCCGTACCGCCGCCACCACATGGCGGTGGGGGCGGTCGGCCTCCAGGACCCGCATCACCACTCCGTCGCGCGGCCGGTCGGACGCCGAGACCATCCTGGGGATCAGGGCGACCCCCATGCCCGCCCGCACCATGGCGAGGATCGCCGTCCAGCCGGCGGCGCTGTGGGCCTGCTCCGGGACGAAGCCCGCTGCCTCGCACGCGGCCGTGGTGATCTCCGACCACGGGCCGGACCCGCCGAAGATCCAGGCCTCCCGGGAGAGGTCCGCCAGCCGGAGCGCGGGCGCGCCGGCAAGGTGATGGCCGGCGGGCACGGCCACGTCCAGCGGGTCCGCCAGGAGGGGCAGCAGGGCGAAGCGGGGGTCACGGGCCGTCGGGGCGTGCGCCGCCAGGGAGAGCGCCAGGTCCACCTCACCGGCCGCCAGGAGGTCGTACGCCTGGGCCGCCTCCGCCTCCCGCACCCGCACCTCGGGCCCCGGCCGGTCACCGGCCGCCAGCAGACGTACAGCCGGGACGACGAGGGCGGGCACGGCGGTCGAGAAGGCACCGACCCGCACCTGCCCGGCGTCGCCCCGCAGATAGCCGGCCAGCTCGGCGTCGGCCCGCTCCAGCTGCGCGAACACGGCCTCGGCGTGGCGGAGCACCAGATGCGCGGCGTCGGTGAGCCGGACGCGACGTCCCTGCGCCTCCAGCAGGGGCACGCCGAGCTGTCCGGCGAGGTTGGTCAGCTGCTGCGAGACCGCCGACGGGGTCATGAGAAGCGCTTCGGCCGTGGCGGTGACCGTGCCACGGTCGCGCAGGGTGCGCAGGATGCGGAGCTTCTTGACGTCCCACTCGGTCATGGCCGAAACCTATCCGGAGCCCGGACATGCCGGTGCGCCGCTCGGTACGTCGTACCGGCGGCGCTCTCGGCAGAGCTCTCTAGGCCTGCTTCTCGGACTTGTCGAGGACCATGGTCAGGCCCGCGATCACGAGGAACAGGACGATCGGTGCCGCGACATAGAGGCCGAGGGTCTCCAGCACGTTCAGACCCGGGCCCGGGTCGTCACCGTCGTCGCGGGTCAGCGCGAGGGCCGGGGACGACATGAGCAGCATCATCAGCGTCGTACCGGCCGCGACGGCGCCGGCGCGCATAGCGTTCTTCTTGTCCACGGTGCAAACGTAGCGAACGCCTACGAGGGGCGCGCGCCCGGGGGTGCCGTACGGGACTCCGGGCCGTCGGCCAGGACGGCCATCAGCCGGTGCAGCCGCGGCGAGGCGGTGATCTCCTCCAGCGTGACGGGGTGGCCCTCCGCATCGGCGATGGGCAGGCGCCAGTTGGGGTACTGGTCCCAGGTCCCGGGGAGGTTCTGCGGGCGGCGGTCGCCCACGGTGTCCGGGAGCCAGATCCCGGCCATCCGCGCCGGGGTGCGCCGCAGGAAGCGGTGGACGGCACGGACCGCCGCCTCCTCGTCGCCTTCGCCCTCGGGCAGCAGCCGGAGCCGGGCCAGGCAGGCCAGCCACTCGGCGGTGTCCGCGGCGTCCTCGGCCAGTTCCCGCTCCAGGCTCCGCGTGAGCAGACCGAGCCGGTGGCGGAGCGTCACGTGCTCGCCCGTCAGCCGGGCGGCGGTGGACGGCAGGTCGTGGGTGGTCGCCGTGGCCACGCAGTCCTGACGCCACTTCTCGGGCGCGAGCGGGCGTCCGGTGCCGCCCCAGTCACGCTCGAACCAGAGCACGGAGGTGCCGAGCACCCCGCGCCGGGCGAGCGCCTCGCGCACGCCGGACTCGACGGTGCCGAGGTCCTCCCCCACGACGACGGCACCGGCGCGGTGTGCCTCCAGGACGAGGACGGCGAGCATCGCCTCGGCGTCCTGGGCGACGTACGTGCCCTCGGTGGGCGGGCGCCCGCCGGGCACCCACCAGAGCCGGAAGAGCCCCATGACGTGGTCGATGCGCAGAGCTCCGGCGTGGGCGAGGAGCCCGCGCAGGAGCCGGCGGAAGGGGGCGTAGCCGGACGCCGCGAGGGCGTCGGGGCGCCAGGGCGGCAGTCCCCAGTCCTGGCCGTGCGCGTTGAAGGCGTCGGGGGGCGCGCCGACGGACATGCCGTGCGCGAAGGCTTCCTGCTGCGCCCAGGTGTCGGCGCCGTCGGGGTGGACACCGACCGCGAGGTCGTGGACGATCCCGACGGCCATGCCGGACTCCCGTGCGGCGCTCTGCGCGGTGGCGAGCTGGGTGTCCGTGAGCCAGACGAGCCGGCAGTGGAAGTCGACCCGGTCCAGCAGTTCGGTGCGGGCGCGGGCGCTCAGCCGGGAGCGGGGGTCGCGCAGCCCTACGGGCCAGACGCGCCAGTCGGGGCCGTGCACCTCCGCCAGGGCGCACCACAGGGCGTGATCCTCCAGGGCCTGGCCCTGCTCGGCGAGGAAGTCGCAGTAGGAGGCCCTGCGTCCGGGGGTCAGGGGGACCTCGTGGATCAGCTCCAGGGCCTGCTTCTTGAGCTCCCACACTGCGTCCCGGTCGATCAGCGCGCCCTTGTTGAGCACGGCCTCGCGCAGCGCCGCGGCTTCCTGGCGCAGGTCGTCCAGCGCCGCCCTGCCGGGCTCGCCGACGTGGCCGTACTCCGGGATCGACTCGATGTGCAGATGGACGGGATCGGGGAAGCGGCGCGAGGAGGGGCGGTACGGCGACGGGTCGGTCGGCCTGCCTGGTACGGCGGCGTGCAGCGGGTTTACCTGCACGAACCCGCTCCCCTGGGTCCGTCCCGCCCAGGCGGCGAGGTCGGCCAGGTCGGCCAGGTCGCCCATGCCCCAGGAGCGGGCGGACAGCAGCGAGTAGAGCTGGACGAGGAAGCCGTGCGTGTGTGCGGGCGGCTGGGGTACGCGGTCCGGAGCGACGACGAGGGTGGCGGTGGCGTAGCCGTGGTCAGCGGTACGGACGGTCAGCCGGTGGACACCCAGGGGCGGTTCGGTCCACCAGGAGGGTGTCCTCGGGGTGTCCGCGGTCGCCGCGGGAGCCGGGAGAACCCGCATGCGCAGGGGCGGGGGCGCGCCTTCGGCCGCCTCTTCGGGGGCGACCGTGAGGACCGCGCCGGGCGGCAGCGCGGTGAGCGCCGCGGGCAGCGGCTCTCCGGACCAGGCCACCACCGTCGGCGGGAGCAGTCGGGAGGCCGCTGCGGATTCGGCTGCGGCGAGCGATCTCCGCACCTGCGCGGGAGTGGCGGCGTCGACGCCCAGCGCGGCGAGCACGGCCGTGACCGTGTCGTCGGGGACGGACACCGTGACATCCGCGGACGGGGAGAAGGAGGTGGCGACGCCGTGCAGTGCGGCGAGCCGGGACAAGCCCATTCAGACTCCTGGGGACTCCATGCCCCCTGCGGTGCCAGGTGCTGTCGGCTCGCTGGTCAGAGGGGCGACGGCGGCGAGCGGAGGCTCGCTCGTGAGAGGTGTGGCGTCGGCGAGCGGGGGCTCACTGGTGAGCGGGGGCTCGCTGATCAGCGGGGCGCTGTCGGCGAACGCGGATTCACCGGTCAGGTGGGAGACGTCGGCGAGCGGCAGCTCACTGATCATCGGAGGGCTGGTGAAGGTCGGGGACGCCTTGCCTGCAAGCGGGTCATGACCCATGGGGCTCGGTACCTGTTTGGAGAGGGCGGAGAGCAGAAGCTGCGCGGAAGCGGGCATGTTGGCCTCCTGGCCGTGGACAACAGGACACAGCAGACCTACCCAACTGACGCGAGTGCAGGCGTGGACGTGACATAGGCGTTATGACAACGAGCCCAACGTGCCGTGGGTCACATGCCGTTCCCACGCATGCCGGGTATGGGAGATTTTCAGCCACTTGGCGACTCTCCCCAGGGCGCCCACGCGCCACACCGTGTAACAGTTCGGGCATTTCCACCAAAACGGCCATGCGCATTGACACCCCCGCGCCCCGGTGGTGGGGTCGGACGTCATTGCCGGGCGAGGCTGAGGGCGAAGGAGTACGGCGTGAAGCTCGGGCGCAGGAGGCATGCGACAGCCGTTGCCGTCGCCGTGATCGGCGGGCTGCTCGGCCCGGTCGCACCGGCCGCCGTCGCGGCCCCCGCCACCCCGGCCGGTCCTGCCGCGACCGCCGCGGACCGCGCCGACGGCAGCCGGCTGCCCGCTGTCTGGCCCCGCCCGCAGTCCGTCGAGGCGTCCGGGCAGGCCGTCACCCTGGGAGCCGAGGTCACCCTCCTCGCCGGCCCGGAGGCCGATCCGTACGCCGTGGAGGCGCTCAGGGCCCTCCTGCGGGAGGCCGGCGTACGCAGGGTGCACGACACCCTGCCCGGCAAGGGCCCGGTGATCCGGCTCGGCGGCACGGACGCGGGCCGGGCGCTGCGGGCCATGCGCGTGCCCGAACGCGCCGACCTGCCCTCCGGGGGCTACCGCCTCGCCGTGGGCAGGGTCGGGGACCGGCCCGCGGTGACGCTGGACGGGGTCGGCGAGGACGGGCTGTTCCACGGCGTCCAGACCCTGCGCCAGCTCGTGGAGGACGGCACCGTCGCCGGAGCCGTGGTCCGCGACTGGCCGGGCACGGCCGTGCGCGGGACGGCCGAGGGCTTCTACGGGCAGCCGTGGACCCGCGCGGAGCGGCTCGCCCAGCTGGACTTCATGGGCCGCACGAAGCAGAACCGCTACCTCTACGCGGCGGGCGACGACCCCTACCGGCAGGCCCGCTGGCGCGAGCCGTATCCCGCCGAGGAGCGCGCCGACTTCCGTGCGCTGGCGGCGAAGGCTCGGGCCGAACACGTGACCCTCGGCTGGGCCGTCTCGCCCGGCCAGGCGATGTGCATGGCGTCGGACGAGGACGTGCGGGCGCTGACCCGGAAGATCGACGCGATGTGGGCGCTCGGGGTGAGGGCCTTCCAGCTGCAGTTCCAGAACGTCAGCTACAGCGAATGGCACTGCGACCAGGACGCGGAGACGTTCGGCAGCGGACCCGAGGCGGCGGCCGGGGCGCATGCCCGGGTCGCGAGCGCGGTCGCCCGGCACCTCGCGGACCGGCACCCGGACGCGGAGCCGCTGTCGGTGATGCCGACCGAGTTCTACCAGGACGGCGCCACCGCCTACCGCACGGCACTCGCCGCGGAGCTGGACGACCGGGTACAGGTGGCCTGGACCGGCGTCGGGGTCGTACCGGAGACGATCACCGGGCACGACCTGGCGGGCGCGCGGGCCGCCTTCCGCCGCCCCCTGGTCACCATGGACAACTACCCGGTCAACGACTACGCGCAGGACCGGATCTTCCTCGGCCCGTACACCGGCCGGGACCCCGCTGTGGCCGGCGGGTCCGCGGCGCTGCTCGCCAACGCCATGGAGCAGCCGTCGGCGTCCCGTATCCCCCTCTTCACGGCCGCAGACTTCGCCTGGAACCCGAAGGGGTACCGGCCGCAGGAGTCCTGGCAGGCGGCCATCGACGACCTGGCGGGCGGCGACACCACCGCCCGGGCCGCCCTGGGCGCCCTGGCGGGCAACAGTGCCACCTCGCTGCTGGGCGGCGACGAGTCCGCGTACCTCCGGCCGCTGCTGACCGCGTTCTGGGCGTCACGTCCGTCCGCGCACCCGGCGGACACGGCCGACGGCGGCAAGGCGGCCCGTGAGCTGCGGGCGGCCTTCGGCGTGATGCGGCGCGCGCCGCAGGAGCTGGAGGCCCTCGCGAGCGGCCGGCTCCGGGACGAGGTGCGGCCGTGGAGCGAACAGCTCGCCAGGTACGGCAGGGCGGGCGAGCTCGCCGTCGACCTGCTGCGGGCGCAGGAGCGTGGCGACGGGGCGGCCGCCTGGCAGGCCCAGCTGGAGCTGGAGCCGCTGCGCAGGAAGATCGGGGCGGGCACGGCGACGGTCGGCAAGGGCGTCCTGGACCCGTTCCTGGACCGGGTGCTCGATGAGGCCGGCGCCTGGAACGGCACCGACAGGGACGCGGGAACGGTGAGCGGGGACGCGCACGGTTACACGCTGCGGCTCGACCGCGCCCGCCCACTGGAGGCCGTCACCACGCTGGCCCGGCCGGGCGACGGCACGGCGGACGCGGTCCTGGAGGCCCACGTCCCGGGTGAGGGCTGGCGCGGGCTCGGGCCCCTGTCGGCGGCGGGCTGGACACAGACGGCGGTGAAGGGGCTGCGTGCGGACGCGCTGCGGGTCAGCGTGCCGTCCGCCCACCCGGTCCTCGCCGGCCCCCTGACCCCGGGGATCACGCGCACCGCCCCGGCCCCGGACGCCCCGGAGGTGCGGGCGCTGGTCCCCTGGTTCGGTGACGAGCCGGCGGCCCGGCTCGCACTCGTCCGCGACAGGACGGACGCCGTGATCGGTGGTGGTACCCAGCGGGTGGAGGCGCGGCTGGCCGGCGGGCGCCCCGGCAAGGTGAAGGGCGCGCTCACGGCGAAGGCGCCCAAGGGCATCGAGGTGAAGGTGCCGAAGCACACGACGGTGACCAGGGGCTCGCGCACCGACGTCCCCGTGGACATCACCGTGCCGGACGGCACCCCGGCCGGCGAGTACGAGGTGCCGCTGCGCTTCGGGGGCGAGGAGAGCACTCTGATCGTGCGGGCCTTCCCCCGCACGGCGGGCCCTGATCTGGTGCGTACGGCCACGGCGTCCTCGTCCGGCGACGAGACCCCGGACTTCCCGGCCGCGGCGGCCTCCGACGGCGACCCGGAGACCCGCTGGTCCTCACCCGTCGAGGACGGCGCCTGGTGGCAGGCCGAGCTGCCCGGACCGGTCCGGCTGGGCCAGGTCGTGCTGCGGTGGCAGGACGCCTACGCCTCCCGCTATCGCGTACAGGTCTCCCCGGACGGCCGCACCTGGCGTACGGCGGCGACCGTGCGGGAGGGAGGGGGCGGACGCGAGGCCGTCCGGATGGACGCGAAGGACACCCGATTCATCAGGATCCAGGGCGACGCCCGGGCCACGCAGTACGGCTACTCACTCTGGTCGGTGGAGGCCTACGCGGTGGCCGGAGAGGACAAGGACACCCCCTGAGGCACCGGAGGCCCGGCCCTCAGGCGGACACGCCGTCGATCCGGGCCATCACGTCCTCCGCGCCGAACGGCTGCAGGTAGGGCAGCCAGCGCGGATCCCGGTGGCCGGTCCCGATGATCCGCCAGGCGAGGCCGCTGGGCGGTGCCGGCTGGTGGCGCAGCCGCCAGCCCAGCTCGGGCAGATGACGGTCCGCCTTGACGTGGTTGCAGCGGCGGCAGGCCGCCACCACGTTCTCCCAGGCGTGCTGCCCGCCGCGGCTGCGGGGGATGACGTGGTCGACGCTGGTCGCGGCGGCACCGCAGTACATGCAGCGGCCGCCGTCCCTCGCGAAGAGCGCCCGGCGGGTGAGGGGGACGGGCCCACGGTAGGGGACCCTCACGAACCGCTTGAGGCGGACGACACTGGGCGCGGGCACGGCACGAGTGGCACTGTGCATGAAGGCGCCGGACTCCTCGAGGCAGATGGCCTTGTTCTCGAGGACGAGGACGAGCGCGCGGCGGAGAGGTACGACGCCGAGCGGCTCGTACGAAGCGTTGAGAACCAGGACGTGCGGCACGTGGATGCCTCCTTGTACGCCGGCGACGCGTGGCTCGCGCCGGGACGATCCATCTCAGTTTCTCCTCATGCCTGGTCCGAGCGCCACCACGTGCGGGTAACGGGCCCGAGGGATTTGCCTCACCGGCCTGTCGCCCGCCCGGCCCCGCGACGCCGGAAGGGGCCCTTCAGCAGGGCCGTCGGCCCCGTAGTGCGACAGGCCACACCCTCCGCACCCGGGGGTGAGACGTGTCTCTCCCTCTTCGGCGGCAACGAACCACCCCCCGAGCTTCGTTACTGTTGTTGGTCTGCTGTCGCCCCACCTGGAGGTCCCCGCCGTGTCCCTGTCCGCCCTCCTGGCCGCGGCTCCGTCCCCCGGGGCTGCAGGCTCGCTGGACGAAGCCGCCGAGCGGGCCGGGAACGCCGCAGGCTGGGTCGAGGAGAACTGGTCCACCTGGCTGAACACCGGTCTCCGTATCGTCCTCATCGCGGCCATAGCGATCGTGCTGCGCTATCTGATCCGGCGCGCGCTGACCAACCTCATCGACCGGATGAACCGCAGCGCCCAGGCGGTGGAGGGCACGGCCCTCGGCGGCCTGCTGGTCAACGCGGAACGCCGCCGGCAGCGCTCCGAAGCCATCGGCTCCGTGCTCCGCTCGGTCACGTCGTTCCTCATCCTCGGCACCGCGGCCCTGATGATCCTGGGCGCCTTCCAGATCAATCTGGCCCCCCTGCTGGCCTCCGCGGGGGTCGCCGGTGTGGCGCTGGGCTTCGGCGCGCGCAATCTCGTCACCGACTTCCTCTCCGGCGTCTTCATGATCCTGGAGGACCAGTACGGCGTCGGTGACACGATCGACGCGGGTGTCGCCTCGGGCGAGGTCATCGAGGTGGGGCTGCGGGTCACCAAGCTGCGCGGCGACAACGGCGAGATCTGGTACGTCCGCAACGGCGAGGTGAAGCGGATCGGCAACCTCAGCCAGGGCTGGTCCACGGCCGGTGTCGACGTCACGGTGCGCCCGGTCGAGGAGCTGGAACCGGTCCGCAAGGCGATCTCCGCGGCGGGCGAGACCATGACCAAGGAAGAGCCCTGGTCGGAGCGGCTGTGGGGCCCGGTGGAGATCCTCGGCCTGGACGCGGTGCTGCTCGACTCGATGACCGTACGGGTCACGGCGAAGACCATGCCGGGCAAGGCGCTGGGCGTCGAGCGCGAGCTGCGCTGGCGCATCAAGCAGGCGCTGGACGCGGCCGGCATCCGGATGATCGGCGCCCTCCCGCCGCTCCATCCCGACGCGGCGTCCACCGCCGACCCGACGGCGGCCATGGCGGCCCCCTCGGCGTACGCGTCGACGACGTCGCCGCAGTCTCTGGCCGCCACCCCGATAGCGCCGCCGAATCTGGCGAAGTGACCCACCGCGCACAGCGCCCCCGCAGGTAACGCTTCTGTTGCCTGCGGGGGCGCTTCCCATTGACGGGTGGGTGACGCCTTGACGGGTGTGACGCCTTGACGGGTGGGTGACGCCGTCCTACCTTCCTCTCATCAACAGGAAAGTTTCCTGACAGAGAGCGGGTGCGTCACTCATGGCCGGCCCCACACCGGGTACCCCCCGCGTTCTGCGCGCCATGAACGACCGGGCGGCGCTCGATCTCCTCGTCACCCAGGGGCCCCTGACCCGCACACGCATCGGCGAGCTGACCGGGCTCTCCAAGCCCACCGCCTCACAGGTGCTGGCGCGGCTGGAGGAGGCGGGCCTGGTCCGCTCGACCGGCAGCCAGAGCGGGCGGCCCGGGCCGAACGCCGTGCTCTACGGGATCGACCCGGCGGCCGGCCACGTCGCGGCCCTCTCCGCCGGGCCCACCGGCATCGACGCGGTCGTCGCCGACATCACCGGCACCGTGGTCGGCGCCTGCCGGGTCGAGGCCGACGCGGTCGCGGAGGACGTACGCCACCGCACCGCACAGCTCGTCGCCGAGGCCGTGGACGGTGCCCTGCGCCCCACCGGGCTCGGCCACGCCGACCTGGCCGCCGTGGTGGTGGGCACCCCGGGCGCGATCGACCCGCGCACCGGACAGCTGCGTTACGCGCCCCATCTGCCCGGCTGGCACTCCCGAACCCTGCTCGCGGATCTCGCCGAGGTGGTCGGAAGGCCGGTCGTCATCGAGAACGACGTGAACCTCGCGGCCGTCGCCGAGAGTTACGCGGGTGCGGCCCAGGACCACGACCACTTCGTGCTCGCCTGGCTCGACGAGGGCGTGGGTGCCGCGATCGTGCTGGGCGGCGCCCTCCTGCGCGGCGCCACCGGCGGCGCGGGGGAGATCGGCTACATGCCGCTGCCCGGCGCCCCGCTCGCCCGCGGCGGCGCTGCCGGCCGGGCGGGTTCCGGCGCGGGGGGCGGCTTCCAGAGCCAGGTCTCCTGCCCCGCCGTGCGCGGCCTGGCCGGCGGCAGGCCGCTGGCCGAGGCCCTCGCCGACGAGGCCGTGCTGGCCGAGGTCGCCCGCAGACTGGCGACCGGCCTCGCCGCCGTCGTCGCCGTCGTCGACCCCGAACTGGTCGTCCTCTCCGGCCAGGTGGCCCTGGCCGGCGGGGAGGAACTCCGCGAACGGGTCGAGGCCGAGATGACCGGTCTGGCGCTGTCCCGTCCGCTGCTCCGCATCAGCGACATCGAGGGGGATCCGATCCTGACCGGTGCGCTGCGAACGGCCCTCGCCCAGGCGCGCGACAGCGTCTTCGACACAGCCTGAGACAACCGTCGCCCCGGTGGCGGACCGCCGCCGGCCGCCCTGCTCCGCAGGACTCCATCCCTCCGCCGCGTACGGGCGGATCGTCCACGAAGGAATCAGATGAAGCTCGCAGTAGTCGGTGGCGGGTCCACCTACACCCCGGAACTGGCCGACGGTTTCGCGCGGCTGCGGGACACCCTGCCGGTCGAGGAGCTCGTGCTCGTCGACCCGGCCGCCGACCGGCTGGAACTGGTCGGCGGCCTCGCGCGGCGGATCTTCGCCAAGCAGGGTCACCCCGGAAGGATCACCACCACCTCGGACCTGGACGCCGGGGTCGCCGACGCCGACGCGGTGCTGCTCCAGCTCCGCGTCGGCGGGCAGGCCGCCCGCAACCAGGACGAGACCTGGCCGCTGGAGTGCGGCTGCGTCGGCCAGGAGACCACCGGCGCGGGAGGTCTGGCGAAGGCGCTGCGCACGGTGCCGGTCGTCCTCGACATCGCCGAGCGGGTGCGCCGCACCAACCCCGACGCGTGGATCATCGACTTCACCAACCCGGTCGGGATCGTCACCCGGGCGCTGCTCCAGGCCGGGCACAAGGCCGTCGGCCTGTGCAACGTGGCGATCGGCTTCCAGCGCAAGTTCGCCGCGCTGCTCGGCGTGACGCCCGGTGAGGTGCACCTCGAACACGTCGGGCTGAACCACCTGACGTGGGAGACGGGCGTGCGCCTGGGCGGCCCGGACGGTGAGGACGTCCTGCCGAGGCTGCTCGCGGAGCACGGCGACGCGATCGCCGGCGACCTGCGCATGCCCCGGCAGATCGTCGACCGGCTCGGCGTCGTCCCCTCCTACTACCTGCGGTACTTCTACACGCACGACGAGGTCGTCAGGGAGCTCGGCACGAAGCCGTCCCGCGCGGCCGAGGTCGCCGCGATGGAGAAGGAACTCCTGGAGATGTACGGCGACCCGGCCCTGGACGAGAAGCCGGCGCTGCTGGGCGAGCGCGGTGGCGCCTTCTACTCGGAGGCGGCCGTGGACCTGGCGTCCTCGCTGCTCGGCGGGGGCGGCTCCGCGGTGCAGGTGGTCAACACGTACAACAGGGGGACGCTGCCGTTCCTGCCGGACGACGCGGTGATCGAGGTCCAGGCCCGGGTCGACGGCACGGGCGCGGTCCCCCTCGCCGTGGCCACGCCGGACCCGCTGTACGCCGGGCTGATCGGGCAGGTCACCGCGTACGAGGACCTGGCCCTGGACGCCGCGCTGCGCGGTGGCCGCGACCGGGTGTTCAAGGCGCTGCTGGCCCATCCCCTCATCGGCCAGTTCGAGTACGCGGAGGCGCTCACCGACAAGCTGGTCGCGCACAACCGGGAGCACCTGGCGTGGGCCTGACCGCACATGTGCTCGCGATCGACGCGGGCAACAGCAAGACCGACGCGGCCGTGATCGGCGCCGACGGCACGGTCCTCGGCTCCGCGCGCGGTGGCGGCTTCCAGCCGCCGGCCGTCGGGATCGACGTGGCCGTGGACGGGCTGGCGGATGCGGTCCGCCGGGCACTCGCGGCGGCCGGGGCCGACGGTGTCGAACATGTGTCGGCGTGTCTCGCCAACGCGGATCTCCCGGTCGAGGAGGCGGAGTTGACCGCGGCACTGGGGGCCCGGGGCTGGGGCCGCACCGTGGAGGTGCGCAACGACACCTTCGCGATACTGCGTGCGGGGGCCGACGGCCCCCGGGGTGTGGCCGTGGTGTGCGGCGCGGGGATCAATTGCGTCGGCATGCGGCCGGACGGAGCCACCGCCCGCTTCCCCGCGATCGGCCGTATGTCCGGTGACTGGGGCGGGGGTTCGGGGCTCGCGGAGGAGGCGATGTGGTTCGCGGCGAGGGCCGAGGACGGCCGCGGTGAGCCGACCGGGCTGGCGCGGACCCTGCCGGGCCACTTCGGGCTCGACTCGATGTACGCGCTGATCGAGGCGCTGCACCTGGGGCACATCCCGTACGAACGCCGTCACGAGCTGACCCCGGTGCTGTTCTCCACCGGTGCGGCCGGGGACCGGATCGCGCGTGACCTGGTGGACCGGCTCGGCGACGAGGTCGTGGCGATGGCCTCGGTCGCGCTGGCCCGGCTCGGTCTGCTGGAGGAGGAGGTGCCGGTCGTGCTGGGCGGCAGTGTGCTGGCGGCCCGCCACCCGGCACTGGACAGCCGGATCGCCGGGCTCCTCGCCGTACGCGCCCCGAAGGCGCAGGTCCGGGTCGTGTCGGCTCCACCGGTGCTGGGCGCCGCGCTGCTGGGTCTGGACCACACGGGGGCCGCCCCCCGGGCGCACAACAGACTGCGGGCGCACTACACTTGAGGGCCGGTGAGTGAGGGCGTCCCGTGGCTGTGTGTCACGGGACGCCCTTCGCGTACGGGAACCGGTCAGATTCCCCGTACGTGTCATGAGGAGAGGGATCGGCCCGCTCCGGAGCCGCCGTCCCGGGACAACGCCTTGATCGTCCGCGCTCGTCCTGATCGAATACGGGGAAAGACGAGGGATTTGGGCATTCCTGGTGGATGGTGGTCCCTGGGGCCATACTTCTGGGCCAGGACCAGTCGTCCCCCGGTCGGCCGGGGGGCCGGGCCGTCGTCAGTGACCGAGGGGGAGGTCAAGTGACATACCCGCCGAGCGGGACCGCGCCGCGGGAGCCCGGGACGGATCGGTCGTCCGCGCCCGTGACCGTGCCCGCGCAGCGCGGTGGCGTCCGGACCGCGGCCGAGCGGCTCCGTGCCGCGGCGACGACCGAGCCCGGCAGGCTGCGGATCGCGGGCGCCGCGCTGGCCCTGCTCGTCGTGGCGTTCGGGGCGGTCACGTTCCTGGAGATCTCCGGGCGCGCCTCGTCCGCCGACGACGTGGTGACCCGCAGCCAGCCGCTGAGCGCGGACGCCGCGCGCATCTACCGTTCGCTGGCCGACGCGGACACGATGGCGGCGAGCGGCTTCCTGGCGGGAGCGCAGGAGCCCCCGGACGTGCTCGCCCGGTACGACGCGGACATCAAGGAGGCCTCCCGGCTGCTGGTCGAGGCAGCGGCGAGCACCGACGCCTCGACCTCCTCCCACCGCGAGATCACGACGCTGAGCGAGCAACTCCCCGAGTACACCGGTCTCGTCGAACGGGCCCGCGCCAACAACCGGCAGGGGCTGCCGCTCGGCGGTGCCTACCTCCGCTACGCCAACCAGAAGATGACGGCCGAACTCCTCCCCGCGGCCGAGCGGTTGTACGCCGCCGAGACCGGACGGCTCGCCGCCGACTCGGCCGACGCGCGGCAGTTCCCCTTCCTGTCCCTGGGTGCCGGAGTGGTGGCACTTGCCGCGCTGGTGTGGATGCAGCGGCGCAACTACCGCAGGACGAACCGCGTCTTCAACCACGGGCTGCTCGCGGCGACGGCCGCGGCGGCCGTGGTGCTGCTGTGGCTGGCCGTCGGGCACACCCTGGCCAGGGCGGACCTGCGTAGCGCGACGGTGCACGGGCAGGAGTCACTCGACGTCCTGAACAAGGCTCGGATCAACTCGCTGAAGGCGCGCTCCAATGAGAACCTCACCCTGGTCGCCCGTGGTGCCGTACTCACCCCGGACGGCACGGACCAGTACGAGACCGACTACAGCACGGGCATGAAGGAACTCGGCGCACAGCTCAGGAGCGCGGAGGAGCTCGCCGACGACCTCACGGGGAGCGAGCCGGTGGGTCGGGCCATCGACAGCGTGTCCGAGTGGCAGGAACGCCACAAGAAGGCCCGGACGACGGACGACCGGGGCGAGTACGACAGTGCGCTGCAGCAGATCATCGGCCCGGAGAACTCCACGGGCCAGTCCTTCGAGCGGGTCGACGACGCGCTGGAGAAGGCGCTCGCCCACGAACAGGACGAGTTCGACGCGGCGGCCGAGGACGGCCGCGGCGCGCTGGGCGGGCTGCCGATCGGGGCCGCGGTCCTCGCCGTGCTGGGTGCGGCCGCCGCGGTCGTCGGGGTCAACCGCAGGCTCTCGGAGTACCGGTGAGGGGACGAGCGATGACCAGGGTGAAGAACCGGGCCGCGCGCGGCAGGCTCCACGGCTGGGGCGGAGTGACGGGCATGGCGGTGGCCTGCGTCGTCACCGCCTCGCTCACCCTGCTGCCGCTGGCGCACGGCGACGGGACGTTCGGCGGGCGGAGCGCGGGCCATGACGCCTCCGCCTCCATGCCGGACAGGGCCGAGACGTGCAAGGACCCGGAGGCGAGCGTGCCCGCGTCGGACGCCGACGGCCCGAGCATCGAGAAGATCAAGCAGCGCGGGAAGCTGATAGCGGGCGTCGACCAGAACAGCTTCCAGTGGGGCTACCGGAATCCGGAGAGCCGCACCCTGGAGGGCTTCGACATCGATCTCGTGCGGGCGATCGCGGAGGACATCCTCGGTGACCGCGACGCGGTGATCTTCCGTGCCATCCCCACCAACCAGCGGATTGCCGCGCTGGAACACGACAAGGTCGACGTCGTCGTGCGCACGATGACGATCAACTGCGAGCGTGCCGGCCAGGTTGCGTTCTCGACGGCGTACTTCCAGGCCGGCCAGCAGGTCCTGGCCCCCAAGGAGTCCTCGATCGAGGGCTACGACAAGTCCCTGAAGGGCAAAAGGGTCTGCACGGCGGAGGGCTCGACGGCGTACGACGCGCTGAACGAGGAGTCCTTCGGCGCGGTGTTCAGGGACGAGCACGACGAGACCGGGCTGGACGAGGACCTGCTGACCGTCCCCAACCAGCTGGACTGCCTGGTGCGGCTCCAGCTCGGCGAGGTCGACGCGGTGGTCACGGACAACGCGCTGGCGGCCGGCCAGGCGGCCCAGGACCCGGCGGTGGAGCTCAAGGGCGACAAGCCGTTCACCACCGAGTACTACGGCGTCGCGGCGAAGCTCGGCGCCGACGACCTGGTGGCCCGGGTCAACCACGTACTGGACGATTACCGCCGGGGCGGCGACGACAGCCCCTGGATGACGTCGTACCGCGAGTGGCTGGCGACGGGACTGCCCGGCATCACGGGGCCCCCGGCGCCGAAGTACCGCAGCAACTGAAGCCGTCGGGGCCCCGGGCCCGGCGGCACGAACGGAGAGGTGATCGATGGGCGTGGCGGGATCCTTCCCCGGCTTCACGGGGAGGCCCCCCGGCCCGGTCATGGGCCGGGACGAGGCGGACCGTACGCTGGCCCGGCTCCGCGCGGAGCACGAGGCCATCGAGACCTCGCTCCTCGCCCTGGAGGAGCATGCAGGCCGCCGGCTCCTGGAGGGCGCCACTCTGGCCGGTGTCACCAAGGAGCGCTGGGGCTCCGCCAAGCGGTCGATCACGCTGCTCTGGCGGTACTTCGACGCCTACGCCGGCACGCTGGCCTCGGCCCGTGAGATCCGGGCCAGGCGCCGCTACCCCGGCAGGAGCGACCTGGTGGCCCTGACCGACCTGCTGCGCGGCGACGGTGTGACCGTGGCGAACCAGGCAGCGGCCGGCCCGGGCGCCTCGCTCACCGGTCCGGCCCGGCTGTCCGAGCGGTTCACGCTGGAAGAGCTGGTCGCCCGGATGAACGACCTGTACGCCCAGGCTCTGGACATGATCCTCGCGTCGGACTCCGTATGGTCGGCGCTGCCCGCCCGGATCGACCTGCTGGCCGCCGAGCTGCGCCGCACCGGCTCGCTGGCGCACTCCGTCGGGGTGCGGCCCGGGGAGCATCCGGCCGGTGACGACCTGGAGTCGATCGCCGAGGAGCTGACCACGCTGCGGGAGCAGGTGATCTCGGATCCGCTGGCGTTCTGGGTGCCGGGCCCCGGCAGCGCGGCACCCGGAGGCGGGCGCGCCGACACCACGCGCTACGACCGGGCGGCCCGCGCACTGGAGGACGTGCGCCGGGAGATCGAGGCGGTGCTGGCGGTCCGGCAGGACGCCGAGCAGCGCCTGGTCCAGGTGCGGGACCTGCTGTCGCGCGCGAACCGTACGCTCGCCGAGGCCCGGTTGGCGCGCGGCGAGGTGCTGGCGAAGATCGCCGCCTCAGAGGTGCCCGCGGTCAGCGGACCGCCGACCGTGCTGCAGGAGCGGCTCGCTGCGGCGTCGGCGTACCGCAGGCACTCGCAGTGGAACCGGCTGTCACCGCTGCTGGAATCGCTGGAGCGGGAGGCGGAGGAGGAACTGCTGCGCGCCCGGGAGTCGCTGACCTCCGTCACCGGGCCGCTCGCGGTCCGTGCGGAGCTGCGCGGCAGGCTGGACGCGTACAGGGCGAAGGTGGCCCGGCACGGTCTGGCGGAGGACCCTCTCCTGATCGAGCGGTACGACGCGGCGCGCCGGATGCTGTGGAGCGCGCCGTGCGATCTGCGGGTCGCCGAACAGGCGGTGCTGCGCTACCAGCGGGCCGCCACGGATCTGCTGACACCGCACAGCCCGGACGCGCACGACGGACAGGGGGAGAGATCGTGAGTACGCAGTGTCAGCGCCCCGAGTGCGGGGGCGGTTACGAGGACATGGGCGGCGGCGAGCTGTACTGCGACACCTGCGGTCTCGCGCCGGTCGTCTCGCCGACGGGCATGGTGAGTTCACCGCCCACCGGCATCGCGGGCGGCGGGGCTGCCGGCGGCAGGAGGAGCGGGAGCACCTCGCAGCGGACCGGTTCGCAGGCGTCCGCCCGGTCCTCGTCCCGCTCGTCGACGTCCAGGCGTTCGGTGTCGGGGCGGCTCTCCCGCTCCCTGTCCGGCAGCTCCACGTCCCGGTCCGTGTCGGTGCGCTCCTCGGGATCCTCCACGGGCTCGACCTCGGGGCGCGGCAGGCTCGGCGCGGGCCTGGTGCTCGTTCCCGACGTGCCGAGGCCCGACCCGTACACGGCGGTGATGGAGAAACCGGAGGTTCCCGAGCGGAAGCGGTTCTGCTCGCGCTCCGACTGCGGCGCGCCGGTGGGCAGGGCCCGCGGTGAACGGCCGGGCCGCACCGAGGGGTTCTGCACCAAGTGCGGGCACCCGTACTCCTTCGTGCCCAAGCTGCGCGGCGGCGACATCGTGCACGGACAGTACGAGGTGGCGGGCTGCCTGGCGCACGGCGGGCTCGGCTGGGTCTATCTCGCGGTGGACAGGGCGGTCTCCGACCGCTGGGTGGTCCTCAAGGGCCTGCTGGACACCGGGGACCAGGACGCCATGGCGGCGGCCATCTCGGAGCGGCGCTTCCTCGCGGAGATCGAGCACTCCAACATCGTCCGCATCTACAACTTCGTGGAACACCTGGACCAGCGCACCGGTTCGCTCGACGGCTACATAGTGATGGAGTACGTCGGCGGGAAGTCGCTCAAGGAGATCGCCAACGAGCTCCGTACCCCGGCAGGGAGGCGGGACCCGCTGCCGGTCGAGCAGGCGTGCGCGTACGGGATCGAGGCGCTGGAGGCGCTCGGCCACCTGCACAGCCGCAACCTGCTGTACTGCGACTTCAAGGTCGACAACGCGATCCAGACCGAGGACCAGCTCAAGCTCATCGACATGGGCGCGGTGCGCAGGATGGACGACGGCGAGTCGGCCATCTACGGCACGGTCGGCTACCAGGCTCCCGAGGTGGCCGAGGCCGGCCCCTCCGTGGCCTCCGACCTCTACACGGTCGCGCGGACGCTCGCGGTGCTGACCTTCGACTTCCAGGGGTACACCAACGTCTTCGTGGACTCGCTGCCGGACCCGGACAACATCGAGGTGTTCCGTCGCTACGAGTCGTTCTACCGGCTGCTCGTGCGGGCCACGGACCCGGATCCGGCGCGCCGGTTCTCCTCGGCCGCGGAGATGGCGGAGCAGCTGACGGGGGTGCTGCGGGAGGTGGTCGCCCTGCAGACGGGGCGTCCGCGGCCGGCCCTCTCGACCCTGTTCGGCGTGGAGATGCGCGTGACGGACACGGAGCTGTTCGCTGCGCCGACCGACGAGGTGTCCCGGCTCGGCGCCCGTCCCGCGGCGCCGTCCGGCGGCGCGGGACGCTTCGGTCGGCGCCGCCGGACGGCCGCCCCGGCAGTCACCCCGCC
>NZ_MAPV01000192.1 GCF_001700505.1 Streptomyces mutomycini
CCCGCCGCCGCATCCTCCTCGACTTCGCCACCCACACCCACCCCGAACAACCCGCCGTCCTGTCCAACGCCCGCGTCCTCGGCGAAGGCATCGACGTCCCCACCATCGACGCCGTCGTCTTCGCCGACCCCAAGAACAGCCCCGTCGACACCGTCCAAGCCGTCGGCCGCGCCCTACGACAAACCCCCGGCGCAGGCAAAAAAGCCACCCTCATCGTCCCCGTCTACCTCACCCCCGACGAAGACCCCGACGACCTCCTCGGCGCCGACGCCTACACCCCCCTGTGGCGCACCGTCCAAGCCCTGCGCGCCCACGACGAACGCCTCACCGCACGCCTCGCCGACCCCCGCACCCACCGCCCCACCCTCGGATCAGAGGACCCAGGCGCCTGGCTCCACTTCGAACGCCCCACCCAGCAAGAAGAAGTCGCCCTCGCTCTCACCCTGCGCGTCCTCAACCCCAAAAGCGCCGAATGGCGCCGCGGCCTCACCGCAGCCCGCCGCTACCACCGCACCCACCACCACCTCGACGCCCCCCAGACCCACGAAGACCCCGACGGCTACCCCCTCGGCCGCTGGCTGACCTGGCAACGCCACCTCCACACCACCGGCGCCCTCGACCCCGCACGCACCCACGCCCTCGAACGCCTCGGCATCATCTGGAACCCCCAGCAGCACGCCTTCGACCGCGGCCTCGCCCACGCCACCGCCTATGCCGCCGTACACGGCCACCTCGCCGCCCCCGTCGACCACCACCAGGACGGCTTCGCCCTCGGCCGCTGGCTCGCCACCCAACGCAAACGAGCCGACGACCTCGCTCCCGCCCGCGCCCAAGCCCTCCAGGACCTCGATCCGCACTGGAACCCGCCCTGGCCCCTGACCTGGCACCGTGCCTATCACGCTGCCCGCAGACATCACACGGCCGGCCACCGTCTGACCGACGTGCCCCGCGACTACAACACCGAAGACGGACACCGCCTGGGGGAGTGGCTGCACAAACAGCGCCTCCACCCCGAACGCCTGCACCCCAACCAGCAACAACTCCTTGCCGATCTCGACCTGATCCAGAAGGCCGAGCCATCCCCAGAAAAACGGAAACCGGCCGCCCGCAAGCCAGAGCAGGGCCTGGCTGCCGCCCGCGCCTTCCACCGTCGGGAAGGCCACCTCGACGTTCCCCAGCGCCACGTCGAAGTCCTCGACGGGGAACCCGTACGTCTCGGACAGTGGATCAGCAACGCCCGCCGCCGCAAGGAGCGTCTCCCTGCAGAGCGGATCCGCGCGCTCGATGTCTTGAACATGCGCTGGTAGCAGCGTCCGCACCGTCCTTCCCGTGGGCTCCGCCAACTTGACGGCATGCATGCTTTCCGGCGTCGAACGATCCAGCTGTTTTCCGCGGCGATCGCACCGAAGCCCGACGCCGCCTGTGGCGCCCACAGCTGGAACAATGCCAGCGACCTTTGGACGCCGAAGCCGCACTCCGCGAATGCCACTAGGTGAGGCGAGAGCCAGGACAAGGCAGCACGGCGCCTCGACGAGCAGACGAAGCCAGGGGCGAGGCATGGTGGGTTGTTGTTGACCGGCCGATCGCTTCGGCATGGTCGGACGGTTGTGGAGGGTGGCCCGCATCCGGTTGGGGATGGGGGCCACCCTCTGGGCGCCGCGCTGGAACGCGGTGATGCCCGGTCCCTGTTTCATGGTGCAGCCACGACGCCAGGGGAACCTCGGGTACGGATACTCAAGGCAGCGTTGCTACGGAGGGTGTCATCGCGCGCGCGCCTTCGGCAACGCCGGATGAACGAAAATGAATGAAAATGCTGGCCCCATTTCCCTGACCTGCAGCAACTCGGTACCTGGCTGCCGGCTCCTCCACCCGGTCGCCTGCATCGCGGACCTGTGCCCTGGACGTTCGTGAATCAACACCGATGCCCGGAGAGCCGCACATTGTGATGGCCGCGGAACTGGTGAGAGGATCGCCGCGGTCGACGGACCAGACCTGGAAGTCCCCGTCAACTGTTCGCGGTGCAGCCCAAGTTCATGTCCGCACCGGGCATGAGTACGACGTCAATTGGAGAACAAGCATGCGTTCATTAGTCTTCTCGCCCGGCCCTTCCCCGGGTGCGCTGACGCCCGGGGAGGTCATTATCATCCTCGTCGTCGTCCTCGTGGCGGGGGCTCTCGCGCTCGCCGGCCTGCCGATGTTCGGGGCTCTCGAGTTCATCGCGGGAGCCCTTTACATCTCGGTCAGGTCACTGAAGGCGATGCGTATGACGGCAGAATTGCCGTCTGAGGCAGTCTGACTCACCCATGGGACGGCGTGAGAACGCCGTCGCCGCAGGAACCCGAGACGCCGAAGCGCTCGCGCTGTGGCTACGTGCCCAGCGCGAGCGCCGGGGGGTGACCTACGAGGCGATGGCCAAACTGATTGGATACCAGTTCACGGCCTCGATGCTCTCGCGTGGCGCCAGCGGGAAAATTCCCTCCCGCAAGCTCGTCGAGGCATACGCGAAAGCCTGCGACGCCGACCGCGCAGAGGCCGTTCGCCTATGGAAAGCCGCGCGGCGTTCGGAAGAAGAGAGCCGCCTCCACGACGAGACCGTCGCGGAGTTCCAGGACCTGGCCACCTCCGTGCGCTCGGCACTCACTCATCCGGAAGTCATCGAAACATTCGGCCAGCTGCGCCGGGCGATGATCCATGTACGGGCCGAAGAGGGCCAGCCGTCGCTAGGAGTCTTACAGGCCAAGGCCGGGCGCACAGCCGACGGCAGGTGCTTTCGGCTACCGAAGAGCAGCCTGAGCGCAGTTCTGCGCGGGGGAGCGGTGCCCTCGCGCAGTCATGTCACGGCGTTCATGGAGGCTCTGGATGCTTCCCCGGGCAAGGTCCGCGAGTGGGAAAGGGCTTGGGACCGAATCGCGGAATTTCATGCCCGCCGGTCGCCGGCCGCTGCCAAGATCAGAGTGGCGGGCGCCCCTGCGGTCCGGCCACCTCAGCGCCCTGTTCTGCTGATGACCACCGCTGTGGACGGCGTGGACTTCGAATACCTTCGGGACCAAGTAGTGAGCGACTACGCCCACAGCGACGCAACACCACGCATCGGGGGAGGCCCCAGACGCTCCCTCCCGCCAGCCGGGCACACTCGCTCTGGGCTGCCCATCCGAACACCATCCCGATATGAACGCCCCTCTCATAGGGTGAAGTTCAGCACCCGGCTCTTGCACATTCCGCTGTCACCTCCCAAACCTTCCGGAAGCCATCAGGCCGACACGGCCCTCCTGGCGCCTCAGACGCATTACGTGGTTAGGGAAGACGTGCCCGCGGCTCCGCCGAAGCGCATGGCTCGTATCGTCGACCGATGGTTCTCGAGAAAGCCCCGGAGGGACCATGCTCGCTGGCCGCAGTACTGATTCGGTCTCCAGCACGTCTGAAGATCGATTACGGGACAGCCCTTAGGGATTGCAGATCATCAAGGTGTTGCTCCCCGACCTGGGGCTCGTTGGTCTGGTATGCGCATCCCGGACGAGACCCGTGACCAACTCTCCGCAAAGTTTGCGGTGTTGTTCCCACATCTGGACGAGCGGCAGCGACGGCTGCTGATGGGAACCGAGGCCCGGCTGCTGGGGCATGGTGGCATCCGCGCTGTCGCTCGGGCGGCCCGGGTCAGCGAGACGACGGTCGCAATGGCGTGTTCGAGCTGGAATCCGGAGAGGAGCCGTTCGGGCGGGTCCGGCGTCCCGCCGGAGGACGCAAACGGGTCGCCGATCTGGATCCGGGGCTGCGGCCGGCACTACTGGCGCTGGTAGAGCCCGAGGAGAGACCCGATGTCGCCGCTGCGGTGGACGGTGAAATCGACCCGTACGCTCGCGGCGGAGCTGGCCCGGGCCGGGCACCGGATCAGCGCCGATACCGTGGGCGACCTGCTGCGGGAGGAAGGCTTCAGTCTTCAGGCCAACGCGAAGACGCTCGAGGGCAGTCAGCATCCGGACCGGGACGCCCAGTTCCGCTACCTCAACGAGCAGGCCCGCAACTACCGGGACGCCCAGTTCCGCTACCTCAACGAGCAGGCCCGCAACTACCGGGACGCCGGCCAGCCGGTCACCAGCGTGGACACCAAGAAGAAGGAGCTCGTCGGCGACTTCAAGAACAGCGGCCGCCAGTGGCGTCCCGCCGGCGAGCCTGTCCCGGTCAGCGTCCACGACTTCGCCGACCCGCAGCTGGGCAAAGCCGTCCCCTACAGGATCTACGATCTGACCGCGAACACCGGCTGGGTCAACGTCGGCCCCGATCACGACACCGCCGCGTTCGCAGTGGAATCGATCCGCCGCTGGTGGCACGGCCAAGGCCAGGCTGCCTACCCGCGGGCGACACGGCTACTGATCACCGCCGACGCCGGCGGATCCAACGGCTACCGCACCCGGTCCTGGAAGCTCGAGCTGGCCCAACTCGCAGCTGAAACCGGGCTGACGATCACCGTGTGTCACCTACCGCCAAACACATCGAAGTGGAACAAGATCGAGCACCGGCTCTTCTCGCACATCACCATGAACTGGAGCGGCCGCCCGCTGACCAGCCACGAAGTCATCGTGCAGTTGATCGCCGCGACCACCACCCGCACCGGACTGCGTGTGAGAGCCGAACTCGACACCAACACCTACCCGACCGGAGTCCGCATCAAAGACGCGGAGATGGCCGCCCTGCCGCTGACCCGGCATGCGTTCCAGGGCGCCTGGAACTACGCACTGCGCCCCCACCCATCACCCGTGACCCCGGCGGCCTGGGCCCCGCAGACGCCGGATCCGGAGTGGGACCAGGCCTTGCTCTCCGACCCATCACTGACCGGGATGACCCGCCAGCAACTGAACGACCTCACCGAGACCCTGGCCCCGGACGGGGATATCCGGCGCGGTCGGCCGCCTCGGCTGGCCTTCGCCGACCAGGTCCTGGCCACCGTGCTCCACATGCGGGCCGCCCTGGCCGCGGAACCCCTCGCCGTACTGTTCGGCACCAGCCGTGTCGGCGTACAAGTGAACGTGCACCACCGCGTACGGATGAACGTGCACCGTTTCTGAGGCGGTGAGGCCGGTGTCGCGAGAGTCTTCTGCCGTCCTGTTCGGGGTCGGTGGAGGGCGGCGAGAGTGGTCTTGGATCCGCATCGCTGGTTGGAGCTGAGGCGGTTTCGCGGTCTGTATGAGTCCGGGGCGATGAGCCTGCGGGAGATCGCGAAGGAGGCCGGGCTGAACCGGCGCACGGTCGTAAAGTATCTGTCGGGCGAGACGCCGGTCGCGCCGCCGCGAAGGGCTCCTAACGGGCAGCCGTACCGGCGGATGGCAGATCAAGTCGCGCCGTTGATCGACGCGATGCTACGGGCCGAGATCCTGCTCAAGGGGGCAGTGATCCACGAGCGCCTGGTGGCCGAGTACGGGTTCACCGGCAGCTACCAGCGGATCAAGATGTACTTGCAGGAAGCCCGCCCGCGGATCGCGGAGGAACTGGGCATCAGCCCGCATGAACTGGCGGGCCTGCACCGCAGGTTCGAGGTGGTGCCCGGGGCCCAGGCCCAAGTCGACTGGGGTGATGAGGGAAAGATCCTCGCCCACGTCGGGATCCCGAAGGTCTACTCCTTCCACATGACCTTGTCCTACTCGCGCGATCCGTTCTGCTGCTTCACCACCAGCCAGGACCTGGCCACCTTCTTCGACTGCCACCGTCAGGCGTTCGCCCACTTCGGCGGAGTTCCGATGTCGGTCGTCTACGACCGCACCAAAACGGTGGTCCGCCGGGCCGGCACGTTGCACCAGGTGAAGCCGTCCCCCTCCATCCGGAGGCCGTCGCCTTCGCCGGGCATTACGACTTCGATCCCGACGTGCTGGCCGCCTATCGGCCCACGGGCAATGGCAGGGTCGAGCGACAGGTGCTGATCGTCCGCGACCACGTCCTGGCCGGCCGGGCCTTCTCCTCGGTCGAGGAACTCAACGCCGCGTTCACTGCTTGGGTGCCGCTGCGGCGGGCGAAGGGCCACGGCACCGACGGCGAGGTCATCGGTCTCCGCGCGATCCGGGACCACGTGGCCCTGCGCCCGCTTCCGCAGACGCCTTATGTGGTCACCCAGCGGTATCTCCGCCATGTCGGCAAGGACTGCCTCGTCGCCTTCGACGCGAATCTCTACTCGGTGCCGGCCCGCAAGGTCCGGCCCCGCCAACTGGTCGACGTCAGGGCAACGAAGTCCCAGATCATGCTGCATGCCACTGCCCCGGATCGCAGTGGCCAGACCCTGCTGGCCGTCCATTCGCGGGCGGTCGGACGAGGCGCCCGTATCGTGGACGAGAAGCACTGGGACGGTCTGCCCACGGGAGCCGGCCGCCGCGTTACCACCGGTGACGGGGGCCTGCCGCGGCCCCGCCGCCACGACGCCCTGGGCCCGCAGGCGGGCCGCTGGCGGCCCTGCTGAACCGGGCCGCGGTCACCCAGGTCGAGGTCGGCCGCCGTCCGCTGTCGGTCTATGACGAGCTGACCGGCACCCGTCCCTTCACCACCCGTCCGAGCACAAGGGAAACGTCTTGAGCGAGCTGGTCTTCACCCGCATCCGCAATACGGCCGGCAAGCTCGGCCTGCCCCACCTGGCCGAAACGATCAACGAGTACACCCGGCGGGCCGACGAGGGCAAGATGGGCTATCTCGACTTCCTCGACCTGGTCCTCTCCGAGGAACTGGCCGTCCGTGACGACCGCCGATTCCGCCAGGGTTTGCGGCTTTCCCGGCTGCCGCACCATAAGACGCTCGATGAGTACGACTTCTCGTTCCAGCCCGAGCTCGACCCGCGCCAGGTCAAGGACCTGGCCACCCCCTCGTTCGTCGAGGGCAAGGCGAACGCCGCTCTGCTCGGGCCGCCCGGGGTCGGCAAGACGCACATCGCCGTCGCTCTCGCGGTTGCGGCCTGTCGGGCCGGTTACTCGATCTACTTCACCAGCCTCGACGATATGGTCCGCAACCTCAAGGCCGCCGAGGCCGCCGGCCGGATGACGAACAAGCTCGGCACCTACCTGCGGCCAAGCGTCCTCGTGGTCGACGAGGTCGGCTACCAGCCCCTCGAACGCGCGGAGGCGAACCTGGTCTTCCAGGTCATCTCCAAGCGTTACGAAAAGGGTTCGATCATTCTGACCTCGAACAAGACCTTCAGCGAATGGGGACAGGTGTTCGGCGACGAGGTCCTGGCCACCGCCATCCTCGACCGCCTCCTGCACCACTGCGACGTGATTTCCATCAACGGCCCCAGCTACCGGCTCAAGAACCGGCTCGCTGCCATTGAGCGAGACCAGGAAAGCGCAGCCTAATAGGTTTCGCGTGGTCGACAATGAGCGCATGGACGTCCCTGAGCTGCTCGAATCAGCTTCCCTGCTGGTTCCGGAAGAGACCGCCACCGAGAACGACATCACGGTGCGAGACATCTGGGACTACCTCGTCCATGACGAGTGGGAGATCGCCCTGGGCCTGCTGGAGGAGCTCGGGGACGGTCGCTCGCTCCCGCTGGCGTTTTGGGAGAAGCTCGCCGACGCGGCTGAGCAGCTCTGGTTCGAGCGGAGCACAGCTTGGTGCCATTGGCGGTGCTCCGAGATCCGCAACGGCGTGATCCGGGCGGATCTGACGCTCCGCCCTGCCGCCGAGGCGCGACGCACGACGCCAATCTCCGGCGCCGGTGTTCTGCGACCCATGTGGGACATCGGCCACCTCTCGCCCACCGGTGGACGTGCGGTCAGCATTGCCCGGCTCTGGGTTGAGGACATGCCCTATCTGGAGCCCGGCGGGCGAGCCACGGTTCGCCTCGTGCCTCTCACCCCCTCCCACTGGACTCACGTCCAGCCCGGCCAGCAGATCACCATGCACGAGGACCGAACCGTGGCCGGCACCGCAGTCATCCTGGAGGTTCATCGCCCTACCACCGCCAGGCCCGCGGGGTGACGTGACTGGCTCACCGCCTCCCTGCTGGTGCACATATCTCCGTACTCGGTGGAGCACTCACAGGAGTACGCCGACAAGCCGCACCGCGATGCACCGCACCCTCCTGAAGAACCGGCGACTGCTCAAGGCACACGACATCACCATCCCACCGCCGACAACCCCACCCACGGCCCTCGCCGCCCTTCAGGACCGGGTCCAGGCACAGGCCGGCGAGGACAACAAGATCAAAACAACGTGTTAATGATCTGCAATCTCTTAGATTGATCTTTAACCTGTGCGGCGTGGACGCGGGGTCGTTGATTTCTTCGTGCGTGGCTTCGCGGAGCCTGGTCTGCCAACTGTGTGCACGTCATAGCGGGTAGTGGGCTGGTTGTTCTTGCCGGGTGGGCGTCCCGGGCCGGGCCGGGCAGTTTTCGGTGCTTCGGCTGGGCAGGCGGCCTCCGTGCGGGGGTGCCGAAAACCGCGGCGGACTCGTGCGTGGGTGAGCCTGTCGGGCGGGGCCGGCTTCTCCCACGGCCGTCGGAGGTCTGCCGCCAGTGGGCGTGCGAGCCGGAGCTGGGTGAAGGCGGCGAGGATCAGCCAGGTCCAGCGATCGGCAGCTTCGGGGCTGCGGATCTTCGGGCAGGTCCAGCCCAGGGTCTGTTTGAAGAGCCGGAAGGTGTGTTCGATGTCGAAGCGTCGCAGGAATGCCTGCCATAGCAGGTCGACGGTGGTTTCGGTGGCGTCGGTGCCCGACCACCACAGCCAGACCAGCTTCGGTGTCGCGCCGCTGGGCAGGTGCTCGACCTGCAGACGGATTACGGTGCCCTCGATGACCGGCAGGTCGCCCAGCTCGGCGGTCCAGGCCGAGCGGTGGGTCAGTCTCGGGTGGAGCCGGTCCCAGGCCCGTGCGGTGGCGCTGCCGTAAAGGCGGGTCGCGGTCACCGTCTGAATGTCGTGTGTGCTCCAGGTGGCCGGGTCACCGAAGACGAACTCGCCGCCTTCTCGGGCCGAGCTCGTCGGCTGAGTACACGCCGAAACGAGCAACGAAGGGCAAGGAGACTGAATGCAACTCCTCAACCCTCACGAATATCCGTCAGGACCGCTCAACAGAAAGGCCGTTCCAGGACTGCGAGGGCGTAGCCCGCCCCCTCAGGCTCAACCCCACC
>NZ_MAPV01000193.1:0-156 GCF_001700505.1 Streptomyces mutomycini
CCGACCGGCGCGGACGTGGTGTCGCGGTACTACGACTCGAACGGGAACACCTTCGACTACGTCTACGAACTGACCGGTGACACGCTCACCATCTGGGCCGGTCCGAAGGGCAGCCCGGCCTACTTCGAGGGCACCTTCAGCGCCGACGGCACCACG
>NZ_MAPV01000193.1:268-27879 GCF_001700505.1 Streptomyces mutomycini
CCCGGCCGTGAGGACGGGCGCGGGGTGGGGTGACCGGCGGGGCCGGTCCACCCCACCCCGGGGGTCACGCTGCCCGACGGCCTCGGCCGGGCGCGCTGCCGCGTCCCGTGCCGCCGGTCCGGCCGGCCCCGGCACCACGGGTGGAACCGCCGGCACCGCCGGCCGCACCGCCACGCGTGCCACCGCCGCCCGCACCACCGCGGGCCGCGCCCCCGGTGCCGCCCTGGGCGGCGCCCTGGCCTGCGCCCGTTCCACCGCGCCGGCCGCGGCCACGGCTGCCCGAGCGGAAGGACCCGCCGGCCGCCGCGCCGGAGCCCTGGCTCCCGCCGCGCGTGCGCGGCTTGGGCTGTGTCGGCTGCGGTACCTCGATGACGATCGCGACGCCGGACGGCTCACGGGCACCCGTGATGCGGCTGAGCTCCTCGTCGCTGGACTTGATGCGGGTGGTGCGCGGCGCGATGCCCGCGTCCTGCATCAGCCGGGTCATTTCGCGCTTCTCCTCGGGCAGCACGAGCGTGACGACGCTGCCGGACTCCCCGGCGCGTGCGGTGCGCCCGCCGCGGTGGAGGTAGTCCTTGTGGTCGGTCGGCGGGTCCACGTTGACGACCAGGTCCAGGTCGTCGATGTGGATGCCGCGGGCCGCCACGTTCGTCGCGACGAGGGCGGTGACCTGACCGTTCTTGAACTGGTCGAGCGTCCGGTTGCGCTGCGGCTGGGAGCGGCCGCCGTGCAGGGCCGCGGCCCGTACGCCGCTGGCGAGGAGCCGCTTGGCGAAGCGGTCGGCGGCGCGCTTGGTGTCCACGAACATGATCACCCGGCCTTCGCGGGCGGCGATCCGGGTGGCGACGGCCTTCTTGTCCGTCTCGTCCGCCACGTGCAGCACGTGGTGCTCCATGGTGGTGACGGCACCGGCCGACGGGTCGACCGAGTGGACGACGGGGTCGGTGAGGAACATCTTGACCAGCCGGTCGATGTTCTTGTCGAGGGTCGCGGAGAAGAGCATCCGCTGCCCGTCCGGCTCGACCTGCTTGAGCAGCGCGACGACCTGCGGCATGAAGCCCATGTCGGCCATCTGGTCGGCCTCGTCGAGGACGGTGATCGACACCTGGTCGAGCCGGCAGTCGCCCCGCTCGATGAGGTCCTTGAGCCGGCCCGGCGTGGCGACGAGGACTTCGGCGCCCCGGCGGAGTGCTCCCGACTGCCTGCTGATCGACATGCCGCCGACGACGGTGGCGACGCGGAGGTTCACGGAGGTGGCGTACGGGGTGAGGGCGTCTGTGACCTGCTGGGCGAGCTCGCGGGTGGGGACGAGGACGAGTGCCAGCGGGGCGGTGGGCTCGGAGCGGCGTCCGGCGGTGCGGGCGAGCAGCGCGAGGCCGAAGGCCAGGGTCTTGCCCGAGCCGGTGCGGCCACGGCCGAGGATGTCCCGGCCGGCCAGCGAGTTCGGCAGTGTGGCGCCCTGGATGGGGAAGGGTTCGGTCACGTCCTGCGCGGCGAGGGTCTTCAGCAGCGCGGCGGGCATGTCCAGGTCGGCGAACGCGTCGACGGCGGGCAGCGCGGGGGTCAGGGTCTCCGGCAGGGCGAACTCGCCGCCCTGGGCGGGCGCGGTCCTGCGGCGGGCCGGTGCCTTGCCGGATCCTCGGGGGTTCGTCTGTGCCCGGTCCGTGCCGCGCCCCTTTATCGGGCGGCTGCGGGTCGGTCGGTCCTGGCGTTCGAAGCGGGTCATACGGAATTGCCCTCCTGGGGGATTCCTGGGATTACTGCCGACTGCTGCGGACTGCTTGGTGTGCGCCCCAGGATGCATGCACAGAGCAGGTGTCCCGGTGGCGGAGCCGGACCGGGGCTGGTCGAGTCGGAAACAGCACAAACCGGGGCCCGCACCTTCACGGTGCGGGCCCCGGTTGCGAGGTACGCGTCCGGCAATTAGGCCGGGACGATGTTCTCCGCCTGCGGGCCCTTCTGGCCCTGCGTGACGTCGAAGGAGACCTTCTGGCCCTCCTGGAGCTCACGGAAGCCCTGGGTGGCGATGTTCGAGTAGTGGGCGAAGACGTCGGCGCCGCCGCCGTCCTGCTCGATGAAGCCGAAGCCCTTTTCCGAGTTGAACCACTTCACGGTTCCAGTAGCCATGTCATTCTCCTAAAAGAGGTGCAGTGCCGGAAATCCGCACTTTACGAATTCCAAGTCGCCGCATTGAGCCCCATCCGGAGAAAGCCGGAAAACAATAAAGCGCCTGAGGAGGGTTCCCGTCAGGCGCACATAAAGTTCATGGGTACCAAAACTGCAACTCGGCAACCGTAGCACGTTCTGTCGGCGAGCGGCAGATCACTCCGCTCCGGCGCGCCGGAGAATCCGCTGACCGGCGCGGCAGCGGGGGGTGTTCACGGCGGGTTCCGGAATCGTTCCCGGATGCTTCGTGCTCTGTTCCCCCAAGGGCTGCGCGCCCTCTGGGGACCGGGGAAGCGCGGACTCCGACGAGCGGTGCGAGCGGTCCGGCAGGGGCAGGACACCCCTGCGGGGGAGAGCGGAATCACCTGATCGCCGTAGCGGCACGCATCCGGCCCGTGTGCGGACGGCAGCCGGATCGGTGGCCGGGGGTTGCGCCGATCGGGTGCCAGGGGAAAGCCGGGACGGCCGGGTGCCGCCCCGGTGCCGATGTCAGGTACGTGGAGTGAGGCCGTCCAGGAGGAGCGCGAGGTACTGATGCGCGAGCTCCTCGGGGTCGTGACTCCCGCCGGGCTCGTTGCTCCCGCCGGACTCGTGACTCCCGCCGGGCTCGTTGCTCCCGCCCGGCCACACGGCACCCGGCGCACCGCGTGGCCGCAGGTCAGGGCGTCACGACTCGCGGACAGGACTGTCGTCGGCACCTCTGCGCAGGGTGCGCAGAGGGTGGCCGGGGCGCCAGACCTGTACGACGAGGTCGTCACCGTCGAGTCCGGTGCGGACCACCTCGGCGGGGTCGGCGCGGAAGAGGAGGAACGGCTGCGGCGGGGTGACCTCCTCCACGAAGCGGGCCAGCACGGCCGCGTCGGTGACCTCCACCGCCCGCCCGGAGATACGGATGTCCCCGTCGGCCATCTCCGCGTCCGGCCCCGGGTTGGCCTGGACGGCGAATCGCGGGTCGCGCCGCAGATCGAGTGCCTTGCGGGAGTTCGGCATCATGCCGAACCACAGCGCGTCCATCCGGAACTCGGTCTCCAGGCCCGTCACCCGGGGCGACCCGTCCGCGCGCAGTGTGGCGAGGACGTGGTGCTTGTACTGCTGGAAGCGCTTCTGCACGGTGTCGGCGAAGGCGGGTTCGGCCGCGCGGAAGTCCTGCCATGAACTCGGTGTCACGCTCGATGTCATGGGCGCCATCGAACCGCGTAATCAGGACATCCTCTGTCGTGATGGGTGACGAGTCACCGGATCGGACGCAGCCGTGTCGCGCTTGCCGCGTGCCCCGGGCGAGCGTGGCTCAGCCGACGACGTCCTTGGCGCGGGCAGCCGCCAGCCAGTGCGGGAATTCGGCTACCAGCCGGTCGTACAGCTCGGAGTCCGGGAGGGTGCGGGGGTCGGGTCCGGCGTGGAAGAAACCCGCGTTGTCGAGGGGCGAGTTCGTCGAGCCGGCGCAGGAAGTCGAATTGTGAGCTCCGCTTGTTGCCGAAGCCGATGAACTGCCAGAACAGGGGCAGCTTCGCCGCCTTGCAGAGGTAGCGTTCCGCCGCGTGCTTGCTGATCGGGCCTCCGTCCGTCTGGAAGACGACGAGGGCGGGCGCGGTCGAGCCGCTGTCGAGGTAGTGGTCGATGACCGCGTCCATGGCCAGGTGGTAGCTGGTCTTCCCCATGTGTCCGAGGCCGGCCACGATCGTGTCGATGCGGCCGTGGTGGTTGCCGAGGGTGATGTCGGTGACGGCGTCGATGTCCGTGGAGAAGAAGACGACGGGCACCCGTCCGTCGTCGTCCAGATGGGCCGAGAGCCCGAGGACCCGGTCGGCGAGGTCCTGGACGCTGCCGTCCTTGTAGTACTCCCTCATCGAACCGGAGTAGTCGAGCACCAGGTAGACCGCGGCCCGTCCGCCGCTCATCCCGTTCTTCTCCAGGGAGACCCGGGCGCTCTCGTAGTGCCCGGCGATCGCCGGTGCCTGTTCCCGTACCTTGCGCAGGCTGATGGCCGGACCTGCGGTGGTGGGCGTGCCGGTCATGTGGGTCTCCGATCGGGCGGGGCTCTTGCCGCGGCGGCTACGGGAGTTCAGAGGGTATGGCAACGCCGGCGCACCCAGGTGTCCCGCTCCTCCCCCGCGTTCGCTATCTTGAGCGCCGCCGCTCAGGCGGTCCTCCTGCCCGTCGAGGACCCCCGCCCACGAATGAAGGAGCCGGCCATGGAGGCCGCCGCCACCACGTGTTATCGCCACCCGTCGTACGAGGCGTATGTGCGCTGCACGCGCTGCGACAGGTACATCTGCCCCGACTGCATGCGAGAGGCGTCGGTCGGGCACCACTGCGTGGAGTGCGTGAAGGAGGGGCAGCGCTCGGTCCGTCAGGCCCGTTCGCTGTTCGGTGGTGCGGTGACGGGTGCCACGGCGCCGGTCGTGACGTATGTGCTGATGGCGCTGAACATCGTCGCGTACGTGGTCGAGGTGTTCAGGTCCGCGACGGTGGACCGGTTCGGGATGCTCGGGGCGGTGCTGGTCGATCCGTCGGGCGGGCAGTACTACTACAAGGGCGAGACCTATCCCGGTCTGGAGCTGACGGGGGTGGCCGACGGGGAGTGGTACCGGCTGCTGACGGGTGCTTTCCTGCATCTTCCGCCGGATGCCTCGTTCGGTGTGATGCACCTGCTGTTCAACATGCTCGCGCTGTGGAATCTGGGCCGGGTCGTGGAGGGGCAGCTCGGCCGGGCCCGGTATCTGGCGCTGTATCTGCTGTCCGCGGTGGGCGGTTCGGTGCTGGTCTACCTGGTCTCGCCGGAGACGACGGCGGTCGGTGCCTCGGGCGCGATCTTCGGTCTGGCGGCTTCCTTCTACGTCATCAGCCGGCGCCTGGGCCGGGACATGCGGGCGGTCAACCGTTTCATGGCGGGGTTCCTGCTGTGGATGGTGATCTCCGCCGCGTTCACCTCGTGGGAGGGGCACCTCGGTGGCCTCCTGACCGGTGGTCTGGTGACCTATGGTCTGGCGTACGCGCCGGCGAGACTGCGGACGTCCGCGACGCAGTTGGCGGGCGGTGTGGTGCTGGTGGTGGTGCTGGCCGCGGTGGTCGCGTTGCGGACGGCCGCTCTGACCGGGGCCTGACGGCGGGCTCGCCCGCGCATGGACCGGGTCCACCGTCTGGGATCATCGTCCCATGGTGAGAGATTCCCCGGCGGGGACCCCGGAGACCGCGGACCTCGGGGGCTCCGGGTACGGAGCGGGGTCCGTCGAAGGGTCCGGTGAGGCCCCGCGACAAAGTGTCCGGCGGCTGCATCCGCTCGACTGGCTCGCGGTCGGTCTGCTGGCCCTGGGGCTGCTCGCGGTGGTCACCGGGCTGCTGCCCGCGGACGCGGCCGCGGAGGAGATGCGGCGCACCGGGCCGCTGGTGGTGTTCCTGGGCACGGTGATCGTGATGGCGGAGCTCACGGGCCGCGCCCAGGTCTTCGACGTGGTGTCGGGCTGGGTGGCGCGGGCGGGGCGGGGTCGCTATCCGCTGCTCTTCGGGCTGTGTGTGCTGTTCGCCTCGCTCACCACGGTCACACTGAATCTGGACACCACGGCTGTGCTTCTCACGCCGGTCATGCTGGCGCTCGCCTCCCGGGTGGGGATCGCGGCGGTGCCGCTGGCGATGACGACGGTGTGGCTCGCCAACACCGCGAGTCTGCTGCTGCCGGTATCGAATCTGACGAATCTGCTGGCGGCGGACCGGGTGGCGCTCTCGTCGTCAGGTCTCGCCGCGGTGATGTGGCTGCCCCAGCTCGCGGCGATCGCTGTGACCGCGGTGTGCCTGTGGGTCTTCTACTGGCGGCGTGGCCGTCGTGGCGCGGACCGTTACACCCCGCCGGGCCCGACGGTCGCCACGGATCCCGTGCTGCTGCGGATCTGCTCGGTGGCCTGTGCGGGCTTCCTGCTGGCGATCCTGGTCGCGGACGTGCCGCTCTGGTCGGCGTCGCTGACCGCGATGGTGGTCGTCGTGGTGGCGTTCGCCGTGCGGCGCGGGGAGGAACTGCGGCTGTCGCTGGTGCCGTGGCGGCTGCTGGTGCTGGTCCCGGGGATGTTCCTGGTGGTGGAGACCGTCGGTGCGCACGGGCTGCACACGGCTCTGGAGTCCCTGCTCGGCTCGGACGACGGCTTCCTCGGAATGCTGCGGACGGCGGCCGTGGGGGCGGGGCTGTCGAACGTCGTGAACAACCTGCCGGCGTACCTGGCGGCCGAGGCGGTCATCCCGGTGGGGAACCACGAGCAGTTGCTGGCGCTGCTGATCGGGGTGAACGCGGGCCCGCTCGTCACCCCGTGGGCGTCCCTGGCGACGCTGTTGTGGTTCGAGCGGTGCAGCTGGCACGGGACGCGGATCGGCCTGCGCCGGTTCGTGGGTACCGGTCTGGTGCTGTCGGTCACGGGCACCCTGGCCGCCGTGTCCGCGCTGGCCCTGGTGGGCTGAGTCCGGCCCGCGGGGTCCCGGACGCCGGAAGGTCCCGGACGCGCCGCGGCGCCCGCCATGTCCGGTCGGGGACGGGGCGGGCGCCGCGTTCAGTTCCGTACGCCGTTGTACGGGACGTCTGTGTGCCGTGATCAGACCATCAGGGAACGGTCCGTCGGGCGGATCGGGGCGTGCAGTGCGCTGGTCCCGGTCAGGAAGCGGTCCACGCCGCGTGCCGCGGAGCGGCCCTCGGCGATGGCCCAGACGATGAGGGACTGGCCGCGGCCCGCGTCACCGGCGACGTAGACGCCGTCGACGTTGGTCGCGTAGTTCTCGTCGCGCGCGACGTTGCCGCGCTCGTCGAGGTCGAGGCCGAACTGCTGGACGAGGCCGTTGGCCTGGTCGGTGCCGGTGAAGCCCATGGCCAGGGTGACGAGCTGGGCGGGGATGACGCGCTCGGTGCCGGCCTTCTGCTCCAGCTTGCCGTCCTTGAACTCCACCTCGATGAGGTGCAGGGACTGGACGTTGCCGTCCTCGTCGCCCTCGAAGTGGGTGGTGGAGACGGAGTAGATCCGCTCGCCGCCCTCCTCGTGCGCGGAGGTGACCTTGTAGAGCATGGGGAAGGTCGGCCAGGGCTGGTTGGCGTTACGCTCCTCGCCCGGCTGCGGCATGATCTCCAGCTGGGTGACGGAGGCGGCGCCCTGGCGGTGGGCGGTGCCGACGCAGTCGGCGCCGGTGTCACCGCCGCCGATGACGACGACGTGCTTGCCCTCGGCGGTGATCGGGGAGACCGTCAGGTCGCCCTCCTGCACCTTGTTGGCGAGCGGGAGGTACTCCATCGCGAAGTGCACGCCGTTCAGCTCGCGGCCCGGGACGGGCAGGTCGCGGGAGACGGTGGCACCGGCGGCGATGACGACCGCGTCGTAGCGGCGGCGGAGCTTCGCGGCGTCGATGTCCTTGCCGATCTCCACCTCCGTGCGGAACTTGGTGCCTTCCGCGCGCATCTGCTCGATGCGGCGGTTGATGTGCGACTTCTCCATCTTGAACTCGGGGATGCCGTAGCGGAGGAGCCCTCCGATGCGGTCCGCGCGCTCGAAGACGGCGACGGTGTGGCCGGCGCGGGTCAGCTGCTGGGCGGCGGCGAGACCCGCCGGGCCCGAGCCGATGACGGCGACGGTCTTGCCGGAGAGGCGCTCGGGCGGCTGCGGGGTGACGTCGCCGCTGTCCCACGCCTTGTCGATGATGCTGACTTCGACGTTCTTGATGGTGACGGCGGGCTGGTTGATGCCGAGGACGCACGCCGACTCGCACGGAGCGGGGCAGAGGCGGCCCGTGAACTCCGGGAAGTTGTTGGTGGCATGCAGGCGCTCGGACGCCGCCGACCAGTCCTCGCGGTAGGCGTAGTCGTTCCACTCGGGGATGAGGTTTCCGAGCGGGCAGCCGTTGTGGCAGAACGGGATGCCGCAGTCCATGCAGCGGCCGGCCTGCTTGCTGATGATCGGGAGCAGCGATCCCGGAACGTAGACCTCGTTCCAGTCCTTGACACGCTCGCCGACGGGGCGGGTCTTGGCGACCTCGCGTCCGGTGGTCAGGAAGCCCTTGGGGTCAGCCATTGGTCGCCGCCTCCATCATCTTCTCGGTGGTCTCCTGCTCGGAGAGACCGGCGAGCTCAGCGGCGTCCTTGGCGGCGAGCACTGCCTTGTAGGTGGACGGGATGATCTTGCTGAAGCGGGCGGCCGTGGAGTCCCAGTCGGCCAGCAGCTTCTCGGCGACCGTGGAGCCGGTCTCCTCCTGGTGGCGGCGCACGACGTCGTGCAGCCACTGCTTGTCGGTGTCGTCGAGTGTTTCGACGGCGCCGAGGTTGCCGGTGTTGACGTTGTCGAGGTCGAGGTCGATGACGTACGCGACACCGCCGGACATGCCTGCGGCGAAGTTGCGTCCGGTCTCGCCGAGTACGACCGCGTGGCCGCCGGTCATGTACTCGCAGCCGTGGTCGCCCACGCCTTCCGAGACGACCGTGGCACCGGAGTTGCGGACGCAGAAGCGCTCGCCGGTCCGGCCGCGGAGGAACAGCTCGCCGCCGGTCGCACCGTAGCCGATGGTGTTGCCGGCGATGGTGGAGTACTCGGCGAGGTGGTCGGCGCCGCGGTCGGGGCGGACGATGACGCGGCCGCCGGAGAGGCCCTTGCCGACGTAGTCGTTGGCGTCGCCCTCCAGTCGCAGCGTCACACCGCGCGGTACGAAGGCGCCGAAGGACTGGCCCGCGGACCCGGTGAAGGTGATGTCGATGGTGTCGTCGGGCAGGCCCGCGCCGCCGAACTTCCGGGTCACCTCGTGGCCGAGCATGGTGCCGACGGTCCGGTTGATGTTGCGGATCGCGATCTGCGCGCGGACGGGCTGGGCTGCTTCGGCGCTGTCGGCGCCGAGGGCGTCGGCGGCGAGCTTGATCAGCTCGTTGTCGAGTGCCTTGGTCAGCCCGTGGTCCTGCTCGTTGACGCGGTGGCGTACGGCGCCCTCGGGCAGCTCGGGCACGTAGAAGAGGGGCTCGAGGTCGAGGCCCTGGGCCTTCCAGTGGGTGACGGCCCGCTCGGTGTCGAGGAGTTCGGCGTGGCCGACGGCCTCCTCGATCGTGCGGAAGCCCAGCTCGGCGAGGATCTCGCGGACCTCTTCGGCGATGAACTCGAAGAAGTTGACGATGTATTCGGCCTTGCCGGAGAAGCGGTCGCGCAGGACCGGGTTCTGGGTGGCGATGCCGACCGGGCAGGTGTCGAGGTGGCAGACGCGCATCATGACGCAGCCGGAGACGACGAGCGGCGCGGTCGCGAAACCGAACTCCTCGGCGCCCAGCAGTGCGGCGATGACGACGTCGCGGCCGGTCTTGAGCTGGCCGTCGGTCTGGACGACGATGCGGTCGCGCAGGCCGTTGAGCAGCAGGGTCTGCTGGGTCTCGGCGAGGCCGAGCTCCCAGGGGCCGCCCGCGTGCTTGAGCGAGGTGAGCGGGGAGGCGCCCGTGCCGCCGTCGTGGCCGGAGATGAGGACGACGTCCGCGTGGGCCTTGGAGACTCCGGCCGCGACCGTGCCGACGCCGACCTCGGAGACCAGTTTCACGTGGATGCGGGCCGCCGGGTTGGCGTTCTTGAGGTCGTGGATCAGCTGAGCCAGGTCCTCGATGGAGTAGATGTCGTGGTGCGGCGGGGGTGAGATCAGGCCGACGCCCGGGGTGGAGTGCCGGGTCTTGGCGACCCACGGGTAGACCTTGTGGCCGGGCAGCTGGCCGCCCTCGCCGGGCTTGGCTCCCTGCGCCATCTTGATCTGGATGTCGTCCGCGTTGACCAGGTACTCGCTGGTCACACCGAAGCGGCCGGAGGCGACCTGCTTGATGGACGAGCGGCGTGCCGGGTCGTAGAGACGCTCGGAGTCCTCGCCGCCCTCGCCGGTGTTGGACTTGCCGCCCAGCTGGTTCATGGCGACGGCGAGGGTCTCGTGCGCCTCCTGGGAGATGGAGCCGTACGACATGGCGCCGGTGGAGAAGCGCTTGACGATGTCGGCGGCGGACTCGACCTCGTCGAGGGAGATCGGCTCGCGGCCGCCCTTGAAGCCGAACAGTCCGCGGAGCGTCATGAGGCGCTCGGACTGCTCGTTGACCCGGCCGGTGTACTGCTTGAAGATGTCGTACCGGCGGTTGCGGGTGGCGTGCTGGAGGCGGAAGACCGTCTCGGGGTCGAAGAGGTGCGGCTCGCCCTCACGGCGCCACTGGTACTCGCCGCCGATCTCCAGCGCACGGTGCGACGCGGCGATGCCGGAGGCCGGGTACGCCTTGGTGTGCCGGGCGGCGACCTCCTTGGCGACGACGTCGAGTCCGGCGCCGCCGATCTTGGTGGCGGTGCCGTTGAAGTACTGGGCGACGAAGGCCTCGTCGAGGCCGACGGCCTCGAAGACCTGGGCGCCGCGGTAGGAGGCGACGGTCGAGATGCCCATCTTGGACATGACCTTCAGGACGCCCTTGCCGAGGGCGTAGATCAGGTTGCGGATGGCCAGCTCGGGCTCGATGCCGTCGATGAACGTGCCGGCGCGGACGAGGTCCTCGACGGACTCCATCGCGAGGTACGGGTTGACGGCGGCGGCGCCGTAACCGATGAGCAGCGCGACGTGGTGGACCTCGCGGACGTCGCCGGCCTCGACCAGCAGGCCCACCTGGGTGCGCTGCTTGGTGCGGATGAGGTGGTGGTGGACGGCCGAGGTGAGCAGCAGCGAGGGGATCGGCGCGTGCTCGGCGTCGGAGTGCCGGTCGGACAGGACGATGAGGCGGGCGCCGTCCTCTATGGCGGCGTCGACCTCGGAGGTGACCTGCTCGATGCGGGCGGCGAGGGCGTCGCCGCCGCCGCTGACGCGGTAGAGGCCGGAGAGGGTCGCGGCCTTCATGCCCGGCATGTCGCCGTCGGCGTTGATGTGGATGAGCTTGGCCAGCTCGTCGTTGTCGATCACCGGGAAGGGCAGCGTGACCGCGCGGCACGCGGCGGCGGTCGGCTCCAGGATGTTTCCCTGGGGGCCGAGCGTGGAGCGCAGCGAGGTGACGAGCTCCTCGCGGATGGCGTCCAGCGGCGGGTTGGTGACCTGGGCGAACAGCTGGGTGAAGTAGTCGAAGAGCAGCCGGGGGCGCTCGGAGAGCGCGGCGATCGGCGAGTCGGTGCCCATGGAGCCGAGGGGTTCGCCGGCGGTGCGGGCCATCGGGGCGAGGAGGACGCGGAGCTCTTCCTCGGTGTAGCCGAAGGTCTGCTGGCGGCGGGTGACCGAGGCGTGGGTGTGGACGATGTGCTCGCGCTCGGGGAGGTCCTCGAGCTCGATCTCGCCGGTCTCCAGCCACTCCTCGTACGGGTTCTCGGCGGCCAGGGACGCCTTGATCTCGTCGTCCTCGATGATGCGGTGCTCGGCGGTGTCGACGAGGAACATCTTGCCGGGCTGGAGGCGGCCCTTGCGGACGACCTTGGCGGGGTCGATGTCCAGGACGCCGACCTCGGAGGAGAGGACGACGAGGCCGTCGTCGGTGACCCAGTAGCGGCCGGGGCGCAGACCGTTGCGGTCGAGGACCGCGCCGACCTGGGTGCCGTCGGTGAAGGTGACGCAGGCCGGGCCGTCCCAGGGCTCCATCATCGTGGAGTGGTACTGGTAGAAGGCGCGGCGGGCCGGGTCCATGGAGGCGTGGTTCTCCCATGCCTCGGGGACCATCATCAGCACCGAGTGCGGCAGCGAGCGGCCGCCGAGGTGGAGCAGCTCCAGGACCTCGTCGAAGGAGGCCGAGTCGGAGGCGTCCGGGGTGCAGACGGGGAAGATGCGGTCGAGCTGCGCTTCTCCGAAGAGGCTGGAGGCGAGCTGGGACTCGCGGGCCTTCATCCAGTTGCGGTTGCCCTTGACCGTGTTGATCTCGCCGTTGTGGGCGACGAAGCGGTACGGGTGGGCGAGCGGCCAGCTGGGGAAGGTGTTGGTGGAGAAGCGGGAGTGGACCAGCGCGACCGTGGTGGCGAAGCGGCGGTCGGAGAGGTCCGGGAAGAACGGCTCCAGCTGCCCGGTGGTGAGCATGCCCTTGTAGACGATCGTGCGTGCGGAGAGCGAGGGGAAGTACACCCCGGCCTCGCGCTCGGCGCGCTTGCGCAGGACGAACGCCTTGCGGTCCAGCGCGATGCCGGTGCTCGTGCCGTCGGCGACGACGATCTGGCGGAACTCGGGCATGACGGCGCGGGCGCCGTTGCCGAGGATGTCCGGCGTGACCGGGACCCGGCGCCAGCCGAGGACGTCGAGGCCCTCTTCGGCGGCGATCTTCTCGATCTGCTTCACGGAGTCCGTGCAGTCGTCCGCGGGAAGGAAGGCGATGCCGACGGCGTAGGAGCCGGCCTCGGGGAGCTCGAATCCGGCCTCTTCGCGGAGGAAGGCGTCCGGGACCTGAAGGAGAATGCCGGCGCCGTCACCCGAGTCGGGCTCGGATCCTGTGGCGCCGCGGTGTTCGAGGTTGCGCAGTACCGTCAGCGCCTGCTCGACCAGCTCATGGCTGGCCACACCGGTCAGAGTGGCCACGAACCCGACGCCACAGGCGTCGTGCTCGTTACGGGGGTCGTACATCCCCTGCTGGGCGGGGCGACCGTCCATGGGCGACCAGGCGTGGATGCGCATCGGCTCTCCCGTCGTCGTCGTGGCATGTGCTGTGCCGAGGGACGACGCTGGCCCTCTGCGAAATTTCGTGCAGGTTACATGATGGAACGCTTCTCAAAAAGCGGAAAGGCTGTTCCAACATGCGGACACCACGGAGTCGTGGTGCGGGTGGGTCACGATCGGACGGATCGTTGTGGATCACTGTCCGGGGGAGACCGCAGAGAGCGGGCGTCGTTGCCCGCGAGTGTCTACGGCTCTTGCCCGGCGGTCATGGAATCGAAACCGCCGAGTAACGGCTACTTATGTGTAGCGCTGCATAGCGTCTCATTTTACGGCGGCCCTGCCCCATCCGCCCAGTGACGTGCGTCAAGACGTACGTCACACCTGCGGGACACACCGGGGGACCGTCCGGGCGACCTCGCCCCGGGCCGGAGCTCCCCGGGAGGCGTCAGCCGGTGGCCACTCCGAACAGCGTGCCCAGTCCGTAGGTGAGTGCCGCGGCGGCTCCGCCGAGCACGAGCTGGCGCAGTCCGCTGAACCACCAGGTGCGCGCGGTCACCCTGGCCACGACCGCGCCGCAGCCGAACAGGCCGGCGAGGGCGAGGAGCACGGCGGGCCACATCCGGTCGGCGCCGAGCAGGTAGGGAAGCACGGGGAGCAGGGCGCCCAGCGCGAAGGCGCCGAAGGAGGACAGCGCGGCGACGAGCGGCGAGGGCAGGTCGCCCGGGTCGATGCCGAGTTCCTCGCGGGCGTGTATCTCGAGCGCCTGCTCCGGGTCCCGGGACAGCTGTCGCGCGACCTCCTGGGCGAGCGCGGGCTCGACGCCGCGGGACACATAGAGCGCGGCCAGCTCGCGCATCTCGTCCTTGGGGTGTTTGCGCAGCTCACGCCTCTCGACGGCGAGCTCCGCCTCGACGAGCTCGCGCTGCGAGGCGACGGAGGTGTACTCCCCCGCGGCCATGGAGAACGCGCCGGCGGCGAGCCCGGCGAGTCCCGTGATGACGATGGTCTGCTGGGAGACCGCTCCTCCGGCGACGCCCGTCATCAGGGCGAGGTTGGAGACGAGACCGTCCATGGCGCCGAACACCGCGGGCCGCAGCCAGCCGCCGTTGACGTCACGGTGGGTGTGGTTGTCCCGGTGGGCCTCGTGCAGTACGGCGTCGGTCTCGATGATGGACACAGCTATCCCCTTATCCCGGAGCGGTCCCCGAATGTCGTGCTCCCGCTCCGCACCGTCGAAAGTACGCACGAAAAACGCCTCCCGCCAGCAAGGAAGGCCGAACTTACCTGCTGCGAGGGCGTCACTCGGGCGGACGATTTGTACGAAATATGCGCCTCTCTTCGGCTTGATCGGGGAAACCTCGCGTATCCGGTCGTTCCGGGTGCGAGGGAAGGGTCTTCACGATGGCGCTCATGGCGGACGGTCCGGCGGCGGGCGGCACGGCCGACCGGGCCCGGGGGGCCCTGCTGGGGCTCGCGGTGGGGGACGCGCTCGGCGCCCCGGCGGAGAACATGCGCCCCTCCGAGATCCGCCGCCGCTGGGGCCGCATCGAGGGGTTCGTCAGCGACGACCCGGCCGGGACCGATGACACCGAGTACGCGATCTTCTCCGGGCTCCTGCTGGCCAGGCACGGCTCGGCGCTCACCGTCCAGCACGTCGAACGGGCCTGGCACCACTGGATCGCCGACCTGGACGAGGGCCCGTTCAGGGGCGCCGGATTCAGCGAGCGCGGCACGCTGGAGAATCTGCGGCGCGGTCTCGCCGCCCCGATCTCGGCCCAGCACCGGCACGCGTGGAGCGACGGTCTCGCGATGCGGGCGGCGCCGTTCGGGGTCTTCGCGGCGGGCCGGCCGGCCGAGGCCGCCCGGCTGGTGGCGGTGGACGGGCGGGTCAGTCACGACGGGGAGGGCATCTACGGCGGACAGGCGGTCGCGGCGGGGGTGGCCGCCGCGATGGTCGGAGCGGGGCTCGCCTCCGTGATCGCCGCCGCGCTCTCGGTCGTGCCGATGGACTCCTGGACGGCCCGCTCGCTGCGCCGCGCGGTCTCGGCCGCGCAGCGCTCCTACCCCGACCGGCTGGCCGGGGAACGCGCGGTGCGTTCCGCGGTGGTGATCGGCGGCTACCCGTGGACGGATCTGGCACCGGAGGCGGTGGGCCTGGCCTTCGGCGCCTTCACCGCTGCTCGGGGGGACTTCCGTACGGCGGTGCTCACGGCCGTGAACATGGGCCGGGACGCCGATACGACGGCCGCCGTGGCGGGTGCGCTGGCTGGCGCCCTGCACGGGGCGTCGGCCATCCCCCGTGACTGGGCGGCGGCGATCGGGCCGGTGCGGGGCAGCTGTCTGCCGTCGATGCGGGGGTACCACGTCCTGGACATCGCGGAGCTGCTGACCCCGGACGACGGGGAGGATCCGCCGGAGGGGCGGGCCACCACGCACGGGGAGCCCGCCCCGGCGGAGGAGCCCGCCGCGCCGCACGTGGAACCCGTCGCGCCGCACGTGGAGCCCGTCGCCGCGCCCGTCTCCCCGCGGCAGGGAGCGCCCGGCGGCGCACGGTTCCCCGGCTCGCCGAACACCCCCGGGCGCACGGGTCCGGCCGCTCCGGCCGCCGGCACCCGGCAGGACGCGCGGTGACCGCCGCCCGCCGCGCCCCGGGGGGCGCTCCCACCGCACCGGCGGATTGCGTCCCGCACGTGGCGGTCCGGATCACCGCAGGACCGGCGGCCGCGAGCGGCGCGCAGGGCCCCGGCGCACCGGGCAGGCAGGCCAGGATCGAGGGGCTGCTGCTCGGGCTGGCCGCCGGCGACGCCGCCGGGTGGCCGGCCGCGCGGCACCGGGCGGCGCGGATGCCGGAGTGGACCAGGCGGCTGACCCGGGAGCTGGACACCTTCGCGGAGCAGAACGCGACGACGACGCTCCCCGTGCCCATCGCTCTCAACCAGCCGCCGGAACCGTTGCGGCTCGGACCGTCCGACGACGCCGAGTGGGCCGCGTTCGCCGCCAGGACCGTGCTGGCCGCCGCGGCCGACCACGCTCCGGACCTCTCCCCCGGCCACCGGATGCGGGACGCGATCGACCGGTCGTGGAACGCGCTGGCGGCCAAGGTCGCCGCCGCGAGCGCCCGGGCCCCCGAGGTCGAGTCGGCCGTCCTTCCGCTGCGGGCCCGCATCTCCGTACGGGCCGGACTCGGCAATCTGGCCGCCGGGCTGCGCCCGCCCGCCACCGGTCACGACAATCCGCACTACTTCGACGACGCGGCCTGCGTGCGGGCCGCCGTGCTCGCGGTCGTGCACCCCGGCGACCCGGTGGCGGCGGCCGGGCTCGCCGAGTTCGACGCCCGGTACACCCAGGACGGTGACGGGGTGCACGGAGCGCGGGCCGTCGCGGCGGCGATCGCCGAGGCCCTCGCCGGCGCGGACGTCGCCTCGGTGGTCGACGCCGCACTCGACCAGCTGCCGGAGGGCACCGAGATCGCCCGGAACGCCGTCCACGCCGTGCGGCTGGCCCGGGAGTTCGCCGGCGAGGCCGCGGGCGCCTTCGCGCTCGTGCCCGTGCTCGAGCATCAGATCGTGGACCACGTCTACAGCTACGGGATCGCCGCGGCCGAGACCGTACCGGTCGCCCTCGCCCTGACGACGGCGGCCCGGGGCGAGCTGGCACAGGCCGTCCCCGCGGCGGCCTGCCTGTCCCGGGTCGCCGATTCGGCGCCCGCGCTCGCCGGGGCGCTGACCGGGGCGCTGGGCGGGGCGGCGTCCGTGCCCGCGGGCTGGCGGGAGGCATGCCGGACGCTGGCCGGGTGCGCGCTGCCCCGGCTGGCCGGCACGGACCTGATCGAACTCGCCGGGCTGCTGGCAGCCACGGAACCGGTCACCCCGGGTGGACAATTCCGGCATGACACACAAAACAACCGGCGCTCTCGCGGCTGGCGCGGCCACCACGACGCTCACCCTGGATGAACGCATCACCGGAGCCCTGGTCGGCGCGGCCGTGGGGGACGCACTGGGCGGTCCCGTCGAGGGCTGGACCCCCGCGCAGATCGCGGAGCGTCACGGCGGCCGGGTGACCGGCGTCGTCGGGCCCTGGTACGGCGACGACTGGCGCACCGCACGGCCCATCGCCCCCTACCACAAGGGCGACGGGCACGTCACCGACGACACCCTGATGACCCATGCGCTGATCCGGGTGTACGAGACGGTGCGCGGCCATCTCGACGCGTACGCCGTCGCCGACCACCTCGTACCGGACCTGATGTCACGGCCCCGCTGGATCCCGGAGCTCGAGGCCGAGGCGCTCCCCCTGCAGCGGATCTTCCTGGCCGAGAAGTGGATCGTCACACGGCTGCACTACGGTCACGCCGATCCGCGCGAGGCGGGTTCGGGGAACATCGTCAACTGCGGGGCGGCGATGTACATGGCGCCGGTCGGCCTGGTGAACGCCGCCCATCCGGAGGCCGCGTACGCGGAGGCGCTGGACGTCGCGGGTGCGCACCAGTCCTCGTACGGGCGGGAGGCGGCCGGGGTACTGGCGGCCGCCGTCGCGGCCGCGTGCGCCCCGGGGGCGACCCCCGTCTCCGTCGTCGAGGCCGCCCTGGCCCTGGCCAAGGACGGCACCCGGTCGGCGATCGAGGCGGTGTGCGAAGCGGCCTCCCGTCACACGGACTTCGAGTCCGCGCTGGCGCCGCTGCGCGCCGCCGTCGCTCCGTTCGACACGGTCGGTCCCCACTACCGCGAGCCCTCGCTCGGCGCCCGGCGGCCCTCCCGGCTGCACTCCGTAGAGGAGCTGCCGGTCGCACTGGGCATGCTCCTCGTCGGCGGCGGCGACTACCACCACACGGTGCTCGGCTCGGTCAACTACGGCCGTGACTGCGACTCGATCGCCACGATGAGCGGTGCGCTCGCGGGTGCGCTCCACGGCGAGCGGGCGATCCCCGGGACCTGGGTGAAGACGGTCGCAGAGGCCAGCCGCCTCGATCTGCACGCCCCGGCACGGGCCCTGACGGAGGTCGCCCGCGAGATCTTCGTACGGGACACGGCACGGCGACGTGCGCACGAGGCGGCGTTCGCCGTGCTGGCGGGCGACGGCCGGTGACCGTACGCCTGACATGGGTCCAGCCCGAGGACCTGGTGGGCCATGAGCTGCGTCAGGCCTCGCAGGACGGCCGGGACGCGGGGGACGCTGCGCGGCGCTGGTACGCGGCGGGCGGCGCCCCCGCCCCGGAGCGCGCGGGGGCGTCGGAGCCCTCCGCGCCACGGCGGCTGCGGGCGCTCGCCGGGCAGATCCTGGACGAACTGGCCTCGCTGGAGAGCCCGTTGGCCGGTGATGAGCCGACCGGCCTGTCGGCGATCCGGGCGGCCTGTCCACGCTGGCCCGCCCCGCGTGGCCGCCCCGTGTCCTTCGGGCCCGACCGGCTGCACGCGGCCTGGCTGGGCCGTGCCGTCGGCTGCCTGCTGGGCAAACCGGTCGAGAAGCTTCCGCTGGAAGGCATCCGCGCGCTTGCCCGGGCCACCGGCAACTGGCCGCTCACCACCTGGTTCACCGCCCGGGGGCTGCCCGCCGAGCTGGCCGCCGCCCACCCGTGGAACCGGCGCTCGGCACCCACCTCCCTCGCCGAGAACATCGACGGGATGCCGGAGGACGACGACCTCAACCACCCCTTGCTGACGGTGCTGTTGCTGCAGAGGCACGGACGCGGGTTCAGCACGTCCGATCTCGCCCGGCTGTGGCTCGACGAGCTCCCGGCGGGCAGGGTCTTCACCGCGGAGCGCGTCGCGTACCGCAATCTGCTCGACGGCATCGAGCCGCCGGACACCGCACGTCACCGCAACCCGTTCCGGGAGTGGATCGGCGCCCAGATCCGGGCCGATGTGCACGGCTGGACCCACCCCGGTGATCCTGGGGCCGCCGCGGAACAGGCCCATCGCGACGCGGTCCTCACCCACACGGCCAACGGGGTGTACGGGGCGATGTTCACGGCCGCCGCCCTCGCCGAGGCCGCGGGCGGCGAGACGGATGTGCACGGCTGCCTGGCCGCCGGGCTCCGTGTGGTGCCGCCCCGGTCCAGATATGCGCACGCGGTCCGGCTCGGCATCCGGGCGGCGCGCGCCGAAGCGGACTTCGACACGGTCGTGGACCGCCTCCACGACACCTACGGCTCCACCCACCACTGGGTGCACGTCCTGCCCAACGCGGCGCTGCTCGCCGCTGCCCTCACCCACGCGGACGGCGACTTCGGCCGCTCCATCAGCTGCGCGGTGTCCGGCGGCTGGGACACCGACTCCAACGGCGCGACGGCCGGGTCCCTCGCGGGCCTGCTGGCCGGGCGGGCCGCCGCGCTGCCCGCCCACTGGACGGCCCCGTTGAAGAACCGCCTCGCCACCTCCGTGCCCGGCTTCGGCTCCATCGGCTTCGACACCCTCGCGGAACTCACCTATCAGGAGGTACGCCGCCCATGACAGCGATCGCGGTGCTCGGGAGCACCAACATGGACCTGGTCGCCTACGTCCCCCGGGCGCCCGGGCGCGGGGAGACCGTGACCGGACGGGAGTTCCGGACCGTCCCGGGCGGCAAGGGGGCCAACCAGGCCGTCGCCGCGGCCCGCGCGGGAGGCGATGTGGTGATGATCGGCGCGGTCGGGACCGACGAGTACGGCTCACGGCTCCGGACGAACCTGGAGCACGCGGGCGTAGACACGGATCTGCTGCACACCGTCGCGGGGCCCAGCGGCACCGCGCACATCGTGGTCGACGACGAGGGGGCCAACGCGATCGTGGTGATCCCCGGCGCGAACGGCACGGTCACCGCGCTCGGCCCGGGCGAGAAGGCAGCCGTCGCGGCGGCCGGCATCCTGCTCCTTCAGCTGGAACTGCCGATGGCCGCCGTGACCGAGGCGGCGCGGACCGCGAGGGCCCACGGGGTGAGGACGATCCTCACCCCCTCCCCCGTGCAGTTGCTGCCCTCCGGTCTCCTGGACGCCGTCGACCTGCTGATCCCCAACGAGCACGAGGCGGCCGCGCTCACCGGCTACGAGGAACCGCACGCAGCGGCCCAGATCCTGCTCAGACAGGTCCCCGAGGTCATGATCACGCTCGGCCGCAAGGGCTGCCTCTACGCGGCCCGGGACACCGAACCCGTCCACTTCGCGGCCCCCGAGGTCACCGCCGTCGACACGACCGGTGCCGGGGACACCTTCGTCGGCACACTGGCCGTGGCACTCGGCGAGGGCCGGTCCGTGGCCGAGGCGGTCGCCTGGGCGTCGTCGGCCGCGGCGCTCTGCGTGCAGAAGCCGGGCGCTTCGACGTCGATGCCCCGCCGAAGCGAGATCGATGCGGCATGACTGCCCCTACGACTGCCACGACGCCGCCGCTCGCCGGCCTGCGGGTACTGGACCTCGCCACACTCTTCGCCGGGCCGCTCGCGGCCACCATGCTGGGCGACTTCGGGGCCGAGGTCATCAAGGTCGAGCACCCTCGCAAGCCCGACCCCTCACGAGGGCACGGCCCCGCGAAGGACGGGATCGGCCTGTGGTGGAAGCTGCTCGGCCGTAACAAGCGGACGCTGACCCTCGACCTGTCCGCCCCGGGCGGCCGGGACGTGCTGCTGCGGCTGGCCGCGGACACCGATGTGATCGTCGAGAACTTCCGCCCGGGCACCCTGGAGCGCTGGGGGCTGGGCTGGGAGGAACTGCGGGCCGTCAACCCGCGGCTGGTCCTGGCCCGGGTCACCGGCTTCGGGCAGAAGGGCCCGTACGCCCACCGGCCGGGCTTCGGGACACTCGCCGAGGCGATGAGCGGCTTCGCCGCCGTCACCGGGGAGCCGGACGGACCGCCGACGCTTCCGCCGTTCGGGCTCGCCGATTCGATCGCGGCGCTCGCCACGGCGTACGCGGTGATGACGGCACTGGCCGGACGTGACCGCACCGGGGCAGGTCAGGTCGTGGACATGGCGATCATCGAACCGATCCTGACCGTGCTGGGGCCGCAGCCGCTCTGGTACGACCAGCTCGGTTACGTCCAGCCGCGGACCGGCAACCGCTCCCGGAACAACGCCCCGCGCAACACCTACCGCACCGCGGACGGCCACTGGGTCGCGGTCTCGACCTCCGCCCAGTCGGTCGCGGAGCGCGTGATGCGTCTGGTGGGGCGACCGGAGCTGATCGAGGAGCCGTGGTTCTCCGCGGGCAGCACACGCGCCGAGCACGCCGACGAACTCGACGGGGCGGTGGGCCACTGGATCGCCCGGCGTACGAGGGACGAGGCGGTGGACGCCTTCGAGAAGGCCGAGGCGGCGATCGCGCCCATTCATGACGTACGGGATGTGATGGAGGACCCGCAGTACCGGGCGCTGGGCACGATCACCGAGGTCGACGATCCCGAGCTGGGACCGCTGCGGATGCAGAACGTGCTGTTCCGGCTCTCGGAGACGCCGGGCGCGATCCGCTGGGCCGGACGGCCGCACGGGGCGGACACGGACGAGATCCTGGCGGAGCTCGGCCTCTCCGCACCGGCGATCTCGGCGCTGCGGGACGAAGGTGCGCTGTGAGCAGCCCGGCGGTGGCGCTGACCTGGCTGTACGTTCCCGGGGACCGGCCCGAGGTGGTCCGGAAGGCGCTCGGCTCGGGCGCGGATGTGGTCATCGTCGATCTGGAGGACGCGGTGGCCCCGGACCGGAAGGTGTACGCGCGCACGGCGACGGCGGAGCTCCTCTCGGATCCGGTCGTGGTGGACGCGAGTGCGGTTCCGGTCCATGTCCGGGTCCACGGCGAGGACGATGTGAAGGCGCTGGCGGGGCTGCCGGGGCTGTCCGGGATGCGGCTCCCCAAGATCACCCATGCGGCGTCCGTGCAGCATGTGGCGGCTCTGGCGCCCGGTGTGCCGCTGTATCCACTGCTGGAGTCGGCTCTGGCGATCGAGCACGCGTACTCGATCGCGGGGTCGCATCACGCCGTGCGGGGTGTCGCGCTGGGCGAGGCGGATCTCCGGGCCGACCTGGGGGTGCGGGACGATGCCGGTCTCGACTGGCCGCGCAGCCGTGTGGTGACCGCCGCCCGGGCGGCCGGTCTCGACCCGCCCGTGATGTCGGTGTATCCCGACGTCCGGGACCTGTCCGGTCTGCGGTCGTCCTGCGCGCACGGGAGGGATCTCGGTCTGCTCGGCCGGGCGGCCATCCACCCCCGGCAGCTGCCGGTGATCGAGCGGGCGTTCCGGCCGACGTCGCGCGAGGTCGAGGCGGCACAGGAGATCCTGGAGGCGTCCCGGACCGAGGCGGGGGCGCAGGCCCTGCCGGACGGAAGGTTCGTCGACGCGGCGGTGGTGGCGACCGCGGAGCGCGTGCTCGCGCTGGCGCGACGGCGCTGATCCGATGGGACGGCGGTGCCCGCCGGCCGGTCACGGGCTCCCCGGCCCGGCCGGCCTCCGCGGATCACGGCCGGTTCCGCGTGCCGCGGGACGCACGAAGGGGCCGCCGGACCTGTGGTCCGGCGGCCCCTTCGGCCGTCGTGGTGGGTCAGCTCCGGTCGGCCTTCTGCTGGGCCGCCCCGTCGTCCTCGGTCCCGGACGCGGGGGCGTCGGGGTCCTGGCCGGTGAGCGTGTCGTCGGACGCGGCGTCGTCGTCAGTGGTGCCTTCGGCGGGGTCCGCCTTCGCGGCGTCCTGGGACAGGTCGGGCTCGACGATCTCCTCGCGGCCCGGGCGGATCCTAGCCGAGATCACGAAGTAGGTCACCGCGAGCACGAACACGCCGATCGCGGTCCACACGTTGAGGCGGAGGCCCAGCACGTGGTGCGCCTCGTCGACGCGCATGTACTCGATCCATCCGCGGCCCGCGCAGTAAGCGGCGACGTACAGGGCGAAGGCCCGGCCGTGTCCGAGCTTGAAGCGCCGGTCGGCCCAGATGACCAGGAGCGCGGCCCCGACGCACCACAGGGACTCGTAGAGGAACGTCGGGTGGTAGGTGCCCGCGACCCGGTTCGTGCCCTCGCTGATCTCCAGCGCCCAGGGCAGATCCGTCGGCTTGCCGTACAGCTCCTGGTTGAACCAGTTGCCCCAGCGGCCGATCGCCTGGGCGAAGGCGAGGCCGGGGGCCAGGGCGTCGGCCCAGGCCGGGAGCGGGATGCCACGGCGGCGGCAGCCGATCCAGGCACCGACCGCGCCGAGCGCGACCGCGCCCCAGATGCCGAGGCCGCCCTCCCAGATCTTGAAGGCGTCCACCCAGTTCTCACCGTCGCTGAAGTACAGCTGGTAGTCGGTGATGACGTGGTAGAGCCGCCCGCCGACCAGGCCGAAGGGCACGGCCCAGACGGCGATGTCGGCGACGGTGCCGGCTTTGCCGCCTCTGGCGATCCAGCGCTTGTTGCCGAACCAGACGGCGACGAAGACACCGATGATGATGCAGAACGCGTAGCCGCGGAGCGGGATCGGGCCGAGCTCGATCACGCCGGTCGACGGGCTGGGAATGAAGGCAAGGTTCATGACGGGGTCGACGCTACCCTGCCGGACGGGACGTACGGCAAGCCGTCCGGCAACTTCTGGGTAACGGGGTCCGGCCGGACCACCTCAGGGAGAGGGTGTCGCTCCGACCGTGCCGGGCTTCTTGCCCTTGTTCGCGTCGGCCACCCACTTCTTGAGGTTGGCCACGGAGATCTGCTCATCCCCCTTCTTCGGGAAGACGGACTCGCCGTTGAGCAGCGCTGTCGGCGTGCCCTCGAAGCCGCCCTCGGTGAACGCCTTGTTCGACTTCTCGACCCAGCTGTCGTGCGTGCCGTCCTCCACACAGCTGCGGAAGGCGGGGGTGTCCAGGCCTTCCACGGTGCCGGCCAGCTCGATCAGCTTGCTGTTGTCGCCGAAGGCGTCGTCGGTCTCCGCGGGCTGATTCCGGAAGAGGACGTCGTGATAGGGGGCGAACTTGCCGACGTCCTGGGCGCAGGCGGCCGCGTTGGCGGCGCGCACCGACCCGGTGCCGCCGACGTTGCCGTCGATGATCGTGGCCAGGTGGTACTCCACCTTGAGCTGACCGCTGTCCGCGAGCTCCGCGATGGTGTCGCGGAAGGCGTTCTCGAACTGGGCGCAGACCGGGCAGCGGAAGTCCTCCCAGATCGTGAGCGTGGACGGCGCGTCGTCCGCCCCGACCTGGAGGGTGAGTCCGTCCTCCCCCATCGCCCCGGACGGGGTCACCGCGGGACCGGCCTCGCTGTCCTTGTCGTTCTTCCCGGCGTTGGCGGCGATCACGCCGATCACGGCCGCCAGCGCCAGCACCCCCACCACGGCGGTCGTGACGATCAGCGTGCGGCGGCGGCGCTCCCGCGCCCTGTCCTGCTCACGCTGCTGGACGAGCCGGTCACGTGCGGCTCTGCTTCGGTCTCGGTTCTTCTCGCTCACACCGCGCAAACGAACCGGGGAGGCACGTCAGCGCCTCCCCGGTCACAGGTCCACCCGTACGGATGACGGACGCTGTCAGCGCTTTCGAACGCCCACGGCCAGTTCGGCCGCCAGCGCGCGGACGGCGGCGAGACCGGCGGCCTCGTCCGGGGCGTCCAGCATCAGCTTGACGAAGGCCGAGCCGACGATTACTCCGTCGGCGAAGCCCGCGACCTGCCGGGCGTGTTCGGCCGTGGACACGCCGATGCCCACGCAGACCGGGAGGTCCGTGGTGGCGCGGGTACGCCGCACCAGGTCCTGGGCCTGCTCGCCGACCGATTCGCGGGTGCCGGTGACGCCCATCAGCGAGGAGGCGTACACGAAACCGGAGCCGGCCGCCGTGATGGTGGCGAGGCGCGCGTCCTTGCTGCTCGGGGCGACGACGAAGACGGTGGCGAGGCCGTGCTTCTCGGCGTGCTCCCTCCACAGCCCGGACTCCTGGACCGGCAGGTCGGGCAGGATGCACCCGGCGCCGCCGGCTTCGGCGAGCTCGGCGGTGAAGCGCTCCACGCCGTACCGGTCGACGGGATTCCAGTACGTCATGACGAGGATCGGCGCGCCCGTCGCCTCGTGCGTCTCGCGGACCGTACGCATGATGTCGGCGATCTTGAGTCCGCCGCGCAGCGCGATGTCGTCGGCGGTCTGGATGACCGGTCCGTCGAGCACCGGGTCGCTGTGCGGGAGCCCCACCTCGATGACGTCGGCGCCGCCCGCGACGGCCGCCTTGACCGCCTCGATGCCGCCGTCGACGGTCGGGAAGCCGCCGGGCAGGTAGGCGACGAGCGCCGCCCGGTTCTCGGACGCCGCCTCGGCCAGCCTGGATTCGAGGAGTCCTCGGTTGCCGCTCACTTGGTGACCTCCACCTCTCCGTCGGCCACATCGGCCTCGACGACCGCGTCGGCACCGTCGTACAGCCCGAAGTAGCGGGCTGCCGTGTCCATGTCCTTGTCACCGCGGCCGGACAGGTTGATCAGGATCAGCCCGTCCTCGCCGAGCTCCCGCCCGACCTCCAGGGCCCCGGCGAGCGCGTGCGCGCTCTCGATGGCCGGGATGATCCCCTCGGTGCGGGAGAGGAGGCGCAGCGCCTGCATGGCGGCGTCGTCGGTGACCGCGCGGTACTCGCCGCGGCCGACGTCCTTGAGGTAGGCGTGCTCCGGGCCGATGCCCGGGTAGTCGAGCCCGGCCGAGATCGAGTACGGCTCGGTGATCTGGCCCTCGTCGTCCTGGAGGACGTAGCTGCGGGAGCCGTGCAGGATGCCGGGCTCGCCCGCGGTCAGGGTCGCCGCGTGCTCGCCCGTCTCCACGCCGTGCCCGGCGGGTTCGCAGCCGATCAGCCGGACGCCGGCGTCCGGGATGAAGGCGTGGAAGAGGCCGATGGCGTTGGAGCCGCCGCCGACGCAGGCGACCGCGGCGTCCGGCAGACGGCCGGTGCGCTCCAGGATCTGGCGGCGGGCCTCGACACCGATCACCCGGTGGAAGTCGCGGACCATCGCCGGGAAGGGGTGCGGCCCGGCGACCGTGCCGAAGAGGTAGTGGGTCCGGTCCACGTTGGCGACCCAGTCGCGGAACGCCTCGTTGATGGCGTCCTTGAGGGTCCTGGAGCCGGACTTCACGGCGACGACCTCGGCGCCGAGCATCCGCATCCGCGCCACGTTCAGCGCCTGGCGCTCGGTGTCGATCTCGCCCATGTAGATGGTGCACTCGAGGCCGAAGAGGGCGCAGGCGGTCGCGGTGGCGACGCCGTGCTGGCCGGCTCCGGTCTCGGCGATGATGCGGGTCTTGCCCATGCGCTTGGTGAGGAGTGCCTGGCCGAGGACGTTGTTGATCTTGTGCGAGCCGGTGTGGTTGAGGTCCTCGCGCTTGAGGAAGACGCGGGCGCCCCCGGCGTGCTCGGCGAAGCGGGCGACCTCGGTCAGCGCGCTGGGGCGGCCCGTGTAGTCGACCATCAGCGCGTTGAGCTCGGCGGCGAAGGACGGGTCCGCCTTGGCCTTGTCGTACTCGACGGCGACCTCGTCCACGGCGGCGACCAGGGCCTCCGGGATGAACTTGCCACCGAACGCGCCGAAGTAGCCCTCGGCGCTGGGGATCAGACCCTCGGGGTCCGGGATGAAGAAGTCGGACGACATGCGACGTGCTCCTTGAATCGCAACGGGTTATGTCACCGTATGCGCCGTGGTCGGAGCGCCGCGCCGACCGGTGGACGGTCGGTGCGGTGGGGCGTGCGGATCCCCCTGTACGGCGGGGGGCGACGGCCGGGGCTCGCTACGGCGCGGACCCCGTGGGCCATCGCATGCCGTTGACCTGTCCCGGCTCGTCGCCGATCACGTACCGCACGCGCCGGCCGTGCACACGCCGGGCGGGGGCGCGGCAGCCGCGGTGCCAGAAGGGCGGCGCGCAGCGCCTCGGTTGAGGGTGGCGGAGGGAGACGGGTGGGCGGCATCCGCGCGCCGACGGCGCGTGCCGGTCCCTGGCGCTCGCCCCGGCGGGGCGCAGGCCCGGCCTGATGCGGGCGCTGGGACGGTCGGCGGGCACGGGCGGGGTCAGCCCCGTCCGTGCCGGAGCGCGGGGTGCGCTCCGGCGGCGACCAGGTCGGCGACGGCGGCCCGGGGGTCGCGGCCGGTGACCAGCGACTCGCCGACGAGCACCGCGTCCGCGCCGGCGTTGGCGTAGGCGATGAGGTCGTGCGGGCCACGGACTCCGGACTCGGCGACCTTGACGATGTGGTCGGGGATCTCGGGAGCGACGCGTTCGAAGGTGGAACGGTCGACCTTGAGGTCCTTGAGGTTGCGCGCGTTGACACCGATGATCTTCGCCCCGGCGTCCACCGCGCGCTCCGCCTCCTCCTCGTCGTGCGCCTCGACGAGCGGCGTCAGGCCGATCGACTCGGCACGCTCGATCAGCGAGACGAGGGCCTCCTGGTCGAGGGCGGCGACGATCAGCAGGGCGAGGTCGGCGCCGTGGGCACGTGCCTCCCACAGCTGGTAGGAGGTGACGATGAAGTCCTTGCGCAGGACCGGGATGTCGACCTTGGCGCGGACGGCCTCCAGGTCGGCGAGCGAGCCGCCGAAGCGGCGCTCCTCGGTGAGGACCGAGATGACGGACGCCCCGCCGGCCTCGTAGTCCGCGGCGAGCGCGGCCGGGTCGGCGATGGCGGCCAGGGCCCCCTTGGAGGGGCTGGAGCGCTTGACCTCGCAGATGACGGTCACGCCCTCGCCGCGCAGGGCGGCGACTCCGTCCTTGGCCCGGGGAGCGCGCTCCGCGCGTTCCTTGAGCTCGTCGAGGCCGACACGCGCCTGCCGCTCCGCGAGGTCGGCGCGAACGCCGTCAATGATCTCGTCGAGCACACTCACGCGAGCGGCCCCCTTCCGAAGCGGTGATGGGTACAGGATCAGCCATCTCGATGGTATCCGCAGGAGGGCTCAGGGCTCGCATCCGGCGTCGTCACGTCCCACTACCTGGTCATTCACGGC
>NZ_MAPV01000193.1:27932-28072 GCF_001700505.1 Streptomyces mutomycini
GCGCGAGGCCGATCCGCAGCGTCCGGCCCCGGCTCGCACGGACCATCCAGAGCAGCCAGACGGCGGCGAGGACGGCGTATCCGACGACAGCCAGGGCGTTGGCACCGACGGCCGTGGCGAGGTCCCCGTGGGCGAATGCG
>NZ_MAPV01000194.1 GCF_001700505.1 Streptomyces mutomycini
GCGCTGGACGGTGCGCTCGGCGAGGGGGCCGGGGCCCGGTGGGGGGAATTCCTGGACCGGGCCGGGGTCGCCTGGAACCGGTCGCGCAGGCCGCTGCTGGAGGAGCCGCTGCCACAGGACCGGCAGCCGCTGGGCCGCGATCCGTACCCCGCGGTGCGTCGCCGCAGGCTGCTGCTCGGCGCCCGGCAGGCCCGGACGCCGGCGGAGGTGGGCGCCTGGGAGCTGGCGGACCCCCGCCTCGCGGCCCTGCTCGACGGGTACGCCTTGTCGTACGGTCTCGATCCCCGCCGCGCTCCGGCCGCCGCGGCCCTCCTGCCCTACATGGAGGAGACGTTCGGCAGCTGGTACGTCGCCGGGGGCATGCGCGCGCTGGCCGAGGCGGTGTACGAGCGGTGTCTGGCCCGGAAGGTGGAGTTCGTCTTCGGCGCCGAGGCGGTCGGGGTGTTCGAGAAGGACGGGCGGGCTGCGGGGATCGAGCTGGCGGACGGCGGGAGCGTGGAGGCCGATCACGTGGTCGTGGGCGCGCAGCCGGCGCCCGGACTCCTGCCGGACCTGCGGGAGAGGCCCGAAAGGTCGGACGGGGCCCTGGTCCCGGGCCGCTTCCTCGTCCTGCTGTCACTGCGCGGGGGCCGGGAGGCCGGCGCCGTGCACCGCACCGTGGTCCACGCCGTCGACCCGGCCGCGGAGCGGGACGCGGTGTTCGGCGGCCGGACGGCGGAGCTGCCCACGGTGACGGTCCTGCGCCCGGACGACCCCGCCACCCGCCCGGACGGGGAGCACGAGGCGGTGACCCTGATGGTGACGGTGGCGCCGCACGGTCCGGTCGACTGGACGGACGCGGGACTGCGCGAGCGGTTCGCGGACGCGGTGATCGGCCGGGCCTCCGAGGCCGTACCCGGCCTGCGTGAGCGGATACTCCACGCGGAGGTGCGTACGCCGGCCGAGACCGCGGCCGACACCGGTGCCCAGGGCGGTTCGGTGCCGGCTCCGGCCCTGGCCGGGGCGGAGGGCGCCTTTCTGCACTCCGGGAACCGCACCCCGCTGCCGGGTCTGTATCTGGCGGGCGGCTGGTCGCATCCGGGCGGCGGGTTGGCCCACGCGGGGATGTCGGGAGCCCTGGTCGCCGGACTCGTGGTGGAGGGTGACGGCTTCCGCGGCTCGCAGTGACCGGCCGGCGGAGCGTGAGCGACGGGCGGCGGGTTCGTGCCGCCGCCCGCCGCCCGCCGCCCGCCGCAGGGTCAGTAGCGGTACTGCTCGTTCTGGCCGGTGTCGTACCCGTTGCCGTACGGGGCGGGCTGGACGGGGGCCTCCGGCGGCAGCGGGGGGTACTGGTCGCTCTCGCGCTGCTGCGGAACCCAGACCCCGCCCGGCGGGGTGTCGGTGTACTGCCCGGCGTACGGGTCCGCGGGCTGCTCTCCGGTGCCGTAGGAAGGGTCGTAGCCGTTGCCGTAGCTGTCGTGCTCGGCGTACTGACCGGTGCCCGCGGTGGTGTCCGTACCGGTGTAGGGGGCGGAGTAGGCGGCGTAACCAGCCTGGTCCGTGCCGTAGTCGTACTGCCCGGCCTGCCCCGCGTAGGTGCCCTGGTCCTGGTAGGTGTCCTGGGGCCGGTAGCCCTCCTGGCCGCCGTACTGATCCGGGGCGGACGGCCCGGGGTAGCCGGTGTACGGGTCGTAGGCGGCGTACTGCGGCTGTTGTTCGCCCTGCTGGTGCTGCTGGTCCTGCTGGTGCTGTCGCTCCTGCCGGCCACCGCCGTCGGCCGGGGAGTCGGTGTAGATGCCGTACTGCCCGGTGTCGTCCGGCATCGGCTCCGGTGCGTAGACCGCCGCCGGGCCGGCCTCCGCCTGCTGGGTGGCCCCGCCGTACTCCAGGCCGGAGACCTCGAGCACGGGCTTCGGGCTGCCCGGGCCGCCTCCGCGACGGCGGCGGCTCTCACCGGGGCTGCCGCCTATGGCCCACCCGGTCGAGAAGCCGCGCCGGAAGGACAGCGTCACATAGGTCTGTCCCGTCGCGAAGGCGATCGCCCCGAGGGCGATCACCAGCACGGAGGGGATCAGGACACCCAGGACCACGCAGAGGAAACCCCCGAAGGCGAGCAGCCGCCAGCGCAGGCGCGCCTTGTACTGCAGGAGCACCTCGCCCAGCAGCCACAGCGCCACTATGCCGAATGCGATGTAGAGGACCGTCCAGCCCACGCCCGCCCCCTCCTACGGCCACCGCCCCGGTTGGTGGCGGGTACGGCCGGTCACGACTGCTTGTGCAGTCCGAGATTCTCGTAGATCTCGAGTGTCGCCGTCGAGTTGTTGAGCGTGATGAAGTGCAGCCCCGGGACACCCTCGGAGAGCAGTTTCGCGCAGAACTCCGTGGCGAACTCGATGCCAATGGAGCGTACAGCGGCTGGGTCGTCCTTGGCGGCGAGGATGCGCTCTTTCAGCGTGGAAGGCAGGGACGCGTTGCTGAGCTGCGCGAATCTCTCCAGTTGTTTCACGCTGGTGAGCGGCATCACTTCGGGAATGACCGGGGTTTCGCAACCCGCAGCGACCACCCGGTCACGCATCTGCAGATAGCTTTCCGGGTGGAAGAACATCTGGGTGATCGCATAGTCGGCACCGGCGCGGCACTTGTCCACGAAATGACCGATGTCGGAGTCCCAGTCGGCAGAGCGCGGATGCATTTCGGGAAATGCCGCGACGCCGACGCAGAAATCCCCGGCCTCCTTGATCAGCCGGACGAGGTCCGCCGCGTACCGCACACCCTTCGGGTGCTCGACCCACTCCCCCATCGGGTCGCCGGGCGGGTCCCCGCGCACCGCGAGGATGTTGCGGATTCCCGCGTCGGCGTACTGACCCACCATGTTGCGCAGCTCGGCGACGGAGTGGTCGACGGCGGTGAGGTGCGCGACCGGGGTGAGTGTGGAGTCCGCCGCGATCTGCTCCGTCGCCCGGACCGTCCCGGCACGGGTGGAACCACCGGCGCCGTACGTCACGGAGACGAAGCTCGGGGCCACCGCCTCGACCCGGCGCAGGGCGTTCCAGAGATTGCGCTCGCCCTTCTCGGTCTTGGGCGCCCAGAATTCGAACGAGTACGAGGTCTCGCCGGTCGCCAGCACATCACGCACGGTGCGTGCGTGATCCGTCCTGGTGGAAGGTGTACCAAGGGCCATACTGGGAGGTTAACCAGGGCCCGGCCGTACCCCAACCAGAGAAGCCGAATTGCCCGTGATGCGGTGAATTTCGTCCACCCTTCGGACACCTCGGCATGACGCCCCTCCGCCCTGCGGTGCCCCGGGTCCGACGCCACGCGGCGATTCGCCCGTGACCGCCGGACGGCCCACGGTTCAGGCGGCGCGTTCCCGGATGCGCCGAGCGAGCGACGCGGCCGCTTCGGCGGGGTCCGCCGCCTCGGTGATCGCCCGTACGACGACGACGCGACGCGCGCCGGCGTCCAGCACCTCGTCCAGATTGCCGGCGTCGATCCCGCCGATGGCGAACCACGGACGTGCCGTGCCGAGCGAGGCGGCGTGGCGCACGAGGCCGAGGCCGGGGGCGTGCCGGCCGGGCTTGGTGGGGGTGGGCCAGCAGGGGCCCGTGCAGAAGTAGTCGACGCCCTCCGCCGCGGCGGCCGCGTCGACCTCCGCCTCGGCGTGGGTGGAGCGGCCGATCACCATGTCGTCGCCGATGAGGGCGCGGGCGGCGGGTACGGGCAGATCGCCCTGCCCGAGGTGGAGCACGTCGGAGCCGATGGCATGGGCGACGTCGGCACGGTCGTTCACCGCGAGGAGCGCCCCGTGGCGCTTGCAGGCGTCGGCGAACACGGCGAGGTGTTCGAGTTCCTCGGCCGCCTCCATGCCCTTGTCCCGCAGCTGCACGATGTCCACACCGCCGGCCAGCACGGCGTCGAGGAACTCGGGGAGATCACCCTGCCGCTTGCGGGCGTCCGTGCACAGGTAGAGCCGGGCGCCGGAAAGCAGGGTGCGAGGCGTGGACATGGTGTTCGTTTCCCCCGTCGGTGTGTGGATGGGTCACCGGCGCGGCGACGAAACCGCCGTGGGCCGGCGGGCCGCCGTGCCGGCGGATAACGGCGGAGTGCGGGCCGTGTGTGCCACGGCCCGCACTCCGCTCACGGTCGTCCGGTCAGACGGCAAGCGCCTGGGCCCGGCGCTTCACCTCCGTACCGCGATTCTCGCTCAGGGCCTGCGCGGGGGTTCCGGGCAGGCTCGGGTCGGGGGTGAAGAGCCAGTCCAGCATCTCTTCGTCGTTGTAGCCGTCGTCCCTCAGGAGCGTCAGGGTCCCTGCGAGACCCTTGACCACCTTGTCGCCGTCGATGAAGGCGGCAGGCACCTGGAGCGCCCGGTTCTCACCACGTCGTACGGCGATGAGCTGGCCATCCTTGACCAGCTGCCGTACACGCGTCACCTCGACATCGAGCATTTCCGCGATGTCGGGGAGGTGGAGCCAGGCGGGGACGAGAGCATCGATCTTTGCGTCAATCTCGGTCACAGGGACAAGCGTGCCATCCCGGACCGGCAGTCGGTACCCGGGCCGCCCGTACGGGGCCGTCACGGCTCCGGGAGAGCCGTCGATTTCAGCGGTACGGAGGAGTCGGCTGCCCGCACCGGGTCGATCCGCGCCCCGGCTTCGACGAGCCTGCGCCCCTGCGCCAGGTCGCGCGGCCGGCTCACGGCCAGCACGGCGACCAGGACCCCCTGCCTCAGCCAGCAGACCGTCCAGGACGGGTCCCCCGGGTCGCCGCGCCACAGCAGCGTGTCGGCTCCGGCGTGACGGCCCGCGTACTGCACGAAGCGCCCGAACTGCTCCGACCAGAAGTAGGGCACCGGGTCGTACGTCCCGGCCGCACCGCCCGCGAGGGCGGCGGCGACCGCCCGGGGCCCCTGGAGGGCGTTGTCCCAGTGGTGGACCAGCAGCCGCTCACCGTAGCGGGCCGAGGGGAACGACGCGCAGTCGCCGACCGCGTAGACATCGGGCAGCGAGGTGCGCAGCGAGCTGTCCGCGGTGACCGAGCCGTCCGGGCCGAGCGCGATGCCCGAGCCCGCGAGCCACGCGGTGGCGGGCCGGGCGCCGATGCCCACGACCACCGCTCCGGCGGGGATGACCCGGCCGTCCGTCAGATGGACGGCGCCCTGTTCGACGCGTGCGACCTGAACGCCGGTGAGGAGTTCGGCTCCGCTCTCGGCGTACCAGGCCGCCATCGGAGCGGCGACCTCGGCGGGCATCGTGCCCGCGAGGGGGCGGTCCGCGGCCTCGACGACGGTGACCGCGCAGCCGGCGGCGCGGGCCGCGGTGGCGAACTCGGCGCCGATCCAGCCCGCTCCGACCACGACCACGTCGTGCTGCCGCTCCAGGACGGGCCGCAGCCGTGCGGCGTCGTCCAGGGTGCGCAGCAGATGGACGCCGGGCACCCCCTCGGTGCCGGGCAGCGCGACGGGTTCCGCTCCGGTGGCGAGGACCAGCACCTCGTAGGCGACGGGCCCTTCCAGGGTGTCCAGCTCGTGCGCCCCGGCACGCAGGCCCGTCACGTCGAGCCCGAGGCGCAGGGTGATGTCCAGCTCCTCGAAGTCGACGTCGAAGGCTGAGTCCTCGGCCTTGCCGAGCAGCACGGCCTTGGACAGGGGCGGCCGGTCGTACGGCTGGTGCGGTTCGGCACCGACCAGCGTGACCGGTCCCGCGAAGCCCTGTTCCCGCAGGGCGACGGCCGTCTGCACGCCGGCCATGCCGGCGCCCACGATGACGACACCGTGCGGCCGGTGTCCTCCTGCCGGGTCCTGCGTCTGCTCGCTCACCCGTCCACCCTAATCACGTGACATGACGTCAGTTCAAGAGCTCTTCCACCACGCTCGTCCCGCTGCCCTCCTGCGACTCCCACTCCCACGTCTCGTCCAGGCGGACCCGGCCGTCGGGCAGCTCGGTGACCGTCGAGAGGCAGTGCCCGGACGAGGTGGCCCCGTCCTGCTTCAACTGGACGTACCTGAAGTCCAGGTGGTCCGCCCGCCGAGTGCCGACGAGATGGCCCCGGACGACGTCGCCGCCCGCGTACTCGGCCCATATCCGGCCGTCCCGCTCGTGGTATTCGAAGCGGGTCCGGGTCCCTACCTGGCCGGGAGCCTGGTCGGCGACCGGCGCGAGGACGAGTCCGTCGAGTGAACGTGCCACGGCGGCTGCTCCCTTACTGGCTGCGGGCGGTGGGGCTAGGCTGGCCACCGTAAGACACTCGCGGGAGCCCGGACGCACCGGGCTGAGAGGGAGGCTGACCGGCCTCCGACCGTACGAACCTGATCCGGGTCATGCCGGCGAAGGGAGGGGCTGGACGCCCATGCGCATCTCCGCAGACGGTTCCGACGTGCTGGTCGTCGGGGGCGGCATCATCGGCCTGGTGACCGCCTGGCGGTCGGCCCAGCAGGGCCTGACCACGACGCTGGCCGATCCCGAACCGGGCGGTGGGGCCGCCCGGGTCGCGGCCGGGATGCTCGCCGCCGTCACAGAACTCCACTACGGCGAGCAGACACTGCTCGGCCTCAACCTGGCCTCGGCCGCCCGCTATCCGGCCTTCGTGGCCGAGCTGGAGGAGGCGAGCGGGCAGGGGACCGGCTTCCGCGCCTGCGGCACCCTGTCCGTCGCTCTGGACTCCGACGACCGTGCGCACCTGCGCGAACTGCACGCCCTGCAGCAGCGTTCGGGGCTGGAGTCGGAGTGGCTCAGCGGCCGCGAGTGCCGCCGTCTGGAGCCGATGCTCGCCCCCGGCGTACGCGGCGGACTGCGGGTCGACGGCGACCACCAGGTGGACCCCAGGCGGCTGGCCTCGGCTCTGGTCACCGCGTGCGAGCGCGCCGGGGTGGCCTTCCGGCGGGACTGGGTCCGGCGGCTCTCCGTCACGGGCGGCCGTGCCACGGGAGCGGTCCTCCGGGAGGGTACGGAGCTGACGGCCGGCCAGGTGGTACTCGCCGGAGGCAGCCTCAGCGGTCGGCTGGAGGGACTGCCCGGTGCGGTCGTACCCCCGGTGCGTCCGGTCAAGGGGCAGGTGCTCCGGCTGACCGTGCCTGCCGCGTACGCCCCCTTCCTCAGCCGGACGGTACGGGCGGTCGTGCGCGGCAGCCAGGTCTACCTGGTGCCGCGTGCCAACGGTGAGCTGGTGGTCGGCGCGACCACCGAGGAGCTGGGCTGGGACACCACGGTCACCGCGGGCGGGGTGTACGAGCTGCTGCGTGACGCCCATGAGCTGGTGCCCGGCATCACCGAGCTGCCGCTGACGGAGACCAGGGCCGGTCTGCGGCCCGCCTCACCGGACAACGCACCGCTGCTGGGCCCCACCGCGCTGCCCGGCCTGCATCTCGCCACCGGGCACCACCGCAACGGAGTGCTGCTGACCCCCGTCACCGGCGACGTGATGGCCCACGTGCTGACGACCGGCGAGCTGCCCGGACCGGGCCGCCCTTTCGCAGCGGACCGCTTCGCCCCCGCCGCCACGCCGGAGAACTCCCTCCCC